>SOKA01000081.1 GCA_004376105.1 Dehalococcoidia bacterium
GTTGGCTCAGATTGAAGGGGTTAGCCTTGTCTTGGGCAATAATGAAAAGCAGTATCTACTCCAGTTACGGAGGAGGCCAGCCGCCCCAGACTACCACCCAGCCGTAAAAAAGACGCCGAGTAGATGAATTCTTAGTTTCAGCGGTATGGTTTGGTTTCGTCTGAATTTCCTCGCCCGGTTACGTCTTTGGTGAGGTAACAACCAGAAGTTAGCTTATCAGTTTAAACGATTGACGCGTCCCCACAAGACTCTCTCTTCAGGATGGTTAGCATTTACCCCGCCGCTCATCTATGATAAGCTTCTTGGCTCTGGTTAAGCGCCTCAATGTACCTCGGCTTACCAATTCCACTTTGGGTAAAGCTACTCTTTTGGCTTCTACAGATTTTCTGAATAGCGAGTGGCTTAATACCACCTTACCTATCGCCTCACAGATATGCTGACTCTCCTTGGTAACCTCAGCCCGAAAAAGAAGGATGTCCTTACCCCCTTCTTTGCCAAGCGTCAACTGATAGTCAATGACCTCTGGAATACTAAAAATAAGTTCGTCAAACATTGCCGGGTATATTTCATCCCCTTCGCCTATTCTCGCTATCCCTTCCAGCCTTCTGGTTACTTTAGCTATCTTCTTTAAGGTAGCTGCCCCACACTCACAGGGACTGCTAATCAACTTAGATATATCATGCGTTCGATATCTAATTAGGGGCATTGCTTCCCTAGTCAAGGTGGTAAAGACCAGCTCTCCTTCCTCATCATTGGCTAACACTGCGCCAGTCTGAGGGTCTACCACCTCTACTAGCAGGTCAGCCTCATTGAAGTGAAAGCCGTTATGGGCATGACACTCTACGGCAACCCCTAGCCCCATTTCAGTCAGCCCGTAGTGGACATGGACATCACAATTCCAGGCGTCCTGTAGCTGCCTTCTCATAGAGTCGGATAGGTACTCAGAGGTGACGAATACAACCTTAACACCTTTTCCTTTTAAATCGTGATTATGCCGTGTTTCCTGTGTAATCCGATACATGCGTGATACGGAGGCGAACAGGATGGTTGGGTGAGCCTGGCCTATAATTGTCAGCTGTTGCTCAGGGCTCAGGCTAGTGCCTGAAATTACCGGCAAACCACCCATTTTTCTTACCCCGTTGGCCAGCAAGTCAGCCTGGTCATTTGGTCTGGCGCTAGGCAACATTATCTGAACCACGTCACCCTCAGTGGCAACTGTTCTCATGCCGGCCGCCATGAAATCAGTCATCACCTCGAGGTCTCCCCCGGTACAGAATACTCTCTTTCGGGGGCCTGTCGTGCCTGAAGAGATAAAAGTAGTTATCCGGGCAATATCACCGAGCGAAACGCAGGCAAATTGATAGGGGTGTTGGGCAATGTCAATAGGATTAGTGAGGGGAATGTTAGCTATGTCATCCAGGGACCTTATATCGTCAATCTTTATTCCACTTCTATTAAACAATTCGCGGTAGAAAGTGCTCTTCTGGTAAGCATAGGAGACTATCTTCCTGAGTTTGAAAAGGTGATAAAGGTCTATATCGGCTCTGGTTAACTGGTCGATGCTTTCCTTTCCTACAAATTGCCGATATTCAGGGTCTTCTTTTACTTTTTGCCTGATTATGTTGTGAAGCCACTGCTCCAGAAAAATGGTTTCCATACATTAACTCCCTCTTTTATTTTAGAGCTTTTGCTTCTACTAAGGAACTGGATAGAGCCTCTGTCCACTACTGTTGGTCAGATAATAGGCGCAGAAGGGTATTATCTGCCTACCGGGGGTAACCACGTGACCACAGCATCCGCGCAGTCTATCTATATCCATACTCCACACATCCTGAAAGGGCATGCAGGTGATGGTCAGGTAATAGTTTAGCAATCGGCTGTAGAAGTCACCAGCATCCCGGGATTGGCAGCAGCTCTCATTAAGTCGCCAGTGGCGGCTCATAAAGCGGCGCGAACTCTCCTCGGGAGGGGGTTCTGTGTATGAACCCCAGCCAGTAACCCTGCCGCGAGCTAGGTTACTCATGGCTTGTAGCTTTCCCTTCCTGGTCAAGATGAAAAAGCTAGAAAACGAGCAGTGTGAGTCCTGGGCGTGGCGGGGGAGAAAATCTTGCCACTTGAGTTCACCATCAGTCTGACATTCTAGGGCACGAATTACGTCTGGGATGGTTATCCGGTCTTCATCACCGGGTGGGTGAGGGTAACGACCCAAATAGCTTATGGGCTGGAAGTGGACTCCCTTAACGGTGGGAATCCAACTCTTGGCAAACTGAATGATGTCTCCTAGCTGGTGGTCGTTAACACTAGGAACAATGGTGGGCACTAGAATAACCCCAATTTTCTCCAGAGCGCAGTTAGCCAGCGCTTGCCTTTTGATATTGAAGAGATTTCGCCCTCGGGTGTAGCGGTAAACATCGTCAGTTACCCCGTCAAACTGGAGATAAATAGCGTTGGCACCAGCGTCCTTGATGCGCCGTAAGTAATCTGGTTCTCGAGCTATTCTGACCCCGTTGGTGTTAATCAAGATGTGGCTAAATCCAACTTCTCGGCCTAAGGCAATAATTTGGGGCAGGTCATGGCGCACTGTGGGCTCACCACCACTGAGCTGAATGGTGCAGGCGCCCACCCCCTCCATGACCGCTTCATACATACCACGGATGGCCTCAATATCTGGTTCATATTGTCTATTCTCATCAGCACTGGCGAAACAAACGGGACATCTGAGGTCGCACCTTAGGGTAACCTCTAGTACCATGGTACAGGCTCGCGTCCAGTGCTCTGGGCACAGACCACAATCATAGGGACAGTCTTTATCCACGGTGGTAAAGCTGTGAAGCGGACCGGAACCCTTCTCGCTGCCCATAGTCCAGTCCAGGTAGTGCCTGGCATCTTGCCGCCAGATAAGGACCTTGCTTTCACCATGCTCGGGGCAGGTCTTTTCCAAATAAACCTTCCCGTTGTCCTCTACCTTCCTGGCTGGGATTTTCTTAAGACATACCGGGCAGAGACTTTCTGTCTCGCTTAGTAATTCTCCCATCCTTAGTTAAACCTCTGCTACTTGGGTGATTGCTAAGAATGGCCATGCTTTCATATCTTGGTCATCGCCACTAGGGCATAGCCGGGTCTTCCCAGTCTGAGAAACTCCTGGTAGGACAGGATAGAGGGAGCGGAATCTCCTGCCCCCTTCCGTTGACATGGTCCCCCTGACAACCTACCCAAGAAGTTATCTACAGAGCCAAAGGTAATGGCTAGCTGGAAAGTCAGTTTCCTTAATTCGTGTGAATAGTCTTCCATATAAGGGGATTGGAACCCAACCCGCTCAAAGAGATTGATATATTCCTCGGCTCGCCGGGCGCCAGCAAGACAACAGGCAAAACTGATTTGGCTCCTTAGCTCCTTACTTACCTCTCCCTTGAGGATAATATCGGTCATTACCAGCTTCCCCCCCGATTTTAAGACGCGCCCAATGTCTCTGGCGGCAATCTCCTTATTGGGAAGGAGGGAGAAGGAACACTCGGATATTACAACATCAAAAGAGGAATCACGGAAAGGCAGGTTCTCTCCGTCGCCCAGCAAGAAACTTACCCTGCCAGTTACCGCTTCCTCCTTAGCTCTACTTCGACAGGTGGAAATCATCTTGTCTGATAGGTCAATGCCGATAACATGGCAACCATACTCTCTAGCTAGGAAAAAGGCGGTTGTGCCTTTGCCACAGGCAATATCTAAAACCACATAGTTACTACTAATGCCAGCCACCTCAGCTAACCTTGCGGTAAGCTTTAGCCCGCCGGGGCGCAGCGTTTCTCCCAACAACTGGTCAAAGACACACGATTCGTATAGTTTAACTGCAGACTCCTTAGCCTCCTCAGTCATATTAGTGTCCTGCAATTTTCCTTGGTTGATAGGAATGTTTTCCCACAAAACTGGTTTTTTGGTGGTCCCATATAGTCACTTGCTTTCTAGTAACTCCTCAACCTTATTCACTTTCTCCACCACCGTTTCCTCTAGCAAATAAGTTGCACCACATTTGGGGCATCTTATCCCCTCAATAGCACCGGTTGTTTCAAGATAAGCCATGTCCACATCGCTTTCAACCATTGGCTCTTTACATTTAAAACAATGCCATTGTTCCATTTCACTCACCCCTTTATCTCAGCCTTGTGGGCATATGCCGAGCGGACTATGTAGTTTCCGTCCTCGATGGAATATTCCACATAGAAAGTCGCTTTCCCTATCCCCAATTTAGCCAGATACCTGTTTTCATCCGGAAGGTATAGTTTCTCACCCTCAGTCTCGGCATGGTGTATTACCTGCCTCACCTCATCCTCTAAGATATGCCTCTCCTCCAGTAGCTGCTTTGCCTCATTGCTCACCTGCAGCTTTATCTCTTCCCAGGTCACATTAGCACCTCCTTAGATTTTTTAATCTCCTTGGCTAACAATGCCCTTTCTAAGATGGCTCTCCAATCTTTAAGCAGTCCTTCCTCTCTCCATCAATAATGACTTAAGGAGAGACTGGTTATCCTTTCTGACCGATGGTTTGTTAGGCGGTTTCCGCATATCCTTTTCCCAGTTAGGATTAAATAGGAGGTCAAGGACATGCAGACTGGGCTTATGGACGGAAAGGGTCTCACGGCAAACAGCACAATAGGCAAGCATATCAAAGTGAGCCTCGGCTACTCTTTCTTTAGTTAAACTGAATACACGCATGGGATTAAGAGGAAGGATTAAGCCTCCCTGACCACAGCATAAGGTAAGCTCTCTGGAATGTGGTAACTCCTCTATCTCATGGCCTGAAAGCTTAACCAATTCCCTGACGCTGTCTTGAAAGTTAGCTTCCCACCTAGCCGTACAGGAATCGTGCAGAGAGAAAGTGGCATGACCATTTTGGAGCAGTTGAGGGACACCTACTTCTACCAGTACCTCATACAGCGTTTTCAGTTCAAAACTGGGTGTGGCGCGCTTAAGGGTGCGATAGCAATCAGGGCAGGGCACAATCAATTCGGAAGCCCCTAATTTGCTCATCTCATGCTCTAATCCTCCCATTGTCTCCTTAAACAGGGAATGCTCTCCTAGGCCATGATAAGGGGCACCACAGCATCTCAGGATAATTCCTGTACCGGGTAGTTTCTCTCTGAGGTAATCGTAGGTTGCCATGGTAAGAGAAGGCGAATATGCTGGTAAATTGCAACCGGTGAAGAATGCCCTCTTGCACTTAGCGGCATCTGGGTCAGGAAGGGACAAGGCGAAGGTTGGAGAAAGGGCCCATTCCACGTCGTCATTGATAACCTTATGTGCGGGAAGTGGTCCTATTCCTGCCTCTACTAACAGCTCACGTAGCACCAAACACAGCTCACCTATATTCACTCCGTAAGGGCAGGTCTTTTGACATAGTTCGCATAGATTACATGAATAGGGAATCTCAGGCTTCTCTTTAAAGTAGTCTTTCATCCCCAATAAAACACGGCGGGCTATCTGCCGCGGATTATAGTTCTTGTCGACCTCTCTAACCAAGCAGCCAGCAGAGCATGTTCCGCACCCCAGGCAACGCTTTAGGTCTTCACCTTCCATCCGTGCCAAAATCCCTTCCCTGAATTTAGCATCCAGCTTATTTACCGATATTGGTTCCAACTTTAACCCCCTGCTATTACTTTTTTGTTTCAAAGTTTCTGCCACCTGGCTTATATTCGCCAGACAACTCATTTAAATGGGCTAGAGTGAATATGGGCCCGTCTTTGCAAACATATTTGTTGCCTATGTTGCACCTTCCGCACATTCCTATCCCGCATTTCATTTTCATCTCCAATGATAGGATAATCCTCTCCGGTGGAAACCCAAGTTGTCTAAGAACGGGCAAGGTCAACTTTATCATGATTGGCGGACCGCAAACCACAGTATATGCATTCTCCGGGCTGGGGGCAACCTCTTTGATAACGTTGGGGACGACTCCCACTTTTCCACGCCAGCCGTCGTCTGCCCGATCGACGGTAAGATGTACGTCAAGGTCAGGCCTTACTTCCCATTCTTTAAGTTCGTCCTTATAAAGTAGCAAGCCCGGGCGTCTAGCCCCATAGATAACGGTGACATTGCCAAACTTGCTCCTGTTCTCCTCATACAAAATGTATTTTAGGAGAGAGCGTAAGGTGGTAAAGGCAAATCCGCCACTAACAATAACTATATTCTTGCCTTCAAACGCCTCTATAGGGAAGCAATTTCCGAGAGGACCTCTTATCCCGATTATTGCTCCTTTCTCCAAGTTGTGGAGTGCCGTAGTTAACACCCCTATCTTGTTCACCGTAAACTCAAGCTCCCCTGGTTGGGTTGGGGAAGAGGCTATACCAAAGGGGGCTTCCCCTTCACTTAAAACGGATAACTGGACAAACTGACCTGGCAGGTAGTTAAAACTACTTTCATCCTCCTCATTGAGGAAACTGAGGCTGAACGTCTTTATATTCTTGTCGTCGGTTTCAATGACAATCTTTTCCGTCCTCATGGCTAATGGTAAATATGGATTCTTCATCTCTACCCTATTTCCTATCGATTTAATATGCTATTTAGCACTGTCCGTATATCTAGATTCACCGGACACTCTTTAATACATCGGCCACACCCCACGCAGGCCGCCATATCGTGGTTATCTACAAAATACTTAAACTTATGCATTATTCTTTGTCTCGTCCTTTCCTTGCTGGTGGGTCTGGGATTAACCCCTGATGCTTCCAGGGTGAACATGGGAAAGGCACAAGAATCCCAGATGCGAACCCTTTCCCCCCTTTGGTCTAAAGCTTCATCAGTTATATCAAAGCAATGACAGGTGGGACAAAGATAAGTACAAACGGCACAGTCGAGGCACTTCTCGTGCAGCCAGTCCCAGAAAGGGTCATCAAACATCACATCCAATTTCTTCTTTATCTCTCCCGTCTCTACTTTGGATTTAATTAAGACTCCCGCTGTCTCTATAACGCTTCGCATTAAGGACAAACTATGTTCTTCTACTTTCTTAAATTCGCTATGTTTTTTAAGAAACTGTTTGCCCTTCTCAGTAACTGCTTGAACCACATACTCATGATCGATATCTACCAGAAGCAGGTCTGAGCCGTCTGGGGAGAAGGGACCTCCGCCTAAAGAGGTGCAGAAACAGGTGCTGCTTGGTCGGTTACAACCTATGGCAATGACCAACGTCTTTTCTCTTTTAGCTATATAGTAGACATCTTTATACACTTGGCTATTAAATATATCATCAAGAATAACAAGGCTTTTGGCATCACAAGGGCGGATGCCAAAGATTACCATCTGCTTATCTTTAAAGGTAGGTTCTTCTATCCCTAATCCTTCTCCACCTAACCGGTAAGTAAACAATACCTCGGACTGAGGGAAGAGAATTTCCTTGGGTGGTTTCTTGGAGTTAGCATAAACGAGCAGGGCTTCACTACCTGAATAAATCTCTTGGAATACAACAAAGCCGTCCCTTTTCACCGGAGCAAATACCTTATACTCACTGATTAAGCTATCCAGGAAGCTAACCAGCTCATTTTTAGCAATTTTCATTTCTTTCATTAGTCACCTTCACGGTTGGGAATATTTACTTTATGAATTCTTGAGGGTCACCTAGGTTAAAGGTGGCCAAAGGTGGTACATCCTCAAGATTTACTCCTGCTTGGTAGTGGAATAGCTCTTTAACATCCTTTTCTATCTTCTTGGTAAGCTTTCTGATATCAATGCCCATTGGGCAGGCTCGGTCACAGGCACCACAATCAACACAACGACCCGCGGTGTGAAAGGCACGAACAATATGAAAGATTGAAGTATCGCTAAGATTAGTGGTCTTCCCAATCCATCGAGGCTGGGAGCTATCTACAAAGCACTCCTGGCAATAGCATAAAGGGCAAGCATTCCTACAGGCATAGCATCTAATACATTTACTAACTTCGTTGGTGAAACTTTGCCATCTCCTATCAGCAGATTGGGCTTCAAACTCTTTCACTTCTCCATATTCATCAATTCCCCGGTTTTCTTCTACCTTGTCTCCGATTAGGACATCATATATTACCGGATTCCTATAGTTACAGGTGTTACAGGAGTTATGAAGAAATTCTTCCTTGGCTACAATCTCGGTAAAGTCATGGCCTTTAAGGATGACCTTTTCACTTACCTCATCAGCTTCTAGAATTTCCCTCCCGTCCAATTTGGCTTCTATCTTTCTCCTATCAATCATCCCGTGGCATGGAACACCAATAATGAACACTTGCTCCCTAGCCACCTGCTTCTCTTTAATGAGGCTAATTATTGAGCGAGTATCACAGCCTTTGGCAACAATGCCAACCTTCTCCTTTCTCTTCCGTAGATACCTGGCGAGATTGTTCTCACAACTCGCATTCCAAATAAGCTTTTCTGCTTCCACGCTTCGCCTAACAAAACAAGGAGTGCTACGCAGAGGGAGGGTACCCCTTTCAAAGCCAATTATGAGGTCAACCCTCTTCTCGACAAGCAATTTCTTGGCAGTATCTCTTATCATAACCGATGTATCCGGCATAGGCTCACCTTAATCCTGCTTTTTAACCAACTCCTTTGCTGGTCCTAAAGCCCTAACTTCCTCAGTAATCTCTTTTATAAGCTCAGCAAACCTTTTCCCTTCGGCAGCAGATACCCAGGCAAAATGAACTCGCCCTTTCTCAATACCTAGGTATTCAAGGAGATTATTCAGAATGGCGAACTTCCTTCTGGCTACATAATTACCACTGATATAGTGGCAATCACCGGGGCGGCATCCTGAAACAAGGACGCCATCGACGCCATGTTGCAAGCTTTTTAAGATAAGCAGCGGACTTATTCTACTTGAGCAGGGAACACGGATAATCCGAGTATTGGGAGGGTATTGAAGTCGACTTACCCCGGCTAAGTCTGCGCCGGCATAACTACACCAATTACAGAGAAAGGCGATTATTCTGGGTTTCCACCCATCTACCTTTTGACCAGGCTGTTGCATTTTGTTTATACCCATTATCTTAATTTCCAAGGGCTTATTACAGCCCTAAGAGGCATTAATTATGGCCAAAATCTGGGCATTACTGAATCCCTTCATATTCATGGCCCCACATATACAGGAGGAAACACAGGCTCCACACCCCTTGCATAGAACCTCATTAACCATAGCTACCTTCTTTTCGGTATCAATGTCTATCGCTTGGAACGGACAAATCAATGTACAAACGCCGCAACCATTACACTTGTTCTCATCGACAAGCGAGACTAATCCTCCCGCTTCAATTACGTCCTTAGATAAGATGGTACAAGCCCTAGATGCAGCCGCCTTAGCTTGGGCAATAGTTTCCTCAATGAACTTAGGGTTATGAGCAAGACCACACATGAACACGCCTTCAGTGGCAAACTCCACTGGGCGTAGTTTCATGTGGGCCTCTAACAAAAAGCCGTCCTCGTTTAGGGGCACTTTGAATAGTTGGGATAATTTCTTGTTATCGGCGGCAGGAATAGTAGCCACCCCCAAGGCTAGTATATCCGTGTCTATGACTAAATCCTCGCCCAATATCGGGTCTTTCACGGTAACCCTGAGCAGATTCTGATTGTCTTCTGTTATAGTTTCCACCCTGGGTTTATCATCGGCTTCATAGCGAACGAAGAGCACCCCTCTCTCTCTGGCTTCCTGGTAGTAATCTTCCTTAAAGCCATAGGTTCTGATATCCCGATAGAGGACATATATATTCATCTCCGCGTTTGCCTCTTTTAGTTTCAGGGCACATTTTATAGACTCACTACAGCACACTCGGCTGCAATAGGGCCGGTTACTTTCCCTTGAACCTACACATTGAATAATCACCACGTTATCACAGTCAGCAATCCTACCGTTGCCCTTAGCAACCTCGTCTTCCAATTCAAGCAAGGTCAGCACTCTAGGGTCTTTCCCATAAAGGTATTCACTGGGCTTATACTCCTCGCCCCCAGTGGCAATAATCACCACTCCGTGCTTGAGTTCATGGGTATCTCGGTTAGCCCCGGCCTCTATCCTGGTAGTAAAATTGCCTACATAGCCAGAGGCTTCAATAATATCCGCATTGGTATATACCTGGATTAAGGGATTTTCAGAGACCCTGGTGATAAGGTTTTGGAGATAGGCCTGGATGTCATCACCCTCTAGAGTATGTCGTATCCTTCTGGCTATCCCTCCCAACTGTTCGCGTTTCTCAGTCAAATAGACCTCAAATCCCTGTTGGGCCAGGTTCAAGGCAGCTACCATCCCGGCTATCCCTCCGCCAATAACCAAGCCACTATGAATTACCTCCAGAGATGTCTGGGCTACAGGCTGAATAAGCTTGGCTTTGGCTACCGCCATTTTTACTAATTCCTTAGCTTTCTCAGTAGCCTCCTCGGGATACTCTTTGTGCACCCAGGAGCACTGGTCCCGAATATTGGCCATCTCAAGTAAATACCGGTTTAACCCTGCCTCCCTAATTGTCTCTTGAAACAGGGGTTCGTGGGTGCGGGGAGTGCAAGAAACAACCACTACTCGATTGAGATTATGTTCTCTAATTGTCTCCTTTATCCTCTCCTGGGTGTCCTGAGAGCAGGCATATAGATTATCCTCAGCATAGGCCACATTGGGAAGGGTGACAGCATATTCCCTTACCTCGGGGACATTCACCACCCCACTAATATTGATGCCGCAGTGACATACAAAAACACCAATCCTCGGTGGTTCTCCCCTTATATCTCTTTCCGGGGGATATTCCTTTCTCTTTACCAGACTATTACGCACTGGGGAAAGTGAAGCAGAAGCCGAAGCAGCGGCGGCGCTCGCCTGCATCACTGTTTCGGGGATGTCTTTAGGACCCTGGAAAGCTCCGCAAACGAATATACCTGGCTTAGAGCTCTCAACTGGCAAAAGATTACCAGTTTGGCAAAACCCATATTTATCAAGCTCAATTCCCAGTCTATTCGCCAGCTCCTCAGCCTCTTTAGGTGGCTCAAGCCCGATGGAGAGGACAACCAGGTCAAATTCCTCCTTTATTAGTTTGCCATCCTCAGTCTCATACTTTATCCTCAGATTCTTTGTCTCTGGTACCTCCTCTATCATAGATGGTCTGCACCTAATAAACCTCACCCCATATTCGTTCATTGCCCTGTCATAGTAGGCCTCAAACCCTTTGCCAAAAGTCCGCATATCCATAAAGAAGATGGCGATGTCTAGAGGGATAGGGCTGTGTTCCTTGGCCACTGTGGCTTCCTTTATAGCATAAATGCAACAGACTGAGGAGCAGTAGGTTTTGCCATGCATTGAATCTCTTGAGCCGACACATTGAATAAAGGCAATTTTTTCTGGGATATCTCTATTTGAGGGTCTTGATAGTTCACCCTGATACGGTCCGGAGGCGCTTAGAATCCTCTCAAACTCGATACTAGTGATGACATTGGGATATTTGCCATACCCATAGTTATACATAAGACCGGCATCAGGCAATCCGTATCCAGGAGAAAGAATGATGGCGCCGACATTTATGCTCTGGAGTTCCTCCCTATCCGAATACACTACCGCTTTAGCTAAGCATACCTTCTCGCACAAGCCACAACCAATACATTTATCCCTATCTATGGCGTAGGCTCGTGGCACCGCTTGAGGATATTTCACATAGATGGCAGCCCGATTACTTAGTCCTTCATCAAAGGAATTGGCTGCTCTCACTGGGCAATGTTTGGCACACTCCCCGCACCCGGTGCATTCATCAATATCAATATACCGCGCTTTCTTAACCAGGGTCACTTGGAAATTGCCAGCTTCACCTTTAATGTATCTTACCTCAGCATTAGTGATGATACTAATATTTAAATGCCTGCCACACGCAACAAGTTTGGGCGATAGGATACACATTGAGCAATCGTTAGTGGGGAAGGTCTTGTCCAGCTGAGCCATCATCCCACCAATAGCCGGAGATTTCTCGATTAAGTAGACATAGTATCCTGACTCGGCCAAGTCCAGCGCCGCCTGTATACCACCAATGCCACCACCGATAACCAGCACAGCTCCCGTTTTATCACTCAAGCTAGCCTTATCCATCCCTGTTTGATCACCTATTTCCTGGTGTATTTTGGAGTCCTGTGCTCAAGCGCGTGAACAAGCACAGCACCTGACTGCTCAAGGTCGACCAGATATGAGGAAATAATCTTTGGGTCAAGGCCGGTAGCCTGAGCTATTTCTCCAACCGACATAGCCTGCTCTTCCAAAAGAATAGCTATCCAGTTCTTAATATATTCATCGTAAACCGTGCTATTAAGAAGCGATTCAAATTTATCCGGAGATAGCTTCTCGCCAAACACGTTTCCCTTCTCCAGCAGATCAATCTCGTTTCCCACCAGCCAGCGCACCTTCTCCGTCTGCAAGGTAGCTTTAACCGCCTGGAGACGCTGGCGTAAAGATTTGTCCTCGCCATCGGCTTTAAGGAGACCTATAGATTTAACCTTGTTGATAAATGAGGTAACAATCTCAACAAACCTCTTCCCCTCCGATGCTGATACCCAATCAAGGCGAAGCCTTTCCGGATGAATCCCAGCAATATCCAAGAGTCTTTTAGTCATTTTCATCTTTTTCTCTGCGTAGTAGTTACCGGTGAGATAGTGGCAATCACCAGGGTGGCAACCTAAAACAAGAACCCCATCCAAACCGGCGAGAAAGGCGGTAATAACAAACACCGGGTCAACTCGTCCTGAGCACATGGTCCTAATACTCATCACATTAGGCGCGTACTGGAATCGGGATATCCCAGCAACATCAGCGCCAGCATAAGAACACCAGTTACACAGGAACGAGAGTATCTTAGGCTCGAAATCCGTGTTTAACATTTTCCCCCTACGTAACTGCCAGAGCATTAATCTGGGCTATCAGCTCATCATCGGTAAAGTGGCCCATGGTTCTTGCCTGCTGAGGGCAACTAGCTGCGCACACTCCACAACCGGTACATAACGCAGGAATGGTCTCAGCCTTATTGACCCCGTCCACCTGCTTAAGCACGATGGCCTTAAAGGCACAAATCGACTCACATAGTCCGCAGCCAATGCATTTTTCCGCATCGACGGAGGAAACAATGCCCTCTGCTGTGACATAGACTTTGGATAAGGGAATCGAGGCTCGCCCAGCAGCGGCCATAGCCTGAGATATTGATTCGTCTATCATCTGTGGAGAGTGAGCTACACCGCACAAGAAAATACCCTGGTTGCTCGAATCTACCGGCCTGAGCTTCACGTGGGCTTCCATGAAGAAGCCATCCTCATTGACCGGAGTTTTCAGCAGCTTAGACAGCTCATCATTTTTGTTTGGAACAATGCCGGCACTCAGTGCCACTAAGTCACAATCAATAACTACCTTCTCTCTCAGTATTGGCTCCAATACCGCTACACTGAGCTTACCATTCTTTGAGGTAACCTCTGGCTTATTGTTATCATCAAATTGGATAAAGATTATGCCCTG
The DNA here is from genome assembly GCA_004376105.1 of Dehalococcoidia bacterium. GTDB lineage: Bacteria > Chloroflexota > Dehalococcoidia > Dehalococcoidales > E44-bin46 > SOKA01. The sequence goes on from SOKA01000081.1 coordinate 13,471, forward strand.
AGATCTTGCCTGGGTAAAGAATTCCTCTTTAAACCCGTAGGTTCTCACGTCTCTATAGAGTACATATATATTTGAAGATGGATTTACCCCCTTTATCTTCAGGGCATTTTTGATAGCCTGACTACAGCATACCCTACTGCAATACGGTCTTTCCTCATTACGGGAACCAACACACTGAATCATTACCACATTGTTTAGCTCCTTATCCCCCAAGGCATGTGTAGCCAGCTTTTGTTCTAATTCCCGCTGAGTTATTACCTTAGGGTGTTCACCATATAAATATTCCTTCGGCTTATATTCTTGGCCACCGGTGGCTACGATAATGACCCCGTGCTCTAGAGTCTTTTCTCCTTCCTGGCTCGCCGCGGTGGTTCTAAAATTACCAATATAGCCGGTAATATCCTTAATCTCAGCATTCAGGTAGACGTCAATTAACTTATGCCTGTGCACTCTGTCTATGGTCTCTTTCAGGAACTGCTGAACATCTTTCCCGTCCAAGGTCCAGTAAATATCCCGCAAATTGCCTCCGAGCTTATCGCTTCTCTCAACAAGAAAAGTTCTAAATCCCTGGTCAGCTAGCTCCAATGCTGCTGTCATCCCGGCTACCCCACCACCGATAACCAGAGCCTTATCGACCACGCCTATACTGAGTTCCTTCAGAGGCTGGAAGAGCCTGGCTTTGGCTACTGCCATCCTCACTAATCCCTTAGCCTTCTCAGTAGCTTCCTCGGGATACTCTTTGTGCACCCAGGAGCACTGGTCCCGAATATTGGCCATCTCAAATAGGTACTTGTTTAGGCCTGCCTGTCTGATGGTCTCTTGGAATAAAGGCTCATGGGTGTGGGGGCTACAGGAAGCCACTACCACTCGATTGAGGTTATGCTCTTTAATCTTCTCCTTTATCATCTCCTGGGCATCCTGAGAGCAGGTGTATAGATTATCCTCAGCATAGACCACATTGGGGAGGGTGGCGGCGTAATCCCTTACCTCAGAAACATTCACCACCCCACCAATATTGACGCCGCAGTGGCAGACAAAGATCCCAATCCTCGGTGGTGCGCCACCTACATCCCTTTCCCGGGGGTATATCTTGCTCTTTACTAAGCTATTACGGGCTGAGGAAAGAAAAGCCGAGGCTGAGGCGGCAGCAGCACTGGCTTGGCTTATTGTTTCCGGAATATCTTTTGGCCCACTGAATGCCCCGCAAGCAAACTTACCCGGTGCCGATGCCGCTACCGGCGAGAATACGTCAGTCTGACAAAAACCACAGCTGTTCAGTTCTATTCCCAGCTTAGCCGCCAGGCTCTGCACATCTTTAGGTGGCTCAAGCCCGATGGAGAGGACAACCAGGTCAAATTCCTCCTTTATTAGTTTGCCATCCTCAGTCTCATACTTTATCCTCAGATTCTTTGTCTCTGGTACCTCCTCAATTACCGAGGGTCTACATCTGATGAACCTTACCCCATGCTCATTCTTAGCCCGCTCATAATAGGCCTCAAACCCTTTGCCAAAGGTCCGCATATCCATAAAGAAGATGGCGGTGTCTAGAGGGATAGGGCTGTGCTCCTTGGCCACTATGGCTTCCTTTATAGCATAAGTGCAACAGACTGAGGAGCAATAACTATTCTGCGGAGACTCCCCTCGTGAGCCGACACATTGTATCCAGGCAATCTTTTGGGTTCTTTGCCGGTCAGAAGGTCTTAGTAACTCACCCTGATACGGTCCAGAGGCGCTTAGAATTCTTTCAAACTCGATACTAGTAATGACATTGGGGTACTTGCCATACCCATACTGCGGAACAAGGCTAGCCTCAAACTTGTTAAAGCCGGGACATAGGATAATTGACCCTACCTGTAGCTCAATAATCTGATCGGTTTGGGTGAAATCAACAGCCTTAACCGAGCAGAACTTTTCACAAGCTCGGCATTTACCTTTTTGGAAGTAAGCGCAAAGCTCCTTGTCAATAACCGGCACATTGGGTATTGCTTGAGCATAAGGAATGTAGATGGCTTTTCTTTTGCCCAGGCCTTGGTCGAACTCGCTATCCGTCTCCCACGGGCACTTCGTTTGGCAGATGCCACATCCGGTACACAAAGATTCATTTACATACTTGGCTCGCTTGTTAACCCGAACCTTAAAGTTGCCCGGCTTCCCGTTAACATCTAAGATATCGGCATAGGTTATGATCTCAACATTTAGATTCCGTCCACATTCCACCAGTTTTGGGGAAAGGATACATATGGAGCAGTCATTGGTGGGGAAGGTCTTGTCCAGCTGAGCCATCACCCCACCAATAGCCGGAGATTGTTCAACTAAATAGACATAGTATCCAGACTCAGCTAGATCCAGTGCTGCCTGTATGCCACCTATACCCCCACCAACAACAAGTACCGCACCTGTTTTCTGGTTGGCAGCCTGGTGAGCACTTGATATCGTCATTACGTTCGCCGCCTCCAGACTGTAACCGCTATCTTCTTGTGATACATTATACTGTATTCCTTCCTGCTCTTCAATTTGACCAGCCGAGAGTATGAAAGCTATAATGCCCGTGTAATGGGATAGGAGGTTGGTTAAGACGGGTAAAAGGTCTGAAAGCACAAGGGTTGCCTTGGATAGCCTGGGCTGTAAGCTCAATCAGGCCGAGACAGAGCTTTTAGCCAGACAATTTGCTGAAGCAGGGTATCAGCTAGTATCTCCGGCTGGTGAGGCTGATGTCTATATACTAAATACATGCACAGTTACTCATATCGCCGACAGTAAATCCCGACATCGGCTCAGATTGGCTCATCGTCGAAATCCTGATGCCTTGCTGGTAGCCACTGGTTGCTATGCTCAACGAGTCCCCCAGGAATTGGCTCAGATTGAAGGGGTTAGCCTTGTCTTGGGCAATAATGAAAAGCAGTATCTACTCCAGCTACTGGAGGAGGCTGGCTGTATAGGCAGTCCAGTCTCTGTTCAACAGGATTCAACTATCAACCATTATACTGGTTTCAGGACTCGTGCCTTGGTTAAAGTTCAGGATGGTTGTAATAGCTTTTGCTCCTACTGCATTGTCCCCCTGGTGAGGGGCAGGGAGAAGAGTTTACCTGTTGACCAGGTTGTTGCCGAAGTCAGACATCGGGTGGCTCAAGGCTATAAAGAGGTGGTGTTAACCGGGGTCAAGATTGGTTCCTATAATTATGATGGGGTTAATCTAAAGGGCTTGCTGGAGCATATCTTAATTGAGACCGGTGTAGAAAGGTTAAGGCTGTCATCTCTCCAGCCCCAGGAAATCTCCCCTGAGCTTATCGGACTATGGCGTAACCAAAGGCTATGCCCTCATTTTCACCTATCACTTCAGAGTGGCAGCGATGAGGTGCTCAGTCGGATGAAGCGGCACTACTCCCTTAGCCATTATGAGGAGTCGGTATCTTTAATTCGGACTCTATTACCTGAGGCAGCTATCACTACTGACATTATGGTTGGCTTCCCCGGTGAGACCTCAGCAGAGTTTGAGCAGAGTTATAACTTTTGCCAAAAGATGGAGTTTGCCCGGATTCACGTCTTTTCCTACTCACCGCGCCAGGGAACTCAAGCTGCCCAACTCCCCCAGCCGGTAGGGGACAAAATTAAAAAGCAGCGAAGCCAGAAGATGCTTTCTTTAGCCAAAGAAAGCGCCCAGAACTTCAGCCAGCGATTTTTAGGCAAGACGATGGCGGTATTATTTGAGCACCAGTCTAATGGTGCCTGGTCTGGCCTCACCAATAACTATATAAAGGTGTATACCAAAAGTAGCGCTGATTTAACCAATAAACTGCTGCCGGTAAAACTGGTAGAAGTTAGGAGAGATGGGGTGTTGGGGGGAGCGGAGAGTAGACGACTCAAGTGAAGTATAGGAAGGAGATGGCAATATGATGAAAAAACCTTGGCTTGCCGCCGTTCTAAATTTTTTCTTTTTTGGTGTCGGATATATCTATGTTGGCAGGAGAGTGTTGTTTGGGATACTGCTTATTATCGTAGGAATCGTGGACAGTATATTTTGGCTTTCTACAGGTTCTATGCCCCCTCAATTCATTGCTACTACCTTTGTTATTTCGGGGGCATTTGCTTATGACGGATATAAGGATGCAGAGGAGCGAAATAAGTTAGGGTCTAGAGGCGATGTGGTTTGATTGGCTGCCTAGATTTTGTATATCGCCCATTTAGCCTGTATCAATTCCCAAAACCACTGAGGTCTCAATCTGCCGCTGGGGGATGTCCCAGTAAGTCTTCAGTAGTTCATCCTTGTTGGGCAGTAGTTTAAAGCCGTACTTGACATAAAATTCTATTGCCCAGTAAGCATCAGCCCAGGTCCCTACCAGCAGGCGAGAAGTAGTAACCAGACCCTTAAGGTACTCCAGGAGTTTAGCGGCTA
>SOKA01000091.1 GCA_004376105.1 Dehalococcoidia bacterium
CTAATCAGCCTAAACTCATTAACATCCACCAGACCGAGGTCGGTGAGGCGGAGTTGGGGGATTACGGGCAGAGCCAGGAAGGAAAGGGTGGAGAAGGGGGATTTTAGGGTGGTGCCTAAATCCCTGGCTATCTGCTCTAGTTTCTCTAGCTTAGCTACCACTACCTCTAATGGTTCGTCTGATAGTAAGCCAGCCATAGGTAGGGCTAGGCTGGCTAATACCCTACCCTCAGCAGTCACTACCAGACCACCGTTTAATCTCTCAATCTCTTTAACCGCAATAAATATGTCTTTATCATTAGTCCCGACAGCAATAATATTATGAGAATCATGGGCAATTGAGGAGGCTAGAGCCCCTTTCTTCAAGCCAAATCCCATAACTAGCCCCAAGCCAATATTGCCTGTAGCCTTGTGCCTCTCCACTACCACCAGCTTCAGAATATCCCGGCTGATATCAGGCACAATAATACCATCCAAAACCTTAACCCTCTCCACCCTTTTCTTAGTAATTATCTGACCAGGGACAATCTCAATGACTGGCTCAGTCTCTCCTGAAGCTAAAAGTTTCAATGCCTCTATATTGAAGGGCTTAATATTCACCGTATTGGCTAGTCCCCTGGCAGCAGCCTGATATAAGGGGAATAAAGGTTTCCCCTGTCTGGCTACCAAGCGACCTCGGTAAAAGACCATATCTATTGGCAGGTTAGATAGTTCATCAATGACAATTAGATTAGCCTGATAGCCAGGGGCTATAGCTCCAAGCCTATTCAGCCTGAAATACTCGGCGGTATTAATAGTAGCCATCTGAATTGCCCGCACCGGGTCAAGACCTTTCCTAATTGCCTTTCGCACTACAGCGTCAATATCACCATCCCTATGTAGGTCAAGGCAACTACGGTCATCAACCACAAACATGCACCTTTTATAGGTTTTATCGGTAACCAGGGGAAGCAAAGCATCTAGATTTTTCTCTGAAGAGCCTTCTCTAATCATGACATACATACCCCGCCTTAATTTCTCTCTAGCCTCTTCCAGAGAGGTAGACTCATGGTCAGAGACAATGCCAGCGGCAATGTAGGCATTAAGGTTTTTCCGGCTAACACCTGGGGCATGACCATCGATAACTTTACCCCGGGCAAGGTTAATCTTACTCAGAACATTTTCATCACCACTGAGCACACCGGGGAAATTCATTACCTCCCCTAGCCCGATACAGCCCTTCCATCTAAGAAGCTGACGAATAGCCTCAGGCTTAAGGCTGGCTCCTGAGGTCTCTAGAGGGGTAGCTGGCACGCAGGAGGGAGCCATTAGAAAGAGGTCAAGGGGCAAACGGCGGGCGCAGCTCAGCACATATCTTATACCATCCAGCCCACAAACATTGGCTATTTCATGGAGGTCGGTTACCACAGCCAAAGTGCCTCGTGGCACCACTGCCCGAGCATATTGACCAACATCAAGCATAGAGCTTTCTAGGTGAGTATGCCCATTAATAAGACCAGGGGCAAGATATTTGCCCCCTAAATCCAGCACCTGCTTTGCTTGGTGGTAGTCCCCTATTCCAGCAATCCTATCTCCGCAAATAGCTACATTGCCCGGTTCAACTTCACCAGAAAAGACATTCACTACCTTAGCCTTAGCCAGGATAAGGTCAGCGGGAAGTTCCCCTTTAGCTACTGAGATTAGGCGAGCCAGTTTGGGTAACACTAATCCTCGACCTCAACAAAACATATGTCAGGGAGGTAACGAAACTTCTCATCCCAATCTATGCCATAGCCAACTATGAACTTATTGGGAACAGTGAAACCCAGATAGTCAATAGTAACTGGAATCTGTCGCCGGGAAGGCTTATCAGTCAGGGCACAAAGCTTCAAAGAGGCGGGCTTCTTCTTCCGCAAGTAATCTAAAAGGAAAGAAATAGTGAGTCCGGTGTCCACTATGTCCTCAATTACCAATACATCCCTGCCTTTAATTGGAGCACGAAGCCCCTTCACTACCCTAATCTTCCCCGAACTCTCCTTACCCTTGCCATAGCTAGATAGTGTGATAAACTCCACTTCCAGCGGCAAGTCAAGAAGCCGAATCAGGTCAGCCATAAACACAAAGGAGCCTTTAAGAATACCTATCAAAAGGGGACACTTGCCTTGATAATCTTTTCCAATTTCAGCCGCCAGCTTCTTAACGGTAGCTTCCACCTCTTCCCTGGTAAAAAGAATATGGGGTTTAGATTGAGAATTCATAGCTATCTGAGATTATAGTCTTTACCTCTAATCCTGTCCAACTACTCTCGCTTGGTAATGCGTTCCTTAGGCATAACGATTATATGAGGAACACCGGTTATCTGATGTGGCTCCACTCTAACCGATGCCGAGAAAACCTCCTTTATTCGAGCCTCGGTTAAGACCTGAGCCGGAGTCCCATCAGCTGAAACCCTACCCTCCTTAAGCAGGATTAAGCGCTCAAAGTAAAGTGATGCCAAGTTGAGGTCATGCATAGCCGCAATAACAGTAAGCCCCTGTTCAACATTAAGTCTTCTTATCAGCTCCAAGATTTCTATTTGATGGGTGATATCCAAATGCACTATTGGCTCATCAAGAAGTAGCAGTTTGGGCTGCTGAGCCAACGCCATGGCCAGGATAACTTTCTGTCGCTCTCCTCCACTTAGTTCATCAAAACGTCGTTCCTTCAGCTCACTGATACCTACTAACTCTAAGGCATTAACCACAAATTGCCTATCAACCTTGCTTTCCCCAGCAAGGGCTTTAAGGAAGGGAATTCGCCCCAGCGTTACTACCTCATTGACGGTAAAGGCAAAGGGGATGTGGAATTGCTGTGGCACTACAGCCACACTACGGGCTATAGACTTTCGGCTCAACTGGCTTAAACTAGAGCCATCCAGCCTAATCTCTCCCTCCTTAGGTTTAAGGATACCACTGGCCAGTTTAATCAGGGTGGTCTTGCCCGAGCCATTAGGGCCGAGTAAGCCCACCATCTCGCCAGCCTTAATAAAAAGATCAATGTTATGTAAAACCAAGCCGTTAAGATATGAAAAGTAGACCTGCCGAACTTGTAAGCTGACCATTAGAAAGCATACTCCCTTCTAGTACGTCTTAGCAGATAGATAAAAAATGGAGCGCCAATAATAGCAGTAATAACCCCCACTGGAATTTCCACCGGAGCTAGTAGGATGCGGGCTAGAAGGTCAGCAATAATCAAAAAGGCAGCGCCGACTAATGCTGAAGCTGGTAACAGGAGCCGATGGTCTGGTCCTAAACTCAGGCGCACAGCATGAGGCACCACTAGTCCCACAAAACCAACCAGCCCACTAATAGAAACCGCCGTTGCCGTGAGCAAAGAGCCTAAAGCCAGGATGCGAATTTTGTCCCTCTCCACCTCAATGCCTAGATAGGCAGCCCCCTCTTCCCCTAGGGAAAAGGCATTCAAATGGGAAGCGAAAAATCGGGCTCCGATGATACCCCCAATGACCAGCGGGGCGATAACCGCAAGCTGTCCCCAGCTAGTTACTGAGATATGACCCATAAGAAAGGAGTAAATTGAGTGAAGGTTTAGGTTTAGCCTGTCGCTTATTGACATCATAAACATCATAACTGCTGCTAGAAGAGCACTTACCACAAATCCGGCTAGGAGCATACTTATGATAGGTGTCTTACCACCTACCCGGGCTAGATTATAGACTAAAATCACTGTAGCCAGGGCACCACCAAAAGCAGCCATTGGCACCAAGCCAAAACCAAGAAAAACTAGATTTATGGGCAGCATCATAGCTATGGTAGCCCCTAAAGCGGCGCCGGCTGATGTGCCAATGATATATGGGTCAGCCATAGGATTACGCAATAAACCCTGAAAGAGTACCCCGGCTGTAGCCAGAGCTGCACCAACCAAAGCCCCACCTATTACTCGGGGTAGTCTAATCTGAAAAATAATTGTTTCATCCACCGCCCTCCAAGTAGAGGGAAAATCAAAAGCAGTTATCTTATTAAGAGACATCTTTAATATATCAGGTAAAGGGATGTTCACCACACCAAAGGCATTAGCCAAAAATGATGAAGCAATCACCCCCCCACCTAATAGAAGTAAAATCAAAACTAGCCGATTACTGCGTCTTAGTTTAATAAACATTCTTCTAAACCTACTTAGCAATCAAAGTGGTGCCCCCAATAACCAACCAAACGTAAAAAATCCCCTCGTTTGCAGAACAAGGGGATTTCTCAATCTGTAACTTGCTTCCCCCCATCTCCGCGGAGGTAATAAAGAATAGGGGCTGGCGTTCTGACTTCTGAGGGGTATAGCCCTCAGTTACAGCAGGCGGAACTGTGCCGGATTTCCACCGGTCTTGCCTTCCACTTAAGCCCTCACTTGCGCTCAGGCACCCCTGTAATTCCTTATTTAATTTGTTAATAGAATATCAAAAAGGCGAACAGGAGTCAACTTAACCTTTCAATTTGCTGTCATTATTCCGGCTATGCTAAACTGGATAAGCAAAGGCACTGTATGAGAATACTGATAACTAATGATGATGGAATATTTGCCCCAGGGCTGTGGACACTGGTCAAGGAGCTAAAGAACATCGCCCAGGTAGTAGTCGTAGCTCCGGATAGAGAACAGAGCGCCACAGGCACTGCTGTAACCCTGCGCCAACCACTGAGGGTGCAAAGAGTAAGACCTCTAGTGGCTGAAATAGAAACCTACTCGGTAGAAGGCACTCCGGCTGATAGTGTTATCTTGGCTTTAGGTAAACTGGTTAAAAGCAAAGTAGACTTGGTCGTTTCAGGCATAAACCAGGGACCAAATCTGGGCGATGATGTGCTTATCTCAGGAACAGTAGGGGCTGCTTTGCAAGGCTACCTGCGTGGTTTCCCAGCCTTTGCCATCTCAGTAGCCGCAGTGGATAGTGTCTACCTGGATAATGCGGCTAGATTAGCTGTATTGTTAGCTAAAAAGATTGACTCTAATTCCCTGCCGACTAATATTTTGCTCAATGTAAACCTGCCTAATTTATCCTTGGTAAAAATTAAGGGGGCAAAGATTACTCGATTAGCCAGCGGAAGTTATACTAACACAGTCGAGGAAAGATTTGATGGGAAACGGGAATACTATTGGGTGGTGCGTCAAAAGATAGATACAGATACGGACGAGAAAACAGATATATGGGCAATAGAGCAAGGAAATATCTCCATCACTCCCTTACATACTAACCTTCTCAATAAGTCTTCACCCTCCATCCCGGATAGCCTATGTTCTGACCTTCTTCAGGAGTTGCAAAAAACCTAGACACTAGCAAGATACTGAACAAAGAAGGAAAAGGCAAAAAGAAAAGGCGGGGAATATTCCCCGCCTTTCAGTTAGTATTTCTTTTTTATGAGTTTACCTTGGAGGCTGTATAGCTATTAGCTTTCAGAACTAACTTTTTGCCTTGACTTTTATGACTTGTTTGTTATCAACTTCCAAACCTCCGTCAACAATCAAGGTATGGCCGGTTACATGGGAGGATTCATCAGAAGCTAAAAACAAGGCGGCATAGGCAACTTCCTCCGGTCTGCCCATCCGACCCTGAGGTATTACCGCCGCAAAACCCTCCTGCTCTTCTTTAGACGCCCTCATTGCCATCGGCGTAGCAATAATCCCAGGGTTGAGACCGTTAACCCGAATGTTCTTTTTAGCCAGTTCCATAGCCGTCACTCTGGTTAAGGCGAGTACTCCCCCTTTAGAGGCACAATAGGCACATAGATTGCGCGTGCCTCTCTCTGCACATTGGGAAGCAGTATTTACGATTGACCCTCCCCCTCTCTTGAGCATCTCGGGGATAGCATACTTCATTCCAAGGAAGACACCCTTGAGATTAACGGCCATGATTCTATCCCAATTCTCCTCGGAGCAATTTTCGGTGAAGGTTACCTCACCAAGAATAGCCGCGTTATTATAGAGAACATCCAATTTCCCATAGGTATCTATGGCTGTCTTGACTATATTTTTAACATCCTCTGTTTTGGAGACGTCAGCCTTAATAAATATAGCCTCACCACCAGCCTCCTTAATCGTCTTGACCGTCTCCTCTCCAGCCTCAGCAACCCAGTCAACAACAACCACTTTTGCCCCTTCTTTAGCGAAGAGGATGGCTGCTGCCTGCCCCATTCCCATGCCAGCCCCGGTTATAATGGCTACCTTACCGTCCAGTCTACCCATTTTGTTACCTCCTTGTATTTACTATTATTCGCCATTACCTCGTATCCATATTTAAGTCACGGTATTTTTTGACACAATTAGGCTACCAAGAGCTGGCCTATTTACATCCATCTCAGCCAACTCTCAGTAGCCCTTTCTTCTGGACTATTCTAATAGTCTCTCAAATATATAGCCCTGTGGGCATCAGTAGCCCATATACTGCATCCTCAGCGCCAAGCTAGGCTGCGGGAATCCGTAAGGCTCCGCCGGATCCATAGGTATCCATACATCATACTTGCCTCTTGGCCATCCGGGAGCAGGTGGTATCCCACCAATTTGAACGGTATCAATGTTATCTACACTAACATTAATAAAGGGGCACGAATAAAACTTATCTACCGGCTGTCCAAAGATGACATTGGTAATAGCTACCTGCAAGCAGATGTCGGTCGGCTCCACTCCGCCATGGGTGGAGAAGATATCAGCAGTGCCGTCTATTACCGCATCCCACATGGCACTCTCAGCATCGTTAGATACAATTATGATGTGGTCAGGGTCCCCCACTGGCTTGAGCATGCCTACCCCCTCAAGCCCTGGGACCATCCCAGCTCCACCACAACCGTGATGGAAGAAAGCCTTGATTTCAGGATGGGCAATTGCCATTTCGGCGATGATGGACGCCGTTTTCTCCTCACCCCAGTCAGTGTCCGCAGATTCTATCACTGTAATCCAGGCTTCCCGGTCGACCGCAAGGTGAAATCCCTTATTACGCAGCTGGGAGGTTAACATTTCACGCATACCCCACAGTTCACCAACGACCACCGGGTTATCTGGACCGTAACCCATTCTCATGAATTCGTCTATCAACCACTCTCCGAGTAAATCTGTTCCGCCCGGTCCCTCGAACTTGTGGGCGACAAATGAACTAATAGCGTCGCTCTCGATACCACAGTCAAGAGTGAACACGGGGATACCCTGCGCTACAGCAGCTTCAGCCGGCGGGGCCAGCAGCTCGGCACTAGCTGAGTGAATCATGAACCAGTCTGGATTGAAGGTTGCCGTCATGTCCTCAACCCAGGCTATCTGGGCCTCAATGTCAAAACGACCACCAAACGTCGTCCAGTTTTCTCCTTTTGGTCCTAAACCAAACCGTGGCAGGTAGTCTTCCAACATATTTGTTGCCTCAGCCATGGGCTCGACCTCTAGGGTAGCGACGCCGTAGGCAATCCTAAATGGTGTGCCATCAGGCTTGACCAGCAAATCCTTGAACGGATTCCACAAGAGGTGTCCCCAGACCTGCCCTCTAGCCACCATTTCGGCTAGCTCGGGTATGTCGGCGGCGGTAAGTTCTACTTCCGGTGGTGTCACTGGCGGCGTCACTGGCGGCGTCACTGGTGGTGTTACTGGCGGTGGTGTTACTTCTGGCGCCGCTGGCATACATCCGGCAAACAGTATACTAACTAACACTGCTGCCGTTACTAACGGGATAATGAACTTTTTCATCACCTTTTTCTCCTTTGTTTAAGATTTTTAGCTGCATTAGTCATCACATCATTTTTCACATAGGCTCCCCTCCTTTCTCTCAGCTTATCTTGGTAGTCAATAGCATTATAGTATCAAAATATAATTTGTCAAGTATTCTATACTAAAATTATAGTATTAAAATATAATTTGTCAAGCCCCCTAAGAATAATGCCAGCTTCAGCGGCCTCCTCTACGCCAGTAGTCAATAGCCACAGCCGTAATCATTAGCACTCCCAATACCGTACTCTCGATAAAGGGGTCAGCACCTAATATGCTCATGCCGTTCATAATAACAGCAATTATTAGAGCGCCCAATACCACCCCAACCACGGTTCCTCTACCGCCAAATAGACTGACGCCACCAATTACAGCCGCAGCTATGCTCTGTAGCTCAAGAAACCCGAAGCTGGCAAATGAAACCGACATAACACGGGATGTCCGTATTAAACCGCCAAGTGTAGCTAGCATTGCCGAGATAATATAGACCGAAAGTCGTGTGTTTCTCACGTTTATGCCGGAAAGCCAAGCCATTACTGGATTGCCGCCAGTGGCATAAACCGCCCTAGCATAATTAGTGTGGTGCAGAACAAAATAGGCAACAACACCTACCAGTATCCAAATAATACCTGCCACTGGAAACCCGGCGGGTCTGCCGGGGATAAACGCCTGCGCAACCCAGCCCTGCCCGAAGAAAGGCAGAGGGTCCACCATTCTTCTAAGGGTTAACCCCCCAGTTATGAGGAATCCGACTCCGTGGGCTATTTGCCACATACCCAGGGTGGCTATGAACGGTGGTACCCCGACACGTGAGACAAATATGCCACTGATTAGCCCAAGACCAGCTCCGAGTGCCAGCATAGCTGGTATTCCTACCCATATAGGAGCCGGGTAGCCGAGAATATTTTGCCACAACTGGGTAGTCATCATTGCCGACCCCAGAGCTGAAGTCCCAAAAGCCATGCCAGCAACGGATAAATCAATGCCAGCGGTTAAGATAACAAACATCTGACCTATGGCTGCCACCCCCATAGTCGAGCCTGTTACCAGAACCATCTTCATATTAGATATGCGGATTGATTTCAGCCCAGTGGCCACTGCCATCCCGCCCATTATTGCTGCCAGCACGATGCCGAGGGTAGCGTTTTCATGTCCGATGACACGTCTGGCAATGTCCTTCGCCCTGTCAATAAAAGACTTCAGTCTTTCTACAACTTCAGCCATAATTTACATCCTTACGGTAAGAATACCGACTTCAGCGGCCGCGCCGACGCAAGATGTCAGCCGCCACCGCCCCAACTATTACTGCCCCTTTTACGATGTACCTGCCAGCGTGACCCATATGCATCACACCCATGGCGTTATTAATAACGCCAATTATTAGAGCCCCCAATACCACCCCAATCATGTTTCCTCGGCCACCAAATAGACTGACACCACCAATAACAACCGAAGCTATGCTGTCCAGCTCAATACCGCGTAAGGCTTCTGTCGAACCCGCCATACCACGTGATGTCATTAGCACACCAGCCAGTCCGGCGCACAATGCCGAGATAATAAAGACCGAACGTTGCACATTTTTCACGTTTATGCCGGAGAGGTAGGCGCTTACTGGATTACCACCAGTGGCATAGACGCGACGACCAAAGCTGGTGTGCATAAGGACAAAATAAGCCACCGCCGCCACCGAGAAAAATATAATAGGTGCCGCCGGCAAACTCCCGTAGATAGCAAAACTCCGTGGTAGCTCCATAACGGCTTGGCCTCCGGTTATGTAGAAGGCGACGCCGTAGCCTATTTGCCACACGCCAAAGGTTACTATCAACGATGGTAGGGCGAGGCGCGAGACTAAGGTGCCACTCAGCAGCCCCCAAGCGGCTGCCACTACCAACATAACTGGTATTGCCATAAATGGAGAAACCGGGTAGCCGAGAATATTTGTCCACTCCGTGGTCATCATGGCGCTGCCCAGCATCATAGCCATAACTCCCACCCCAGAAACCGATAAATCAAAATTAGCGGTTAAGATACAAAAGGCCTGACCTACCGCTGCCACCCCCCGGATTGAGCTCTGTAACACAATATTCGCCATATTAGATGCGGTGACTGTGCTCCCCCTGGATATAACCCCCAGCACTCCTATCAGTGCTGCCAGAGCAATGCCGATAACAGCGTTTTCGTGGGCTAAGACACGCCTGGCCACCTCTCGAGCGGTAACAGGTTTTGGTCTTTCTACAACTTCAGCCATAGTCTATGCCCTTACTAAATTAGTCAATATAACCCACTTTTTATTGTTTGTCAATAGGCTGAGTCAATTTAGTGGCTAAATGATAGCAATAAGAGCCGGAGGTGGCTATAGAAATCAATAAAAATTCCATACTAAACCTAGTTCCTGTCTTTCATTCGTTCTCACCCTAAACAAGGGGGAGACTTCTCTCGTTTTGGATTTTAGCCTCCCCCTTGTCCTAGGCTCCGATTGCTGCTATAACCACTTAACCTAATACTGACACCGTCTGGCTCTACCGCTCACCCCAAGGTGGTATCGGCAGGACAACCGATGGGGAGTCTAGCTCCCTTCGTCTCTCCGGGTATAACGGCCAGCGTGTGCCACCGATGTTCTGGCTAACCATACCCACACCGTAGAGGTTTTGCCCTGTCTCATCAAACTCAATCCGGTTAGAACGCATCACCTGCAGAGCTGGGAGAAACGGCGTGCCATCGGGTAGCTGAATCTTCGCAGTATCGCCACGGGTTACAGCAAGGACGGCCAATGAATATCGGAGATTGCCCCGGAATTCATCTAGGTCAAGACTGAACTCCATTCCCTTATAGCCGCCCACTTGAGATACCAGCGAAGGTGGTGTCATTCGCTCAAGGCTCTCTTTAATAATCCAGACTGCGGCATATCCAGTGCCTATGGAGTAATCCTCCCAGTCCTGACCTATTCTAGCCTTAACCTCGCTGTTAATCCAATCGTAGTAACTCCTTCTTTGCGGCAAGGGGTCACCGGTTTCGTAACTGAAGCCATACTCATAGGCTGGCTGCGGTAGCGCCTCATAGAAGCGCGCGTCTTCAACACCGCCTCCGCAGGAAAATACTCCGTAGGGAAAATAGGTTTCCCTCTCCATCATTTCCCGGTACAGAATTATGGCATCATCGGTGTAGTGGCAGCTGAACAATAAATCTGGCTCAGCCGCCTCTATTGCAGTGAGCTGGGGAACAAAGCTCGTTGCCGTAGCGTCAACAATCTCCTCACCTACTATGTCTATACCAGCCTCCTCGGCTTGGGGCTTAAACGCCTCAGCTACAGCCACACTAGGCTCATCAGAGACGTACTCCATGAAGCAGGTCTTGGGCGGAGGGAGTCCAGCCTCCTCAGCCGATTTAGTCATGGCATATACCATCTGACCAGCCACATCCGAGACGCTACCGACGGTGCGGAAGGTATAGTAGTACCCACGCTCGGTAAGAAGCGGGTCTAGGCTTAGTGGGCAGATGAAAGGAGTCTCATGCTCCTCAGCTACCTCGCTAACTGCCATAGCCGTTGGCCAGGCACCCAGTAGGAAAATGACCTCCTCCTCGGTAATTAACCGCTCAGCCTCGGCAGCCGCCCGCTCAGGTGAGCCGCCGTCGTCAGCCACGATAAGCCTCAGGTCCATAGAAAGCATATTCCTGATGCCACCCCACTCATTCATTTGGTAAGCGCCTACTTCTGCCCCAGTGCTTAGCTTTTTGCCCAGTTCAGCATGGGGACCGCTTAAATCAACGACCATGCCAATAGGCATTTCTGCGGGATACATGGGTCGTTCTGGTGGCTTTGGCCTACAACCAGTAGCAATTAGAATAGCCACCATGGCAACTATTAGCAAAGGTATAACAAATTTTTTCATCCTTCCCTCCTCTCCTTAGGAACTCTACACGTCTTTTGTTTCGACAAGGATAAATTCGCCTTCATCTATAATCTTCTGTAGCACTACACCCTTTTACGTAATTTACCCAAGGAATTTGGTTTCACTGAAAACTAAACTCGGGATAATAAGCTTTATATATGTGAACCGCTCTTGTTGCCGGATTATTTTCTGCTCAAATCAGATATTATTTAATATCATTTCTTTTAGCTTGTCAACAGGCTTCGGCCAACGCGGTGGCAAAATGACCCTGTTATTTTGCGAGTAAATAATGTCTATCAGTTTTAAAATTTTCATAAGCTAGATAGCAAATTGTGCAAAAAAAGTGGGGAAGGGGGGATTTGAACCCCCACGCCTTGCGGCACATGATCCTAAGTCATGCTCGTCTGCCAGTTCCGACACTTCCCCGGTACAAAATCTCCTAAATACTATAGCATTTTACCAAACCTGTCTCAAGTCATTTGTGGGCAACCATGAGCTAACAGTGGCTATATTGACAAAGACCAGAATTGAGACTAGGATTTGTGTTTGAAAGATATTTCCTCTACTGTTAACAGGATGTACTATTTTGGCTATGGCTCTAATCTAAACCGAAAGCAGATGCTAGAACGCTGCCCAGACAGCAAGCCTAAGTTTATAGCCACCCTTCATAATTATAAGTTGGTATTTGTCGGATGGTCTAGGCAATGGCGAGGTGGAGTCGCCAGCATCAGGCCTTTTAGAGGGGAGAGGGTTCTCGGGGCTATTTATGAAATTTCGGACAGAGACTTAAGACGACTGGATAGCTACCAAGGTTATCCTGGTAACTATAACAGATTGAATGTCACCGTATTTAATGAAAATGGTGACCCCATAGAAGCCATAACCTATATCAAGGCTAGGCAATCAGAAGAAACACAGCCTTCGCCGGAGTATCTATCTGTTATTCAGCAGGGCTGTAGAGATTGGAGAATCATCTGATTTTGTTCCGTCATAAAAACAAGGAGGTGGATTATGGCTTTCAAAGCAGGATTTGTTGCCACGGCACCTGATGCTGACCCCAAGAGGCATAGAGCTTCAATCAAGACCTCTAAGTTTGAACTTACCGTAGTAGTAGTTGAGTCGGGTAACCTTGACCAAGCAGTTGAGGTATGCCAGGAGCTAGTTCGAAATGAAGGGGTCCAATCCTTTATCCTCTGCCCCGGTTTCTCACACCAAGCGGTGGCGAAGGTTGCAAATGCCGTCGGTAAAGGAGTTCCAATAAATGTAGCCAGGGGTGATACACGGAGCACAATGGTGGCAAGCAGGATCTTGAAACAAGAAGGGTGGTAACCAAGACATTAAGGCTGACAGGATCGGCTGAACATTGCCTCACCCAACAAAGGATTGTAGCTTACTTCATTCGCAGGGGCTACCCCAGGATTCTATCCACCTCCTCCGCATCTAAGTCTGAGACGAGTGGAATACCGCTAACTCTAGCGGCCTCTGGAGTCAGGGCAACGATGTAGCCTCGCTTCTTGAGGAGCTGTGCCTTCTCAAGGCTTTTGATTTTGACCTCACCGCCTATGTCCTTTGCCCCCTGTCCCCATTTTAGTTCGACTGCCTCGACTCCAAGTTTATCAATAGCATACTCCTGTGCACCAAGCCTGGTATCCTCAACATTTGCCTGCTCTGTGTTGCTCGCCGATAGTTTTGCCATACTATATGTAATACTGGCGAGGAGTTTTCTATACCAATCTTTATCAATGACAAACTAGACCCAACCACGAAGCTTCATTGCTTCAACCACACGTTCAACAGCAATCACATAGGCAGCCTGTCGCATGTTTATGTTATATTTTTTGGAAGTATTTAGTACTGAGTGATAAGCAAAACTCATTCTCTTATCTAAACGTTCATGAATTTCTTTTTCATCCCAATAATACATGTAGAAGTTCTGCACCATCTCAAAATAGGAACAGGTTACCCCGCCGGCATTACATAAGAAATCAGGTATCACGTGAACACCATTTTTACACAGAATATCATCTGCCTCCGGTATAGTTGGGCCATTAGCCAGCTCAGCGACGATTTTAGCCTTAATGTTTGAGGCGTTCTTATCAGTGATAACATTTTCTAGAGCAGCAGGAAAGAGTATATCCACTTCAAGTTCTAGAAGCTCTTCATTAGAAATAAGTTTAGCGCCTGGGAAATTGATTACTGAGCCGGTTTTGGCCTTGTGTTCACGAACTGCCTCTGGTTGTAGCCCTTCCTTGCTGAATATACCCCCTTTACTATCACTAACAGCTACTATTTTGCAGCCAAGGAGGGTTTTGCATAGTAAAGCAGCATTATACCCAGCATTCCCATAGCCTTGTATGGCAACTGTGGCTTCTTTAAGGTTTATGTTGCATTCTTTGGCTGCTTCACGAACAGTGTATAAGCCACCTCGCGCAGTTGCATCAGAACGCCCTGCCGAACCACCTAAGCAAGGCGGTTTGCCAGTAATGACACCAAATTGACTCTTCCCGACAATCTTTGAATACTCATCTGCCATCCAAGCCATAATTTTCGGGTTTGTATAGACATCAGGAGCAGGAATATCTTTGTCAGGGCCAATAAATTGCCTTACCCCTTGTATATATGCTCGACTTAAGCGTTCTAATTCACCTTGAGACATTTTTGTAGGATTACAGACGACACCGCCCTTTGCTCCTCCCAAAGGTAAGTCAAGTAAGGAACACTTCCATGTCATCCAAGCAGCAAGTGCTCGAACAGTATCGATAGTTTCATCAGGATGGAATCGAATTCCTCCCTTCATTGGACCTCTGGCATCATTGTACTGAACCCGGTATCCTTGAAATACTTTGATAGAACCATCATCCATGCGGATCGGTAATGATACATGAAGCTCACGCATCGGAACTCCGAGGATGGCACGTATATCAGGATCTAATTTGAGTATCTCGGCACATTTATCTAACTGTTTTTGTACAACTTCAAACGGGTTGAGTTTTACCATCTTTATTACCTCCATTTCTGATTTCAACCTAGGTTTTTTCTAGCTCAAATAAGGAACTTAGGCTAGCCAGAGGCAGAAATGCTACCTGTAGCCTCACTGGAGACTATATTTTAATAGGTATTCCCCTTTCTTTGAGGTACTTTTTAGCTTGCGAAATTGAGATTTCACCGAAATGGAAAATTGAAGCCGCTAAAACCGCAGACGCTTTGCCTATTACCACAGCTTCATATAGGTGCTCCAGCTTTCCCGCACCTCCTGAAGCGGTAACTGGAATGCCGACGGCTTCGGCTACTGCTTTGGTCATCTCTAAATCATAGCCTTCCTTGGTTCCATCGGCATCCTTGCTGGTGAGCAAAATCTCCCCCGCCCCCAGTTCCTCTACCCTCTTCGCCCAGTCGACAATCTCTATACCGGTGGACTCACTGCCGCTCTTAACCACTACTTCGAGTCGGGGAAGACCACTATCTGGTGGATTCTTCCTGCCATCAATAGCAACAACAAGCCTGTCCTTGCCAATTTCTCTAGCTGCTCTTCCTATAAGCTCAGGGTTCCTGACAGCCGCTGTATTTATAGAGACCTTGTCCACACCAAGGTCAAGTAATGCCTTCATATCCTCAATACTGGCTATGCCGCCACCTACAGCAAAGGGAATAGTAGTCACATCGCGAACCTTTTTGACCCACTCTAGCCTAGTCTTTCTATTTTCTACAGTGGCGAAGATATCAAGGAAAACAAGCTCATCAGCACCCTGGCGACAATAGGCCTCTGCCGCCTCCACAGGGTCACGAGCATCCCTCAGGTTGACAAATTTTACCCCTTTGACCACTCTGCCGTCCTTGACATCCAGACAGGGTATAATCTTTACCTCTTTCATCTCACAGCTTCTCAAATTTGATTAAATCTTGGTATTCCATAACAGTACTCATGGCATGATTCTCGGCTTCAATACCGGCTTCCTCAGCAGCAGCCACAGGATTCAAACCACCGAGGAGAATTATCCCAACCCGATTAAGCTCCACCGGGATTTCGCATACTGGTTCACTGGTATTTCCCATTACCAACACACCTCCCAGTCCAGCCTCCTTGAGTTTGGCTACTACCTCCTCAGCTATGGGTCGGCAGAGCTCCGGTATCTCACGAAAGTTGGCTAGTATTTTCCCGTTACCCTTTTTGGCTACTTCGGTGACAGAGGTCATCTTGGCTCTGATGAATACCTCCGAAGGGTCTGACGATGAGCCAGCATAGTGAATGAGTTCCACAAAGCGAAGGGGCTTATGATTTCGAATCTGAAGGATGCCACCGAACCTTGAGTCCATAGGGACACCAGCCTTAAGTAAAGCGCCATTTACCACGATGCTGCAAACTGTAGCCAATGCTATCTTACCCCTGGGAACGATTAACTCACCAAGCATCTGGCCTTCTTGGGCTAGTGCCACTAATTCACTAACGCAAAGCCCAGCTGAGAAGATAGGCTTCATTACTTGCAATGCCTTCTCGAAATCTTTTTCTGGGAAAAAGGAGACGTTGACTGGAACCCAACCAGTGTGCCTATGCAAACCAAAATTGGTGCGGAAGGCAAGTAGCTCAATTTTTGAGATAACGAAGCCAACTTTATCTCCGACTAGGGCGCTCTTTAGTTCTTCAATCCCTGACTCTGTAATCAGTCTGCCATCCCTCCCCACAAGTCGGGTTAGACCTCGCTCATCCATTAGTTTGAGATGATATCTCACCGCTCTTTCGCCTAGTTCAACTCCAAGGTCTTTCAATCGGCGGGCAACAACCCTGGCTCCCAGTGCTTCTTGGGAATCACTCAAGATCTTCAGGATGGAAAGGACCTTTCTCTCAACCTCATGACTATTATAGCCTATCATTGGTCAGCTCAATTGTGGAAATAGGTAACCGTTTTCCTAGCTTATCACGTTAGTATGTCTTTGTCAACCCCTGGGCTCTTCCGCCCGCACTGAGAAGCAATTTATTCCGGAGGAGAGCCATCTCAGGCAAAAGAAACGCCTGAGGTCTTATATCGAACCTCAGGCGTAAAGATTTCAGTATGGTGGAGACAGGGGAGAGTCAAACTACACTCACACCAAAAATTAAAACCTTGGCTGCCAGCTCACGCATCTTGTTAACGTCTATAACTGATTCCGTCTCGTCTAGCTTCTCCCCTAGAACCTTGATTTGCTCAAGGGCAACCTCGCTCCTTGAACCTAGGGCTTCTGTCTCCTCCTCTGTGTCCTCTATCTCAATCCTCAAGGCTTCCAGTTCTAGGTTCGTTTCCTTCTTCTTAGTTAGGAGGTCAAATTCCTCTTCAATGGACAGCTTGCCTTTAGCCTTTTTAGCTTTTCCACCAGTGACTTTACCGGCCTACTATGGTCCACTACCTTTTCTTCTGTTCCTCCCCAAGCAAGAAACTGTCGAGGTCACTAACGAGTTGGGTAGTATCTGCTCCTGACCACGCCCCTTTGATAACGTCCAGGTTTACAAAGGTTTCCGTTCTTAAAACGCTGGGGATGGTAGAGATTTCCTTTTCAATAAAGTTAGAGAGTTCTTTATGTGACCGGGCCACGACGAGGGCCATAAGGTCATACCTGCCAGCGACAAAGGCTAGGTGGCATACGTTCGCCTTCTTAGCTAGAGCATCCGCTACCTTTCTCAAGTCTACCATCTTAACCTGCATCCCTATAATGCTCATCAACGTGTAACCTAGCTCACTCACATTCGGTACGGCAACTATTTTCATCATACCCCTATCCACAAGGTTTCTAACCCTCTTCCTTACCGTGCCCTCAGTTATTCCCAGCTTACTAGCCAGCTCTGTATAGCTCTTTCTTCCGTCTTTTTGCAGCTCCTCTATCAGTTTCCGATCGAGTTTGTCGATCATGTCAACCTCACAGTAAGCACTTAGCATTATTACATCACATTGTATTGTATCGCAATTTTACGATTTTGTGAAGGCCTTTCACGAAGGAACTGCGATAGACCCGAATTACCGGTTCCATTTGGCAATCTGTCGGAGTCCAGCCCAATGGTTGAGTAAGGTTTTCCCTAACATGAAGCGATAAATAGCTTGACAAATACGAATTCTGCGCTATAATATGGTCAATTAGCCGATTTCCGTAAAAATATTGTGTCGAAAAGGGGAGCTATTTTGGAGAAGCGCCCGAGTGAAGGCTCAGGTAGTTGGGCATTATTGTTCAACGCTTCTTCGGTGAGTTTTAGAGGTTGTAGGTTATGTTTGATTTACTAATCAAAAATGGAAAAATCATGGACGGCACAGGTAATCCTTGGTTCTTCGGAGACGTAGCAATTAAAGACAGTAAAATTGAAAAAATAGGCTTTATCGATAGCCGTTTAGCACGAGAGGTTATTAATGCAAAAGGATTTGTTGTTGCCCCTGGATTTGTGGATATTCATAGCCATGCAGATTTCGTCCTCCCTCTTGATGAGCACCCCGAAATTCTGGAACCCCTTGTGCGTCAAGGTGTGACAACAATTGTGACGGGAAATTGTGGCTATTCCACAGCACCGATCAACCCGCAAACCCTTGAGTTACTAAAAACATACACGTTGTTCTTACAAACCGCAGAGCTTAAGTGGGAATGGCTTGATATGAAAGGATATATGGATTTTATTGAAAAAGGGGGCGTTGCCTATAATGTGGTCCCGTTGGTATCCCATGGGGCAATACGTATCGCTATAAAGGGCTTTGAAGGTGGTCCAGCCGCAGACTCTGAAAAAAAGGAGATGGCTAGACTTGCCAGGGAAGCCATGGAACAGGGGGTCTTTGGCCTTTCTTGTGGCTTAATTTACCCGCCAGGGATGTATTCTGACACCGATGAATTAACTGCCATTTGTAAGCCCCTAAAGGATTTCGGAGGCGTATTTACCTCCCATGTTCGTGGCTCAAGTGAAACTTTATTATCGGCAACCAGAGAGATTATTAAGGTAGGTGAACAGAATGGTATTGGCGTAGAACATTCTCATCTGGAGGCTTTTGGTGAGGAGCATTGGCCGAAGATTGACCGTGTTCTAAATCTTCATGACGAGGCTCGTGCCAGAGGCGTGGATATCACCTTTGATGTTATCCCGTATATAGCTGCTAATACCACGCTTTTAGGTATTTTCCCACCCTGGTCTATCGAGGGAGGGGTAAGTAAGCTTATCGAGCGGTTAAAGAATAAAGAGGTCAGAAATCGTATCAATGTGGACGTAGAGGAGACTGTTTCCGACTGGCCACCTTGGTTGCCCGGTGCCTGGCCCCACAACCTTGCTAGAGCAGCGGGATGGAAGAATATTATTGTTATCTCGGTAGGCAGCGCTGTCAACAAGCATCTGGAAGGGAAAAACCTCGTGGAACTGGGAGAGGAAGAGAAGAAGATGCCTTTTGATGCAGCTGCCGATTTGATTATCGAAGAGGAGGGGCAGGTTATGGCGTTGTATATTGGGGTTTCTGGAGATATGAGGGGCGATGAGGGGCTGAGGAAAATAATATCACATCCTCGAGCTTCGATATGTACGGATGCCATAATCACTGGAAGAGGTCTCCCACATCCGGCAGCGTACGGTTCTTTCCCCAAGGTGTTGGGCTATTTTAGCCGTGACCTAGGGCTCTTTACCATGGAAGAAGCTGTCAGAAAGATGACCTCCATGAACCTGCAGAGATTTGGGGTAAGGGACAGAGGGCTGATAAGAGAGGGGTGTTTTGCCGACATAACCATTTTTGATGAAGCTACTGTGGGCGAAAGAGGTACATACTTTGATCCTGCTCACTCTCCTGAGGGGATTAAATATGTTATTATCAACGGAATCCCGGTTCTACAAGATGGTATATACAACAGCAAGCTCTGTGGCCGTGTTTTACGTAAACAAAGGTAGAAAAGAGTGATTTATCATATAATGGATATTGGTGTAGCATCGGTGTTCTAAAGAGAGAAGTGGTTGATAAGAAGTATGATATACTAAAAGTCACACAGCAAGGAAAGAGCGACGGGAACAATGATTCAGAATGGGATGGAAGGGGGTGAGAGATGAAATAATGTATTACATATTCAACTGACCAAAATCTTATCAGGAGGTTCAAGGTGAAACACAAGAAGTTGTTAGCATTAGTGAGTGGCATTTGTCTAATATCACTAGTTGGGGTCTCATTCATAGCCGGCTGCGCCCCAGGACCACCAGTAGAGGAGGAGCCAATCAAAATAGGCGCCATTCTGTGCCTCACCGGGGTGGTGGCAGAGCTAGGCCCCAAGTTCCGGGCGGGCATCGAGCTGGCACTGGAGGAGGCTAACTATGAAGTTGCCGGCAGACCGGTAGAACTTATAGTTGAAGACTCGGCGACTGATGTCACTACCGCTGTCGAGAAATTCAAAAAGCTGGTGGACCTAGACAAGGTGCATGTCGTCATTGGCCCACTTATGGGCGATTCTCACCTGGCAATGGCACCCTATGCGGCTGAAAAGAAGATCCTTGTCACGTCTCTGATAAATGGAATGTATGAGGCTGTACAATATGAGACCTATTTAATCTACCCAACCACCTGTATGGCGCAGACTTATCCATTCGGCGAGTATTGTCATGACGTATTGGGTTACGACACCATGATCACTATAGGTGCCAACTATGCCGGTAAAATCGCTTATGCCAATGGCGCCGCGAAGGGTTTCGAGGACGCCGGGGGGACTGTGGTTCAGCAACTATGGCCAGATGTCGGCACTCCAGATTATAGTCCTTTCATAGCTGCCTTTGGGGAAGCCGATGTTGTCCTCTATGCTATGGAGGGTCCTGGACCGGTAAGCCGATTTATCTACCAATACCGGGAAGCAGGAAAGACAATGCCATTGGTGACCATCACCCAGGATGGAGACTATACCCCCGAGGCCTTGGCAGAACTTGGTGATATTGCCCTAGGTATTCTAGGCGAATCTTCCTACCCCTGGCAATTAGATACCGCAATCAACAGAGCATTTGTGGCGGCGATAAAAGCCAAGACTGGAGTGGTGCCTAGCTGCTCAGAGCAGAATGCCTACACAATGGCTAAGGTAGTTCTAGCCGGGCTAGAGGCTACGGGTGGCGATGACTCGTTTGACAAGCTGTGGCCAGCTATACTGGCGCTCGAAATAGATACCCCGCAGGGTCCTCTGTCCTTTACTCCTGAGGGGGTTGCCATTACAGATATGTATGTTACCCAAGCAGAGAAGGTAGATGGCGAATACAGATTGTCGGCGCCGATTGACGTTGTTCACGCCATTCGCGACTGGAGACTGCCAGAATAAGTTAGCCAAGGGCAGGTTGGGGTTTCCCCCAACCTGCCCTTTTCCCTGACTAATGGCTCGGTGAGTGGAGCGTCACAGGTGATTAACTCTCATGGAAACAGCCGTATTGACCTTTTTTAACGGGATTTCCTATGGCATGCTATTATTCCTTATAGCCTCTGGCATGTCCATTGTCATGGGGCTCATGGGTATAGTTAACCTAGCCCATGGCGCATTGTATATGGTTGGCGGCTATGTAGGTTGGACGATAGCCGTGCAGTATGACTTGAATTTCGGGCTGGCTGTTTTCCTGGGTGGGTGTGCTGGTGGGCTTACCGGCTTAATCCTGGAGCGCGGCTTCCTACGCCGCCTGTATAAACAACCAAACGAGCAAGTGCTGCTAACCTTTGGCTGTATCTACATCCTGAGCAACCTATGTATGTGGATTTGGGGTCCGAGACGTCGGCTTCAGTTTACCGGCGAATTTCTGTCCGGTCTTATCCATATCGGAGGCATACCTTTCCCCATGACCCGAGTTTTTATTATCATCACCGGGATACTGGTGGCAATAGGTCTATGGTGGATGCAGGATAGAACCCGGCTTGGTGCCATGGTGCGGGGAGGAATGGACGATAAGGAAATGACAATGGGGTTAGGCATAAACCTGGAGCGGGTTTCTATGCTCGTTTTTTTCTTGGCTGCATTCATAGCTGGGATTGGTGGCGTAGTTGGAGCCCAGTTATTGGGCGTATACAACTGGCTGAGCACAGATATTTTGCTCCTGGCACTAGTTGTCGTCATTGTCGGCGGCATGGGCTCTGTACAGGGAGCTCTATTGGGGGGGATTGTGATAGGCCTTATCGATACAGCTTTCAAAACCCTGCTCCCACAATTTTCCATGTTTACCATTTACCTAGCCATGATAATTATCTTGATGATTAGACCCAGCGGCCTTCTGGGGAGGAGGGTCTAAGAGGTGGCAACAGCTAAACTAAAAGAGTCTGTTAAGCAACCATGGCAGGGGCAACTGATTCGTTTTACCCCTTATATCGCTGGTGGTGTAATCCTTGTCATATTGCCGGCTGTGATGCCCTCATATATTCAAGGCATATGGACTAGGTTCGTTATTTTTGCCATCTTCGCCGCGAGTTACGACCTTGCTTATGGTCACACCGGGCTTCTTTCCTTAGGACACGCTGCCTACTTTGGAGCCGGAGGTTATACCGCTGCTCTGCTAATGTTCCATTATGGCATTGACTCTCTTTGGGTAGGTATACCTCTTGGCATCTTGATAGCCGCGGCCGTTGCTGCTGCCTTCGGCTTTATCGCCCTTCGAGTGTCAGGTATGTATTTCCTATTAGTCACCTTTGCTTTGGCACAGTTGCTTTTTAGTATTACCTGGAATGTGCGATGGTTCAATTCCCCCGGCATGATGGGCATTGCCGGCTTACCACGCCCGAACCTCGGCATCCCCTGGTTTAGCTGGAGCCCGATTAGTCTTTATTATTTTGTTTTGGTAATGTTTCTCATCAGTTTTTTCTTGATACATCGGATTATGAATTCTCCCTTTGGATATGCCCTGAGAGGCATTCGTGAAGATGAAACCCGAATGCGGTCCGTAGGCTATAATACCTGGCTGTATAAATATATTATCTTTATTATTACCGGAGCTTTTGCCGGGCTAGCCGGCGTGCTATTTGTCTATTATAATAGGTTCATATCTCCCACGCATATCGGTATCACGTTTTCCTTTTTGCCCATGTGCATGGTAATAATAGGTGGCAGTGGAACGCTTTTGGGGCCTGTTATCGGGGCCATGGTGATAATATTTGCCGAATACTTTGCCAGTCTGTTTACCCCAGAGCGCTGGCCTTTGATACTGGGCGCTATTTTTGTTGTAGCTATTATGTATGCCCGGGGAGGGATTGCCATTCACCTGTCCCGGCTTTGGAAGAGGATGAGTTATCGTTATGGAAGCACTAAGAGTTGAGGGTTTGTCCAAAGATTTCGGTGGTGTTCACGCCTTGAGCAATGTTTCCTTCAGCGTGGAAGTTGGAGAGCGCTTGGCGATTATTGGGCCCAATGGGGCAGGGAAGACCACGCTATTTAACCTGCTCAATGGACAGCTACTCCCAACAGCTGGTTGGATACAATTTTTTGGACAAGATATTACTACTATGCCTACACATCGCCGTGCCCATCTTGGCCAGGGCCGCTCTTTTCAAATAATAAGCCTTTTCCTTAATCTTACGGTACTTGATAATACTTTGATAACCCTTCACGGTACTAAACGCTCCCGTTTCCAAATGTTTCGCCCAATTAATCGGTATGAACATTTACTTACTAGAGCTCAAGAGATGTTGACATCAGTGGCTTTGTGGGAAAAGAAGGACGAGTTCGTGAAAAATATATCTTATGGAGAGCAACGGAGATTGGAAATCGCTCTTACTGCAGCCTCGGAACCAAAACTATTGTTGCTCGATGAACCCAGTTCTGGGTTAACTGCTGCCGAAGGTGTTGATATTGTCACCATGATTCGTAACCTGGGAACAGATATTACCGTAGTTGTCGTTGCCCATGACATGGACCTAGTATTTGGTGTGGCTGACCGGATTATGGTACTCCATTATGGGCAGCTTATAGCTGACGGAACGCCTGAGCAAATCCAGGCTGATTCAAGGGTTAAGGAAATCTACATGGGAATTGAGGAGGGCACAGGAAATGCTAGAGCTAGTTGATATTCATAGTTACTACGGGGAAAGCCATGTTCTCCATGGCATTTCGCTGAAGGTCAAGGAAGGCTCTGTAGTAGCTCTCCTAGGTCGCAATGGAATGGGGAAAACAACCACTATCCGCTCAATCATCGGCTTTACCCCTCCGCGGCGCGGCGTGGTACGTTTTAAGGGAAAGGACATCACCGGTCTCCAATCCTACCAGATTGCTCAGATGGGCATAGGCTTGGTTCCCCAAGGGCGGCATATTCTCCCCTCATTGAGCGTAGAGGAAAACCTCACTATGGCAGCAACGACCAGAGGAAAAACTGAAGCCTGGACTTTAGATACAGTGTATTCGCGCTTTCCTATTCTAAAGGAGCGAGCTAAGCTAGGTGGTAGTCGCCTCAGCGGTGGGGAACAGCAGATGTTGGCCATTGGCCGGGCTTTAATGACCAACCCCGAGCTACTTCTAATGGATGAGCCTTCAGAGGGACTGGCTCCAATAATTGTCCGGGAGATTAGCCACATTATTGGCCAGCTTAAGAAAAGCGGCTTATCTATCCTATTGGTAGAGCAGAATTTCCCCATGGCATTAGCCGCGGCCGATTATAGCTACATAATAAGTAAGGGCATAATAGTATATGAGTCTACACCCGAGGAGCTTAGAGGCAATGAGGAGGTTAAAGCCAAATACCTTGGTGTAGCAAAATGAGGGCAATAAGCTCTCCAAATTGGGAATTAAAGCTGGAGAATCGAGGTGAAGACTTTTGGGGGATAAAGAGCCAAACCTAAGGGCGGAATTAAATAGCTTTTACAACGAAAGTATAACGGGGAGAAGGAGGTATGATATGGAAAATTTGCTTTACAAGAAGCCAAGCGAACTAGGGGATTTCACCCAAGAAGAACAGGAAAATCTTCGTATCGTGATGGAGGAATTAAAGGCATGGGATACTCACGACCTAGACAGGCTGTATGCGGTCATGGATGAAGATATAATTTATCATGACGTCACGCTGCCACCGGCTAAGCGACATGAAGGTCTGAAGAAATTTGCTGAGGGTTGGCTAAAGGCAGCGCCTGACTTTACGGTTTTCATTGAGAAATTTATTGTGAAAGGCAATTATGTGGTGAATGTGGGCAGAATATCAGGAACTATCACCGGCGAGTATTTTGGGCAGCCAGGTCCCAACAAACCCTTTGATTGCATGTATTGTCAAGTAGCTGTGGTCGAGAATGGAAAGATAAAGTATATCAGAGACCATTGGGATTCCTACACTATGATGCAGCAAATGGGTTGGGCCAAATGAAGATTTGAGGAGGAGGAAAGTTATGGTAAAAGAGCCCCAAAATGTGCTTAAGGGGACCCTTGTCCAGATCCATAAGGTCATCCTGACACCGGAGCAAAGACCGGAGGATATACCGGCTTGTACGAAGAACGTCCCTTATGAAGCCTGGATAAAGGGGTTTCTTTTGGATGATGAGGCGAGGATTGGGGATACCGTCCAGATTGAGACCTTTATCGGGCGCCGACTCTCTGGGACTCTGGTTGAGGTGAACCCTGTATACATTCACAATTTTGGCAAACCTCAACCGGCTTTGCTTCCCGTGGGGAAACGGATAGGGAAGAGAAGGCAATGAGGAATGATGTTAGCTATCCTTCAGTGATGTCTAGGAAGAGCGAGATTCTCAAGCACTCCGTTGGAATTGATTATCAAGAGTTTGAGCTTTCTCCGCTTGCCTTTGATTACGAAAGGTTGATGAATTGTTGTGGCTATTCCCTGTCCGATGTTCAGAAGGTCCAGACAGATACCGGGGTAGGAAACACACCACTGGTTGAACTGAAGAACATTACTGAACTGGTACGGTCGATTTCGGCTCCCGGAAAGGGAGGGCGCATCTTTATCAAGGATGAGAAAGCCTGTCCTAGCGGAAGCTTCAAGGACCGCCGGGCTTCTTTATCCGTCTATCATGCTGCCCGTCTAGGATACAAAGGGGTGGTAGCCGCCACTTCGGGAAACTACGGTGCTGCCGTGGCTTCGCAGGCTGCCAAATATGGGCTTAAGGCGATCATCCTCCAAGAAGTTTATGATAGCCGCAAAGTGGGTCAACCCGAAATTTTGGAGAAAACAAGGGCTTGCGAGGCCTATGGCGCAGAGGTCTGGCAGATGACGGTTGGACCGGAACTTTTCTACATCATGCTACGCATTCTAGAGGAGACCGGGTTTTTTAGTGCCTCCCTCTATATTCCTACAAGCGTCTTAGGAATTGAGACCTTGGGCTATGAATTAGCGCAGCAAGTTATGGAGCGAGAGGGCCGATTTCCTGATATGGTCGTGGTCGCCCATGCCGGCGGTGGTAATGTCACGGGTACGGCTAGGGGACTGCAAAAAGCAGGAAGCCATGAGACGGTGGTGGTGGGTGCCTCTGTTGACCTAAGAGGCCTGCACATGGCCAGTGACTACGACTTTAACCGCAAGTCCTTTACCACAGCACACTCCGGTTTCGGGATACCTTTTCTAACTTGGCCAGACCGCACAGATGTCCCAAGAAACGTTGCCCGG
The DNA here is from genome assembly GCA_004376105.1 of Dehalococcoidia bacterium. Taxonomy (GTDB): domain Bacteria; phylum Chloroflexota; class Dehalococcoidia; order Dehalococcoidales; family E44-bin46; genus SOKA01. Next base: position 26,115 of record SOKA01000091.1, read on the forward strand.
GGGCTGCGGTACCTAGATCAATACGTTCTGGTCAGTCAAGGGGAAGTGTTTTATGTCACCGAACTTCTGGCAAAATTGGAGGGGCTTGAGCGTGGCCCAGCAGGGAATACCTCATTAGCCGCCGCAATCCCTCTTGCTCAGGAGCTAGATAGAGACCAAATCTTGGTGGTCCAAGAAACAGAATACACAGCCGCTGGAAAGTTGCCCTCTTCTCAACTTACCTTTGCTGAAGAAAATGGAATCGAGGTAAAACGGGGTGACCCCAGAGACAATATTCCCGGCAAGGTGATCGTGATTCCCCAGCGGGTCGAGCAGCTCCAGGTAGAGAATCTCGATTTGGACAAGATTCGCCAGTCATATGTAAAACATGCCATAGAAGCGACAGGGGTGCGTCAGCCCAGAGAGGAAGATATTCTCTTTATGGCTGAGGACTCGAGGAGTTCCGTTGACTTTATCCGTTCAGTGTTGCAGGGGATTTCATAGAAATAGGAGGATGTATCATGCTTTCTGATTTTGAATTTAATCTCCAGCATCAGCTCTCCGGCCTCAAGGCATTAAGCAACATCAGCGAACTGGCAAAGGTTGGGTACAGGTTTGTGGGTACTGAAGGAGATAGAAAATCCATAGAGTTTATGAAGAAACAGTTTAAGTCCTATGGATTGGATGTTGTAGAACTACCCATCCGGGTTCCCACCTTTGAGGATGAGAAACCCCTCCTCAAGATTCTGGCGACTGGAGAAGAACTGGAATGCATTGCTCCTTTATTTTCACCCTCGACCCCACCCGGGGGGTTGGAAGCTAACCTAGTTCTGATCGGGGACGGGACAGAGGAAGATTATCGCCGGGTTAACGTACGAGGGAAAATTGTGGTTCTCCCTGAGACAACTGTGGGGTTTGCCAAGTTCTGGTTAGGAACTTTCGCAGAGAGGGCGGCCCAAGCAGGTGCTGTGGGCATGGTTATAATTCACCCCATGCCATGGCCGTATCGGATGACCATGGAAGCAGGATACTCGAATCCCCAAAAAAGATTCTGCGAGCAAAAACTTCCCGCCGTCTGTATTTCTGCTATTGATGGTTTAAAACTTATGCACGCTATAGGAAAAGGGGAGACCAGAGTACGATTGGAGACAAAAAATCTGATAGAGGAAAGGGATTCGGTAATCATCTCCGCCTTCCGTCGGGGAACAGAATATCCTGAAGAGCGAGTGGGTATTATAGCCCATCGAGACAGTGCAATCGCCCTCGGTGCCAACGACAATGGTTCGGGAAGTGGAACTATACTGGAGATTGCCCGGGTTTTGAGCCAGACTAAGCCAAAAAGATCATTCGAATTTATCTCCAGTACTGCAGAAGATGGTGCCACGGTCGGTGCCTACAAGTATTGCGAGGTACACAAAGAGGACCTGGTCAAGAACATGAAGGCACTGTTAGATATAGACATGCTCAGCGGGGCTGTTGTTAAACAGATCGAAGTAGGGCATTGGCCGGATACAGAACCCATCAAACACCCGGCCTGGCTGCTGAAGATGGTTGATGATGTGGCTGCTGAACTGGGATATGGGTTCGGTAGGCTATCGGCAATGTGGGGTGTCCCAGAGGAAGGGCGATTTATCGATATAGGTGTACCAGCAACTGTTTTGTGGGCAAATGATGACCCCTATTACCATTCGATTCATGATACTGTCGACAAGGTCAACCCGGCTAACCTTAAAGCCGCAGCGGATACCATTGCCATTGTGGCCTGGAGATTGGCGAATAGTAAAATCAAAGAGGAGGGGGAACGATGACATCAAAAGAAGTTTTAAAGAATCCTATCTTCCCAGCCCTTCAAAAAGTTGGACACAAGCCTGAGGATGAAATCTACACCTGGTCTCAGGGGCTGGGGTCTCATAACCAAAATCTTTTGAACGGTCTGAAAAGCAATGTTGAGGAACCATCGTTGAGGGAAGCGACCCTCAACGACCTGTGGAGCTTTTTCCACTCCGTCGGACTTGAAAAGGTTAATGAGGTCCTGGGAATAGAGGAAAAGCCCAATGTGGATAAAATCAACAAAACCCTGACCGATATCATGAATGATAAGGAACATCCAGCTATCCTAGGAATGGGAGATTATACTGAAGAGGCTTTAGTCAACTGGGTAAAAGCCTTTGCCATTTATGATTTCGCTGCCTATACCTACCTAGAAAAGCATCTAGGTGCAAAAGACGCCTTGAAGATTTACATGGGTCTTTGGGAGAGCATTGCCCTTGCCCCCCTAGAGCAGCAGGCAAAAACCTTGGGGATAAAAGATGCATCCGGTATTGACATGGACACGATTGGAAAGCTGTCTCAGACCTACTGGGAATCCATTGCATCACCCTATCGTGTTACCCGGCATACTAAGGATGTCCACGAGGCCGAGGTTTTGGTCTGCCCCTACTGGGAAAACATGAAGACTATCCTGGGTGAGGAGAAGGCCCGCTCCATGACCCTCAAGACTGAAGCTGTTGTCTCTGTCAACTATTACGACGCAATATTGAAGGCTCTCGGGGTTTTCGACAAATTCTCTTTTACCATGGATAAATTTGCCTGTTGTGGGGATGACTGTTGTAGAGTGAGGTTCGAGCGAAGAAAATAAAGAATTTCATCAGAAGGAGGCAAAGATGGAGTTGATTGAGGTTGCAAAAAGCTGGTTGAAAGCCATGAATGAGCACGATATAGATAAGATGAGCTCTTTGTGCTGGAAAGATGCCGTGGGAGACGAGGTAGCAGAGCCCCCTCCTGCCGAGGGTAGCGAGCAAATCGCAACCAGCTACCGAGAGTTATTCACCGCTTACCCAGATTGTGCCGCGGAGATTCTTAATATCTTCTCTGGTCAGAACCAGGTTCTAGCAGAGGTCCGATGGGCAGGAACCAACAAGGGTGACTTCCGCGGTACCCCCGCCACAGGGAAGTTTGTAGATATCAGGATCGCTTATATCTTCAAGGTCGATGAAAAGAAGATTAGTAGGATCACTGAATACTATGATGCTGCCACGCTTGCCAGACAGATAGGGCTTTCTCCGTGACTTTCTTAAGAAACTTGGTAAGGCTTTCAAGTGGGACAAGCAAGACAAAGTATTGAAAGGGCAACAAGAGCAATTATCGATCTTGGAGCGGTATCCTATAATGTTGCTGAGATACGGAAGAAGATAGGAAGCAAAAGAGGCCTGATGGCTGTGGTCAAGGCCGATGGCTATGGCCATGGTGCTGTAGAAGTTAGTAAGGCAGCCCTCAGAAGCGGGGCAGATTCTCTCGGGGTTGCCCTTCCGGAAGAGGGCCAACAGCTAAGAGAAGCAGGAATTGAGGTCCCCATCTTAGTTGTGGGGTTGATTCAGCCGGGGGAGGCCTATAAAGTGGTGAAGTTCCGTTTGGCTCAGACTGTTGCCTCTGTTGAACTCCTGGAGGCTTTGGATCACGAAGCCAGCAAGGCTTCTACCCGGGTTAGCGTGCATATCAAGCTGGACACGGGGATGGGGCGGATTGGAGTAAAGCCTGACGACGCAGTCTCTTTCGCTTACAAGGTCAAGAGCTTTAAGAATCTAAATCTTGAAGGATTGTTTAGCCACTTTTCTTCAGCAGGCGAGAGAGATAAGACTTTTTCAAAGCGGCAACTTCAACTTTTTGACCAGGTTATCGCTAACCTTCAGCTTGCTGGTATCGAGGTGCCCAAAAAGCATATGGCAAACAGCGCAGCGGTCCTAGATTTTCCTCAATCCTATTATGATATGGTGAGGCCAGGGATCATAATCTATGGTCTCTATCCCTCCACAGAGATTAGTCACAGTATTGAGTTAAAACCTGCCATGACCTTGAAAACTAAGGTCTTCCAGGTCAAGGTAGTTCCTCCCGCAACTCCTATCAGTTATGGGAGAACATTCACCACCAAGGGAAGAACTACGGTAGCGACCCTTCCCGTGGGATATGCTGATGGTTATAGTCGGCTACTGTCCAATCGTGGGGAGGTGTTGATAAAAGGGCACCGAGCTCCGGTGATCGGTAACATCTGTATGGATATGTGTATGGTAGACGTTTCCAGCGTGGAAGATGTTCGACCAGGGGACGAAGTAATCCTGTTCGGCGAAGAACTATCTGTGGACGAGATCGCAGCCAAAATTGGCACTATCAACTACGAGATAGTTTGTGGTGTTAGCAAGAGAGTACCCCGAATCTACATCCAATAAACAAGAAAGGAGATAGGAGATGGCGAAGGTTTTAATCATTTATCATTCAAGGACTGGAAATACGGAGGCAATGGCCGAGGCGGTGGAGGCAGGTGTCAAAAGAGAGGGCTTGGAGGTTATTAGGAAAAGGATCGAGGAGGCGAGTGTCGATGACCTCCTGAAGCCTGATGGCATTATCATCGGCTCTCCCACCTATTTTGCTGCTGCCGCAGCCGAAGTCAAAAAATTTATCGACGAGAGCATCAAACACTTTGGCAAGTTAGAGGGAAAGGTAGGTGCCGCCTTCTCATCGTCTGGTGACCTAGGAGGGGGCAGTGAGACAGCAATTCTGGATATCCTGCGGGCTTTCTTGGTTCATGGAATGATCATCCAGGGAGCTACATCAGGGGGTCACTATGGTCCGGTCTCTGTGGGTGCTCCCAACCAAGAACGGAAGGAAATATGTGAAGCATTGGGAGCAAGGGTTGCTAAGCTTGTTAAACGACTGGCTTGAGGGAGGTTTCAATGATTGTTGGTATTCCAAAGGAGCTGAAGGTAGCTGAGAGGAGAGTGGCTATCACACCTGCGGGTGTTCAAGCATTGGTGGAACTAGGACATACGGTTCTGATCGAGGCTGGAGCTGGCCTGGGAAGCGGCCTTCAGGATAAGAGCTACGTTCAAGCGGGTGCTGAGATTCGGCCGTCTTCCGAGGTATGGAACAACTCAGAAATGATTCTTAAAGTAAAGGAACCTATCACGCCTGAGCTTGACCTGATGCATGAGGGGCAAATTGTCTTTACCTTCCTCCATCTGGCTACTGACAAAAATCTTACCCAAAAGCTGATGGAAAAGAGGGTTATTGGGATAGCCTACGAGACAATTCAGACGGACAAAGGCTTCCTACCACTGCTTGCCCCTATGAGTGCTATTGCTGGGCGCCTCTCAATTCAGATGGGGGCATATTGCCTAGAAGCTAAAAGCGGAGGCATGGGAACCCTGCTGAGCGGAGTGCCTGGCGTGCAACCGGCTCACGTGGTAATCCTAGGAGGCGGCATTGTGGGGGTCAATGCCTGTTACATTGCAGCAGGGATCGGTGCCCAAGTCAGCGTCCTAGATATCAACCCGCAACGCCTGGCCTACATCGATAAGGTGACCAGTAGCAAAATCATCACACTGATGTCGAATCAAACCAATATTGAAGAAGAGGTCATGGGTGCGGATCTCGTCATTGGGGCTGTTCTCATTCCCGGAGCCCGCGCTCCTAAGCTGATCTCCAAGGAACTAGTCAGGAGGATGAAGCCGGGGGCAGCCATCGTTGATGTTGCAGTTGATCAAGGAGGATGTTGTGAGACCACACGCCCGACGACCCATGAGAACCCGACCTATGTGGAGGAGGACATTGTTCACTACTGCGTAACCAACATGCCCGGAGCTGTTCCTCGTACCTCGACTTTTGCCCTGACCAATGCTACCCTACCATACGTGCTGGAGGTCGCCAACAAAGGCTATGAACGGGCTATCCAAGAGAATCCGGAGATAGCCAGGGGAATGAATGTAGTCAAGGGCAGTATATCGCACAAAGTGGTGGCTGAAAGTCTAGGGTTAAGCTATACGCCCATAGAGAGGAGGTGATACCGAGTTTAAAGGCAAATTTTCCTAAAAGAAGAAAAGGAAAGGAGAACTATGGAAAAACCAATCAGGAACAACGATATCATTGAAAATTACAAGGAGATGCAGAAAACCAACCCGAAATTGACCTTTGAGCATGGGTTGAGAGCCATACTGACCCTCTTCACACTGCATGATTATTCCATGTTCACCGTGATGGAGCAAGAGGTCGGAACGGACCGAGCCGTAAATCTCTACGCTAAAATATGGGGACTAAGATCGGAACTGGAATGGCCATCTCTATGCGCAGCGATTGGGAAAAAACCTGAGGACAAATTCACCATTGATGATGTGGCCAACATCATGGTCGCCGGCTTTGCCGACTTCGGCAACCCGATGGAAGTGGTGGAGAAGACTGAAGACCGGGTTACCCTTCGGAATTACGATTGTCCCTACACGACGCAAGTGATCTGGAAACTTCTCTCACCAGAAAAGGCCTTCGCCTTTAATAATAAGATTCAGCTACAATGCAATCATGCGCTTTTTGAAACATACTTGAAGTTGGCCAGGCTCGACGACCAGTGGACTTTCAATTTCCCCTCCCAGCTGTGTTTGACTAATCAGTACTGTGAATTCACATTCATCAGGAAAAAGCTCAGCAAGTAGCACCAAGAGCTAGCTAGAGGTAACGGCGGTTTGATTTAGGCAAAAATAATTGCTGGTTTCGTAGAAGGCGGGCTCTGCCAGCCTAGCTGAATCGGCACGTGGCATCCCGCCTCCAGTTATAGGCACGGCTGGAATCGCTGGATAAATTGGGAAAGGAGGGAAAGTGGCAAGCATACTGACCTTTAACGCCCCCCCTGAATATTATAAACTCTGGGAATCTTCAATAGAGGACCCGGAAGGTTTTTGGGGGGAAATGGCAGAGAAGTCTATCAGTGATATTTATTGGTTTAAGAAATGGGATAGGGTTTTTGAAAGAAGACTCCCCGGCTTTAAATGGTTCGTCGGTGGAAAGACGAATACCGGATATAATTGCGTAGATTACAAGCTACCAAGGTATAAGGATAAAGCTGCTTATATTCAGGAAGTACCAGAACTCGGAATTTCACGAACGATAACTTATGGTGAACTGTTCGACGCTGTCAAAAGGCATACCGCAGCGCTCAGAAATCTGGGGGTCGAGAAAGGTGATCGGGTGCTTTTTTACATACCAAACAGTTTAGAGGCCGTGACTATGCTACAAGCGTGTGCCAGGATAGGCGTAATATCTACATGCGTATTTGCCGGCTTCTCGCCGGGGGCGTTAGCTAACCGGATAGAATTAACAAAGCCAAAAGCGATATTCACCCAGGATTTCACCCTCAGAAGAGGTAGGAAGGTACAGCTTAAAGAAGCTGTTGATGAGGCTATTAAGCTCTGCTCTCAAGAAGTAGCCGAAGCGGTGAAATTTATAATTATCAATCCAATAGAGGGAAGGGAGATTTCTCTAACTAGTAATAGGGATATTTCCCTAGCAGAATTTGAAAAAGGAGGGAAAGGGGGGAATAAAGGATATGCTGTGCTCGAAGCAAATGAACCACTACTCATAATGTGCACCTCAGGAACCACAGCTAAGCCGAAACCTGTAGTCCACGTTCACGGGGGCTTTGAAATTTGGACTTACTGGACTGCTAAGTGGATATACGGCATCAAGCCTGAAGATGTGATCTTTAATACAAGTGATATAGGTTGGATTGTTGGCCAATCCTACCTTGTTTTTGCACCCTTGCTTGCTGGATGTAGTGTTATACTTTACGAGGGAGCTCCTAATTTTCCTCAACCAGATATGTGGTGGGAAATTATAGAAAAGCACAAAGCTACAATGCTTTGGACCGCGCCAACCGGCGCCAGAGCTCTGCGTGGTCTTGGCGTGGAACAAGCTGAAAAGCATGATTTAAGTTCTCTTGAGAGGATAGTTGTTGCGGGAGAAGTTCTAAATCCAGAGGTTTGGTCTTGGTTATATAATGAGGTATTTAAAGGTAAGGTGCCTGTTTTTGACCACATGTGGCAGACCGAGGTTCCGGGTTCAATGTTTGGCTATTCCTACGGAGTTAAAATGCCAGAGGTTAGACCAGGCTCGGCTGGATTCCCTCTTCCAGGAATACTTCCGGAAATAGTGGATGAGCGTGAAGGAAAGCCTTGTAGCGTTAATGAGAAGGGTATTCTCTTACTCAAGGAACCTGTTCCTGGTATGACTCAGACTTTGTGGGAAGACCCTGAGTGGTATCGTAAAGAATATTGGGACGCACAGCCCATTACTACAGGTCGATACTTCACAGGAGACTCCGCTTATATGGATGAGGACGGCTATATTTGGTTCTGTGGAAGATCTGATGAAGTTATGAAGATTGCAGCCCATAGAATAGGACCGGCAGAGGTGGAGAGTGCGCTTGTTTCGCATCCTGCAGTTAATGAAGCGGCTGTCTGCGGGGTGCCCGATGAACTTAGAGGCCAAGTTGCAGCAGCTTTCGTTGTTCTTAAGCCAGGGGTTCGACCATCGGATGGGCTAAAGAAGGAAATAATGGAACACGTTAGAAAGGTCATGGGACCTATTGTAGTATTTCAGGGCATAGAGTTTGTAAATCTACTTCCTAAAACGAGAAGTGGGAAGATTATGAGAAGGGTGATGAGAAAATTGTGGGCGGGTGAGGAGTTGGAAGACCTTTCCACAATAGAAACCGAGGCTTCCGTCGATGAAATCAAAGAAGCAGTTTCTAAGCTTATCGTGTCTAAACAGCCTCAGCTGTAATCGGGCGAGTGCATCCCGCCTTAACGCCTTGTAGTATGGCCAGGCTGTGGACGGTTTGGACTTGGTGAATCTGTGACTACCGTTACCTGCCGTGTACTTAAAGCTTCTTGAGCCAACCCAAGATGAAAACTGTCTGATTCGCTTGGCATCTAAGAGGTCGATTCGCTCAGGCCAGCCTTGACTGTTGGCGTAGTCTATGAAGTGCCAGAGAAGCTTATGGTAGTACTGATGCGTGCCAAGTGCACGCCCTTCAGCTTGGAGAGAAAACAGGAATCCCTCCACCAAATCTTGTAGCCCGATTGTCTTCTTTCGTTGTTTCACCTTTCATTGCGGTCGGCCCATAATTCTTATTTTGTTTACTCAGCTGGTTACTTCCAGATTTGCCCCAGCTTTGAGACTTCGACTGAGTCAGTTGCTTGCCCAGCTTTGAAGTGAGCCGCACAGGACTCGAACCTGTAACCGGCTGATTAAGAGTCAGCTGCTCTTCCAATTGAGCTAGCGGCCCAATGTACTATTAAGTCTAGCAAACCTTAAGCCGTCACGCAACCCACACAGTGAGCACTCTATTTAATACTCTCTATTAAGTCCTGACGGCTGGTCATCGCAGCAACTTTATCTAGGAAATCCTTCAATGAGGCGCTTTGACTTCTTAGCTTCTTTAACTCAAGCCCGAGGGGGCTAATAGAGGTTGGACTATCAGCATAGGTGCCATAAAAGGCAAAATAGGCTTGATTCAGTTTTCTAATATAATAGCCCTTTGAGGCTAAATACTGCCTTTTCTGTTCCATAAATTCCTCAGCCTGCTCAATTTCTCCCTGAGCAAGGTATTTGTCAACAGCTCTTCTTATGTCTCTCATCTCTCGGTTAAAGTCAAATTCTGAGTCTACTATCTGAGTTTGATTGTCACCATTTTCATATTGGGAGTAATATCTTTCGACTACGATAGTGCCAATTTCCTTGCTAACCATACTGACTAGGGTTTCATTTATGGTGGCAATTTCATAATTTCTGGACACGCCAGTTGAATCTAGCAAGTATAGAAAACCCAACGGCTTGAAAACCAGATATTGATGCAACCATTCCTCAGTCGCCATATCAATGGTAAACCGGAGGCCAGCGCCATCAGTGACAAAGCTAGGATAGGTTGCACCAAAGCCACCAAGCTCCACCACCAGTGAAGAGACACCTAATTTGTCGACCTTGGCTTCAATATCCTCTATTTCCTTTAGGCTAATGCTCTGCTGTAAGGTAATCCGCCTTGTGCTTTCTATCCTGTCCCTAGGTGAAATCACAAGTAGATAGGGTGGTTTCTCTAGTTTGAAATTTAGTGGTGGAAAATTAATTTTTAACCTTATATATCTATCTATTGGATTGAAGATGCCCTGTTGCGCCAGGGTTTTCTTTATCTGCTTCTCCATTATCCTCTCCACTGTATTCTTTAAAGCCATTTTTTGTTCCTGTAACATATTTAATTCGGCTTCGAGTAAAGTTAAGTCACCTTGCTCATTGCCGGCATTGATTGCTTCAATCTCTGACTTCAAGGTTTTTATCCCCTCGATGGCGGAAAAATACTCTGTAACCATATGGACTTCATCATCAATCTTTTTATAGCTACCGAAAATCCATTGATTTACTTCATGGGGAATAGCCCTGGACTCCCATTTCATAACACTGAATCGGTATGACCTCACTACTGAGCTTAGATGGGTATCGAAATCCCGTGTAAAGGCACAACCTCCACCGAGCAAACAAATCAATAATAAGCTTGCAGTAGCAATCAATCTTATTTTCAATTTAATTCCTTAAAACATTCCCCGACTGCGAAAATCAGGAATACCTAATTTTGTGTTAATCCCAGCGCATTTGGTTATCAAAAACTTGGTGATATTAATTTCAGTACTATAATAATGCTCTCTATATGATAATCCTATTGTGATGAGATGTTAAGTATTAGATAGACTGGTCTTAACAAGAACAATGCCTTAACCTTTACATGCTGCAGTGCCATCTCGTTAAGATTTCTTGGAGAATCAAGGTGCCAAGACTTAGGTCAACCGACATTCGTTTTAACCATTTCTAAGCAGAAAACCTTGATATTGTCTTGAAGATTTGCCTTTATGAGAATATAATGCAGCTAGTACAAAAGCTTCGGAGGAATGGGAAATGGAGGTCATGACCGGCTGGGTTTACCAAACGGGATGGAAAGTCTTTGTCACCGTGGGCATTTGCCTTGGAACATTTATGATGATACGTCGCTTTGCCCCCTTAGCCATAAGGGGGACAGTGAAGCGTCAGATGAAACACAAACGCAAGGTGGAGAGAGAAAAGAGGGTAAAGACCCTCGTTCGGCTTATAACCACCACCTCAGGTATAGGCCTGGGGATACTTGCTGCCTTCCTAGTTTCTCAGCAAGTGGGAATCAATATGACCGCTCCCCTAGTCGGCTTTGGGGTATTCGGCATCGCTATAGGCTTTGGTGCCCAGTACCTGATCCGCGACATTATTGCTGGATTCTTCATCTACCTTGAAAACCAGTACAATGTTGGCGATGTCATACGAGTGGGTAATATCGCTGGCGGGGTGGAGGAGATATCCCTCAGGAGGACAATTCTGAGGGACCTTGACGGGGCACGCCATGTAATCCCCAATGGGGAGATCAGAATCGTGAGCAACCTCACCCAGGAATGGTCAAGGGCCCATCTCAACATAAGCGTGGCCTACAAGGAAGACCTCGACAGAGTTATGGCACTCATGAGGAAGACGTGGGAGGAGATGACCGAGGACACGAATTGGGGCTCCTTCATAATTTCGAAAACCCCCTGGCTTCTTCGGGTGAATGAGTTCGGAAATTCGGGCATAACAATAAAGATGGTAGGAGAAACCCACCCCATCAAACAATGGGATGTCATGGGCGAATATAGAAGGAGAATAAAGAGGGTCTTCGATGAAGAGGGAATCGAGATTCCTTGGCCTCACGTTAAACTGTATTACGGCGAGTCTATGCCTCCCACCAGGTGACAGGCAATATATTCAATTTCAACCAAATTCAAAGGCTCTCTTTAACCCGCCTAGTCTACCCCGGCTGCAATTCTAGCTAGCTCCCAGGAATACTCATAAAGGTGCAAGCCCTTACTCATGGCAATAATCTCACCATCGTCAACCCCTATCTCCCCTGCCATATACTCCTTCAAAAGCTGAATAGCTGCCAGGTTAGATGGAAAGCCAGCCCACAAGTCCCACGACCTGAAATAGACGACAAAATTGAGCCTATTATCACGGATTCTGGTATCTATTGCTCTCAGGCATGGAGGGTCTGAGAGGAAAATAGATTGGCTATCACCCACCGCCATAAAAGCCTGATTAGTATTATAGCCATCTTCCTTATACATCTTGATTACTTCAGCTATCTGCTTCTCCAAATACTGCCCGTAGGTATATTGCTCTCCTTCGGCTTTATGGGCGGTCATAAGATAGGGAAGATAACTTTCTACATAATCCATAGTGCTAGGAGGTGGCACACCCTGTGGCACATCTGGAATCAAAGGTTTTGTCCCCGGGTTCCTGACCTGAATTACTACAAAGTCAAGCTCTTTCCGACGCTGATCGGCGTAGCTCCCCCGCTCAATCTTATACTCATAACCCTCAGCCAAAATCTTACGCAGGCAAAGAAACCACGCCTCAGAAAGGTCTCTAGCTTCAATTACCGAAATCTTCATAATATTAACCGGCTAAGCAGTCTTCCTCATCTCCTTCAGCTCTTTATTTACCTCCTCTAGCTCCGCCTCTAATTTCTGTTTATAATCCTCAAGCATACGGATATACTCATCTCTACGCGGGAAATAGGCTGGACCTCCAAACCAAAAACCGAAAGGAGGAAAACTAAAGCTAAACCTATGCCAGTGTCTATACATTATCCCCTCCTACATAATTGCTTATCAACCCCGTTAGGAAATCTAACGGGGTCAACCTCACCCTCTTTATCGTCCCTTCTTGAAGATAGTAAAGAATCTGTCCTCGTACTCCTCAAACAGGCCCCAGCGGTCAAGCTCCTCCTTTAGCTCACGAGGTTCACTCTCACCCTTTGAAACCTTCCTAAAGAACTCATCAATCCTTACCCTGGCATCAACCGGAATACCATCAGCGTCTATATCCAAAAGTCCTCTAGCCTCCATTTGTAATAGGTTATTGCGCAGGGAACTTCTGGTCATCTCATAAATAAACTTCATCAACGACACATCCCAAAGTTCATCCTCACCCTTAATAATAGAGGTTAGCGGGTCAGCACGCTTATCAATTTCAGCATTTAGCTTATCTACCACTGATAGCAAATCTTCAGACACAATGGTAAGCTCTTTAGGCTCATTCCTGTAGCTATAAAATAGCCCAGGAATATTAGGACCGTGAGTCCTAGTTAGCATATCAAAATACCTTTTGGCCTCCGAGCTAAATCCTTCGAGCCTGGAAAGATAATAGGGGGTTACAATCCTCGGCTTCTCAGCAATTACTCTCCCCTCTCTAACCACAGTCTCAGTGACATTCTTTACCAGCTCGGCGTAAACAGGTTTGGTAACCAGATAGTAGTATATATTTGTGGTGCCGAAAGTGGCTAAGCTCTGCTTAGGTGGCCTCAGTATCTCAGTGTGCTTAACTGCTTCTCTAATCCTTTCGTCATCAATATCCATTAGATTCCCCTCAGCCTTCCTTTAATAAATGACTTCTGAGACCGGCTCCCCGACAAAAGACTCGCCTTATCTTGGAAACATTCACCGGCATAACTACCTTTATCTCACTATTTTTGCAGCATATTTCCTCACGTCCAGGGTCAAGGGCTACATCTACCCTCTCCCCCTCAATCTCAGTATAGACATGGACGAAAACAATAGGAAAATTATGCCATTTCTTAACCGGCGTTATTGCTATACAACCAATCAAATCAACCCTCATTCCCAGCTCCGCTGCCTTAGCTTTTATCTGCAAAGATTTATGGATACAGTTATTACTGACTAGAGAATAAGGTTGCCTATATACTGCATCTATAAAAGCTGATAATTTATCGTTCATTACACACCCTAAGATATAGCTGATAGCTCCTGCTTGTATTCGTCCAAAAGCTTAAGGTATTGTGAATCTAGCTGAGTCTGCATCTTGCGCCATTCTTCTTGGAACTGGGGCTGCTTTTCCACATCTATTTTAATTCCCACAAATGAGCCTAACTGCTGCTGAAGTGCCTGCTTTATCTTAGCTTCAAATTCAGCCTTTAATGACTCATAAGCCTGCTTTCTCTGCTGCTCACCCTCCCCTACATAGTGGTCAAAGATGCGCCTCATCTTACTGTAGACATTCTCCACACTGGCTTTATCGCTCTTAACCGTCTTTAAACCCTCCATTGCCCTTCTATTATTTCTTTTAGCCAAATCGCTACTGGGTAGGTTGATATTTCTAATTAGTATATCACCGACCCCTTCCATAATATATTTTTTAATACTTTCCTCATACTGGCTCAGCTCAACCACCAAATTACAACCTTGCTTAATATATCTGGCAGCTAGCTTTTCCCCCTCCGGGACATATTTCCATTTCAGGCGCTCTTCATCAGTTGCCTTACCTAACTTTTCCGCCTTTTCCATAGCTATCTCAAGAGCGCTCTTTATCTCACCCATCTAGGTCTCCAGATGTTATTCTTACCTTAATATTATACTAAAATGGGATGAGGTAATAAATACTCTCTATAGTTTATGTCTATCCTGGTAAATGATATAATCTATCTAGTGGAGAAGGAGTTTGAAATCATAGACCATACGGCTGATGTTGGCGTTATAGCCTATGGTGCCAGCGTGAACCAGGCGTTTGTCAATGCGGCTAGAGCTTTGTTCAGCCTGATAACTGAGCTTGATAATGTAGAAGAGGTTGTTTACCGAGATATAGAGCTGGTAGCCCCTGACCAAGAAAGCCTGCTGGTAGAATGGCTAAACGAGCTCATTTATCTATTTGACACTGAGAATATTATTTTTAAGAGGTTTGATATTACCCAGCTTAACAGTACCCAACTTAAAGCTAGAGGCTATGGAGAGAAGGTAGATAGTTCCAAGCATAAGCTAAAAACAGGGGTCAAAGCAGCCACTTACCATATGCTAAAGGTTGAGAAAACCAATGGTTGCCAAGTTCAGGTATTGTTTGATATTTAGCGGAGGTAAAAATGCCAGCACCTTGGCAAGGAACACTAAAGAAGATAGATGACTATCGATGGGAGATTCCCAAAAGCTATAAAGCGGGTATGCTGGTGCCTGGTCTAATTTTTGCCAGCGAATCAATGCTCAGCCATATCTGGCAAGAGCAGGTTTTTCAACAAGTAGCTAACGTGGCTTTCCTACCGGGTATTGTAGACCATTCACTGGCTATGCCTGATATTCACTGGGGCTATGGCTTCCCTATAGGGGGGGTAGCCGCCACTAGGGTAAAGGACGGAGTAATATCACCCGGTGGTGTCGGTTTTGATATCAATTGCGGTGTCAGGCTCTTGCGCACAAACCTTACCGAGGAAGAGGTAAGGCCCAAGATTGAACAGATAACTGCCGAACTCTATGTTAACGTTCCTTCCGGAGTCGGTTCCAAAGGTAAGCTAAGGGTGAATGAAAAGGAACTGGGTGAAGTCATGGTGAAGGGTAGCCTCTGGGCAGCAGAAAGGGGCTACGGAGAGGCTGAGGATGTCAGGGTTACTGAAGAGTCAGGCTGTATCAAAGGGGCCAATCCGAATAAGGTAAGTAGCAAGGCCAAACAGCGCGGTATCCCACAACTGGGAACCTTGGGTTCTGGTAATCACTTCTTAGAGGTGGAGGTAGTAGATGAAATCTATGACCGTGATGCCGCCAAAGTTATGGGCATTGAGGATGTTGGGCAGGTGCTTGTCTTGATTCACACCGGCTCCCGGGGCTTCGGGCACCAGGTCTGTACCGATTATGTAGCCTTACTGGGCCAGGCGGTGAAAAGATACGGTATTAATCTCCCCGACCGCCAGCTTGCTTGCGCCCCAGTAAACTCACCAGAGGGACAAGACTACCTCCAAGCTATGTCCTGTGCTGCTAACTATGCCTGGACTAACCGACAGTGCATCACTCACTGGGTTAGAGAGTCTTTAGTTAAGGTCTTGGGTAAGAGCCGGAGGGAACTGGGGCTGGAACAGATTTATGACGTATGTCATAACATCGCTAAGATAGAGGACTACACTATTGATGGTAAGAAACAAACGCTTTGCGTTCACCGCAAGGGAGCAACCAGGGCCTTCCCTGCTGGGCACCCTGATATTCCTGATATTTATAGAGGCATAGGTCAGCCGGTTCTCATTCCCGGGGATATGGGGCGCTGCTCCTATATAGCAGTGGGCACAGAAACAGCAATGAAGGAGTCCTTTGGCTCCACCTGCCACGGTGCGGGCAGGACGCAGAGTCGGACTGCAGCCAAGCGCAGCCGTAGGGGGGCTGATGTTGTCAAAGCATTAGCCGCCAAGGGGATTACGGTTAAGGTAGGTAATATAGGTTCACTGGCTGAGGAAGCCTCTGAAGCCTACAAGGATGTAACTGAGGTGGTTGATATAACCCATAAGGCAGGTCTCTCTCGTAAGGTAGCCAGGGCAATACCTATGGGTGTAATTAAGGGGTAGAAGAATGTATTTCAAAAATGTTATTGATGCCATAGGGCATACTCCATTAGTAGAAATGGCTCAGATGAGCCCGAATAAAAAGGTTAAAATTCTGGCTAAGCTGGAGGGGCAAAACCCGGGAGGAAGTGCCAGTATCAAAGACCGAGTGGCGAAATATATGATGGAAAAGGCGGAGCGGAGTAGAGAATTAACCAAGGGCAAGACTATCATCGAAGCCACCAGTGGCAATACCGGGATAGCTCTAGCCTGGCTGGGGTATAACAAAGGGTATAAGGTCACCATTGTGATGCCCGACAATATGAGCCTGGAGAGACAACAATTACTCAGAATCTTTGGTGCTGAGCTTATTCTTACCAGAGGTGCCGATGGAATGAAAGCGGCTATTGACACCGCCAAGGAACTAGCGGCTCAAGATAAAAGATGCTATATGCCCGACCAGTTCTCTAACCCGGCCAATCCACTGGCTCACTATGAGACTACTGGCGCCGAAATAATAGAGGATTTCCCCTACGACCGAATTGATGTCCTAATTACTGGCATTGGCACTGGCGGAACTATAGTTGGCATTGCCCAACGACTAAAGGAGAAGTATCCCAATATCAAGGTGATTGGTGTTGAACCGCCGGCTGGCGATAGCATCCAAGGCTTAAAGTGCCTTGAAGAACTTGGAGAGGCTCCACCCTTTCTGGATTTGAGCCTTATTACCGAAAGGACTATTGTTAATAGCCAGCAGGCAGCTATAGCCACCAGGCAATTGCTGGATAAGGAAGGGATTTTTGCCGGGTTATCCTCAGGAGCCGTAGTCCATCAAGCCATTAAGGTTGCCAGCGAGATGGATGAGGGCAATATAGTAGTCGTGTTGGCTGATGGGGGATGGAAATACCTCAGTCTGGACTTCTGGAATAAAGCTAAGTAGATATGGGCACAGGTCAGTCGACAGAAATTCATCTGCCCTCACCAAGCCAAAAAGGCAGCATATCACTGGAGGAGGCTATTACCCGAAGAAGGTCGATAAGAGACTTCACCCCAGAGCCTATCTCTCAGTCACAGCTATCCCAGATATTATGGGCCACCCAAGGTATCACTGATACCTCATTGAAATTAAGAGCCGTCCCCAGTGCTGGCGCTACCTATCCCCTGGAAATTTTTGTTGTTTGTGGCCAGAATGGTATTGAAGAAATAGGTGATGGCATATATCACTATAGTATAGCTCACCACTCTCTGACTCTGCACCACAAAGGAGATGTACGATTAGACCTAGCCAGAGCATCATTAAACCAAGAATTCATATATGAAGCTCCGGTAGATATAGTTATTTGCGCTCTATATCAGCGGACCACTCTAGGCTATGGTAGCCGAGGGGAAAGGTATGTGCATATGGAAGTAGGACACGCCGGGCAGAATATCTATCTTCAGGCTACCGCCCTTGGTCTGGCTACCGTAGCCATCGGTGCCTTTAACGATGAACAAGTCAGACAAGTGCTACGACTAGACAAGCAATATAAGCCTCTATACATTATGCCAGTAGGTAGACCAGCTAGAAGTTAAGACTGGACCTGGACTAAAAACACTACCTAGCCTATTCTCTTTATGGACTAAATTCGGCTATTCTTCCCCCCTTGATAAACAATCTTGTCCCAGGGGTAAATTGACAAGCCCAAGGTTTAATATTATTATCGTGAAGATATGGCAAAAACGATTGAGGAAATAAACGAGAAGATAGGAGAGGGCAAAGCGGTAGTAGTTACTGCTGAAGAGCTAATAGACATTGTTAAGCAGAAGGGTATTAAGAAGGCAGCGCAGGAAGTGGATGTAGTTACTACAGGTACCTTTGGCCCTATGTGTTCATCTGGTGCCTATCTTAATATTGGACACTCTAAGCCAAGAATCAAGTTGGGTGGTGGTAGAACCTATCTCAATGATGTCCTGGCTTATACTGGCTTTGCCGCAATAGATATACTCATAGGGGCTAACGCCCTTCCCGATGATGACCCCAGAAACAGAATCTACCCCGGCGAGTTCAATTATGGTGGTGGGCATGTAATTGAAGAGCTTGTAGCTGGAAAGGATGTCAGATTGGTAGCTACTGCTTACGGCACGGATTGCTACCCCAGGAAAAGGCTTGAAACCTGGATAAATATACAAGACCTTAATGAGGCAGTGCTATTCAACCTCAGGAACGCTTATCAAAATTATAATGTGGCGGTGAACCCGTCTGATAAGACGATTTACACCTATATGGGGGTATTAAAATCTAACTTGGGCAATGCTAACTTTTGTAGTGCTGGGCAGCTTTCGCCACTGCTCAACGACCCATATTATAAGACCATTGGCATCGGCACCAAGATATTCCTGGGCGGTGGCATAGGCTTTATTGCTTGGCAAGGCACCCAGCATAATCCGAATGTGATCCGTTCTGAGAATGGAGTACCCAGAAGAGGAGCTGGCACCCTTGCCGTAATAGGCGATTTGAAGCAGATGAAGCCACGATGGCTGTTAGGAACAAGCATGCTGGGCTATGGTTGCACCATAACTGTGGGCATTGGAGTCCCCATCCCTATACTCTCTGAAGAAATCTTGCAATATACAGCAGTAAGTGATGATGAAATTTCTGCCCCAGTGGTAGATTACTCAGAGGCATACCCCCAAATGAGGCCAGATATCCTGGGAGAGGTCAGTTATGCTCAATTAAAGAGTGGTGAAATAATAGTTCAGGGTAAGGAGGTGCCTACTGCTTCCTTATCTAGCTACTCACGGGCTGTGGAAATTGCCACCATTCTAAAGGAGTGGATACTAAGCGGAAGATTCCTATTAACTGAACCAGTAGCGCTTTTACCTGGGGTGGAATCAGGTATAACCCTTAAGCCACTTAAGGAACGACCGATAGAGGAGTAAAGATACTATTTTAAGAAATTCCTAGACAGGGTAACCTGGTGAGAACTTTTACTCCTTACTGGAGCTAAATAGCAACGGAGGTGATAAAAACGGCTGTTTCTAAGAGAATTGTACTGCATTTTCCCAAGCGGCTGGTAGAGCGAGCCATAGTCAGCCGACTGGTTAAGGAATATAACCTCGACTTTAACATTTTGAAGGCTTCAGTTACCCCGGATGAAGAAGGCCTAATGGTACTGGAATTGACCGGGAAACAAGCAGACTATGATAGAGGTATCAGGTATTTAGCTGAGACTGGAGTGAGGATTCAATCGCTTAGCCAAGATGTTACCCGTAATGAGGAAAGGTGCACTCATTGTGGCGCCTGTATAACTATTTGCCCTACCGCTGCCTTTGAGCTTGACTTTGTAACCAGGCGGGTTAACTTTCATGATGAAAAATGCCTGGCTTGCGAACTATGTATAAAGGCTTGCCCTCCAAGAGCGATGGAGCTGCATTTTTAGCTAATGTATGAGCCGAGAACCTACCGGCATTGGATTAAAGCTGGAGACTTAATCTCTTTTAATATAGTAGTAAAAGAGACGGATTTATATATTCGTGCCTCAACTAACCTGAGAAGAAAAGCCCTCAAGCTAGTATCAAAGTATCGTGATATATTGGAAAGGTATATTAGGCGATATCCTACTTTTCTAACCTCCCTGGAACCCCTCCCCGTTGATGAGAATGCTCCGCATATTGTAAAGGCGATGTCAGAGTCAGCAAACAGGGTTGGAGTTGGTCCTATGGCTTCAGTAGCCGGGGCTATAGCTGAATTTGTTGGCACTGAACTACTAGCCTTTTCGCCAGAGATAATTGTAGAAAATGGGGGCGATATTTACCTGAAGAGCTTGGGGAAAAGACTAGTGGGGATTTATGCTGGCAAATCGCCGTTAACCGGCAAAATTGGACTAGAAATCAACGGGGCAGATACACCATTAGGGATTTGTACCTCTTCGGGAACAGTAGGGCATTCTCTGAGTTATGGGAAGGCTGATGCAGTTATAGTGCTTTCTAAATCAGCTACTCTGGCTGATGCTGCTGCCACCGCTATAGCAAACTTGATTAAACAACCAGGTGATATCCCCAGTGGGATTGAGTTAGCTAAAGGTATTGAGGGCGTATTAGGAGTGATAATCATTAAAGATGATAACACAGGGCTTTGGGGTAAGGTGAAAATTTGCCAGATGTCCATATAAAAGAGGGACAGAAATGACAAAACGGCGTGTAACGCTTACCTTTCCCGCAGAACTACATTCTGAACCCGTTATCTATAACATTGGCCAGCAATTCAATCTAGTAACCACCATTTACCAGGCTGATTTGACGGAAGACAGAGGCTGGGTAGTATTGGAACTTGAGGGTGAAGACCAAGATATCGAAGCTGGGATTGCTTGGGCTATCTCTAAGGGAGTGCGGGTTGACACGATTAGTGATAGCTAGTCCAGTGACCTCACTTCATATCTATGGTGGGCGGTAGAGGACTTGAACCTCTGACCTCCTGTGTGTAAAACAGACGCTCTAACCATCTGAGCTAACCGCCCACAGGTGGCGCGCTTGGTGGGTCTTGAACCCACGACCTCAGCCTCCGCAGGGCTGCGCTCTATCCTACTGAGCTACAAGCGCCAGAGTAATGGTAGTGCCGAAGGGGAGATTTGAACTCCCACGCTCTTACGAACACTACGCCCTGAACGTAGCGCGTCTGCCTTTCCGCCACTTCGGCATAATGAGTGATACTGGGCTTGAACCAGTGACCTCTTGCCTTCTTTCTGGCTTCCATTATATCCTGCCAGCGCTATGCTGGTCAACCTCACTATATTTTGCTTTCAAGCTGGAAGTATACAAAATGCCCTTTGGAGCAGTAGAAAGAAAGTCAGGGAAAGGAGGCAAGAATGTTAAAGTCTTTTTAGAGGGATTAAATTGGAAAATCTAAGAATAAAAGAGGCTGAACTAGGTTCAGTCCCCCCTTTTTTCGAGAAGTTCACTTACTTCTTTAGCCAATTTCATTTGCTCGTCTTCGCCTAGAGAAAGTCCCCTCTCTAGTATTCCTATGCATTCATTAACCTCTGAATTTTCCTCTCTTAGCTGAGCTATCTTTTCATTTTGTCTCCTGATCTCCAAGTCTAACTCGCCCAAATCCAGATCCAAGTTAAACCTCCTATCTAGAAAAGAAAGGGATAGCTTTATTGCCTCAGGGTCCTCTTTGGTAGCCAAGTAAAACGGGACTTCAGGCCAAAGACTGGCTCCGGGAATGCCTCTTCTTTGAGCCACCCATAAAAGGCAACTGCTGATAGCTGGTGGTCCTTCCCAGTCCATATCTTCAAGCCCATAGCTTCGAAGTCCTTCTTGAAATTGCGACTGATTAGAAACTGTCAATATCCTTCGAGGGGTAGTATGGGCGATTGAGGAAACGGTTCCGCTGACAGTATAAAGCTCTTTTGCCTTACAATGATATTCAGCGAAATCTAGAACCGTATTTAAAAATTTATACCATTCATACTTAGGTCCATTGCTCTTAAAGATTAAAAGATTATTTTTCTCACAAGCCCAGAATTTGCTTTCTGGAATCTGGATTAAATCATCTTTAAATACTGCTCCACCTAGTGGGAAAAAGCCTAAAGGTTTGACCTCTCCAACTTCTAAGCCTCCCAGTTTTTCTTTCAAGAAATTAGTGACTTTAGACCCTATCTTTCCAATATCCCGAGTTTGCCAACCTACAATTAAAGATGGACTTTGAAGCTGGGAAGTTCGGTAGACCTCAAACAGGTTTTTCTCCATCTTCTTTGTCTCCTTTTTTAAAGAGTTCATCGATATGTTCTTCAATCCATTTGGCATCCTCTTCGGTTATTGCTCCGGGCTCAACCTGAGTAATGAATTTTCTTTGGTCATACTTTTCTTTCATCTCTGAGGGAAATTTCTCATAGATCTTCTCAATAATCTCTTCTATCTGAGTAGTCATATAATCGAGAGCCATAAAATCAATCCTAATTCTGAGAATCTCGGCAAAAACCTCAAGTACCGACTTTGAAGCTTTGGGGTAGGGCTGAGGAACTTGAGAGAGCCAATCTGGTATTTCTCCCATTAGACAAATACTTTCTAATCCTCGCTTTTTAGCTACTGCCAATAAAAGACCATTCAAGCCGGTGATAACGCCTTCGCCTACCTTCCCTTCCATCTGACTCATCAAAATTGTATTTTGATATTTCTTTACTTCCCTGGCTAGCGTCTCTGAACTTACTACCGCACGGACTCTTGGTTTCATCTGGTGATGAATTAGTGAAACACAGGCTCCTGAAGTATAAACTCTCTGGCAACCAAACTCTAAGCCTACATCTAAAACGAGATTAGCCATCTGATAAGCCTTTTCTCCTTTACTATAGGCTCCCTCTCCTTCAGTTGGCTGCTGTTCTCCAATGAAAAATATCAAATCTTTCTCCTCAACCCTCTGGTAATAAAATTTGTTAGTCGGGAATTTTAAATCTTCCATCAAACCATTTTTGATTGAAACCTTCCGAGGATAGAAGAAATCCCAAGGCTCTATTTCTCCAAGCTCTTCTGCCTGAAGCTGACCTCGTAAAGTGTCGACAGCAATTATTCCGACGTTTCCAATCCCTGGCCAACCAACAATCAGATCCGGTTTTTCAAGTTTCGGTTCTTTATAAAGTTTGATTGTCATCTTTTTATATATGCCTTAGTATTGTGATGGAGGAGGCGGTAGCTTCTCCTTCTCAGGAATGTCAGTAATCAGGGATTCAGTAATTAGTAACATAGCCGCCACACTGGAAGCGTTTTGAAGAGCGGTGCGGGTTACCTTCAGCGGGTCGATAATACCCTTCTCTTCCATCTTGCCATATTCTTCCTTAACGACATCATAGCCAAAGCCAGGTTCTGACTTCATTACCCTGTCCAAAACAACCGAGCCTTCCTGACCAGCATTAGCTGCTAGCATCCGCAAAGGCTCCTCAAGAGCCCGCCTAACGATATTAGCACCGGTTGCCTTATCACCTTCAAGGGAAAGTTTATCGAGAGCAGGTAGAGCGTTGATAAGAGCTACCCCTCCACCAGGCAAAGTCCCCTCTTCAGTAGCCGCCCTGGTTGCTGAGAGGGCTCCTTCAACACGGCGCTTTCTATCCTTAAGTTCAACCTCGGTTGGTGCTCCAACCTTGATTACCCCAACACCACCAGCCAGCTTGGCTAACCTCTCCTGAAGCTTCTCTCTATCATAATCGGATGTTGTCTCCTCAATCTGGACTTTTATCTGCTTTAGTCTTGCCTGGATTAATTCCTGAGAGCCTTTGCCTTCAACAATGGTGGTGTTGTCCTTATCAGCTACTACCCGTCGGGCTTGACCTAAATCGTCTACAGTGACTGAGTCAAGCTTCCTCCCCTTTTCCTCAGTGATAACCGTGCCTCCTGTCAGGATAGCCACATCTTCAAGCAGTGCCTTTCTTCGGTCGCCGAAGCCAGGTGCCTTGACGGCCAGGCAATTGAGAATCCCCTTGAGCTTATTCACCACAAGAGTTGCCAGAGCTTCTCTCTCAACATCCTCGCTGATGATAATAATGTTCTTACTTATTGCGCTTACTTTCTCTAGGCAGGGTAAGAGGTCAGAGACAGCCGAGAGCTTCTTATCGGTGATAAGAATGTAGGGGTCATCAATTGATGCCTCCATCTTTTCAGCGTCAGTTATGAAGTAGGGGCTGATGTAACCTCGGTCAAACTTCATCCCCTCCACATACTCGGTCTCAAATCTTATGCCTTTGCCTTCCTCTACGGTAACGACCCCGTCTTTACCAACCCTATCCATGACCTCCCCGATAATCTCGCCGATTTCAGGGTCGTGAGCAGTAATAGCAGCAATCTTAGTCATCTGCTCCTTGGTGGTTACTGGCTTTGCCACTCTTTTTAGCTCATCAATAATACAGGCCGTAGCCTTTTCCATGCCACGCTTTAGAGCCATAGCATCAGCCCCGGCAGCAATATTCTTAAACCCTTCCCGAATCATGGCTTGGGCAAGAACGGTAGCAGTGGTTGTTCCATCACCAACGTCATCGCTTGTTTTCTTAGCTACCTCTTTGATAAGAGAAACTCCCATATTGGCAAAGGGGTCTTCTATCTCAATTTCTTTGGCTACTGTAACCCCGTCATGGGTACTGGTTGGTGGACCAAATTTTTTGTCCAGGACGACATTCCGCCCTCTGGGACCAAGGGTAACCTTCACCACATCGGCTAGTGTATCAACACCCCTTTTGAAATACTCCCTTGCTTCCTCATCAAAGACTAATTGCTTTGCCATTTTCTCTCCTTTTCCTTCGCTGTATCGGGAAGAATGGTCCCCTTTGCCTCCCATTCCTCTTTCTTCACTACTTCCGTTGTCATATATACCTCTCTATTACCAGCTATAAGTATCTTTAATCTGAACAACCCTCGTATGGCCGGAAGTGACCACACGGTTGATAACCTGGCTATTATCCTTTATCTTGGTATTAGCGCCAAGGATACACTGTTTAAGACTGACACCGGCACCAATATTAACGCCTCTCCACAGGACAGCCACCTCTATACTGGCGCTCTCTCCTATACAGCAATCTGGCCCAATAACCACAGGTCCCTTAATGTATGTTTTTTGGTCTATTCTGCATTTGCTGCCGATTACTGCTGGTCCCACTATCTCGGCTGAAGGATGGATAATAACATCCTTGTCGCAGCATACCTCATCCCTACTTAAACCCTCAATAAGGGCGCTTTTTGCTTTCGACAACAAAAGGTCACAATTTAGGCAAAGGTATTTCCCTGGCATTCCCATATCAAGCCAGTAGCCGCTAAATGGATAGCCATAGACAGGCTCGCCAAGCTCGAGGAGGAGCGGAAACAGCCCCTTCTCAAACATGTAACGAGCATTTGTTGGCACGTGCTCTAAAACTTCCGGCTCAAGGAGGTAAATGCCAGCGTTTATCCAGTTGGTGGTTACTCGGGCAGGGCTAGGTTTTTCAATGAAGTGCCTGACCCTTCCATCACTATCGGTTTCAACTACCCCGAAGGCACAGGGATTATCCACCCAGGTCAAGGCTATAGTTACCTTCGCCCCTTTGCCTCGATGAAATGCAAGCATATCAGCTATATCAAGATCGGTGAAGATGTCCCCGTTGAGGACGACAAAGGTACTACCTAAGTATCGCTCAGCATTCTTTACCGCCCCGGCAGTGCCCAGTGGCTTATCTTCCGCAGCATAGTTCAGCTGCACCCCCGAGTTACTGCCATCCCCAAAATAATTCTGAAAGACCTCTGGGAGATGGCTCAATGCCAGAATGATATTCTTAACCCCATAGTCCTTAAGGTAAGCGATGGTATGCTCCAAGAAGGGCCGATTCAGCACCGGCATCATTGACTTGGGCATCCCATAGGTGAGCGGGCGTAGCCGCATACCCTCGCCGCCAACCAGAATAACCGCTTTCAGCAACGGTCTTGGTCTTTCTATCACTCCAGCAGGTGCATATTTGGTGCTAAGAGAACGCTCAACACCCTCATATACCTTCAGGGTCTCTCTGGCTGTTTTCTCCCAGGAGAACTGCGCTGCCTGCTCAAGTCCCTTTGACACCAGTTCCCGCTTTAAGTGCTTATCGGTAAGAACCATCCGAAGAGCACTAGCAATGCCGTCCGTGTCATGAGGATTGACCTTAATGGCTGCTTCCCCAACAATCTCCGGTAGCGAAGCCACATTGGAGACTATCACTGGGCAGCCGCAGGCCATCGCCTCCAGGGGTGGAAAGCCAAAGCCTTCACAGAAGGAAGGCAGGATAAAGCACTCGGCACCAGAGTAGTAGGCAGGTAAATCCTCTCGAGCTACATAATCAGCAAAAACTATCTCATTTGATAGCCCTAACTCATTAATCACCTGAAGGGTGTGCTTTCTAAACTCTGCCTCCGGCCTCCCAGCTCTGCCCACCTTCACCAGCTTAAGGTCTTTGAACCCCCCTTGGCTCTTTAACTTGCTGAAGCCCTTAAGCAGCCCAGCGAAATTCTTTCGAGGGTGCTCTGAACCAACGAAGAGAAGATACGGGTAGTCCACCAGTCGGCGGGGGGTCGGTTGGAACAGTCCATGGTCTATACCTTCGTAGACTACGGAGATACGCTCCTCTGGTACCCCCAAGTGCTGGACTAAATCGTGTTTTGTTGCCTGGGATACAGCAATCACCCTGGTGGCTTTCTTCACCCCTCGGTAATCCCGGGAAAGGTAGAACCTGTCCCTGAGATTAGGCTGGTGGATAAAGGTGCTGTATCCCTTGAGGTCGAAATACCTTATGAGGTCATGCACGGTGATGATGTAAGGAACCTTCAGGAAGAGGCCATAACGTCCCAAGTGCTGATTGGGCAAGTGGATGATGCCATCCAGCCTGTTAAGCATCCTTAAGAAGTGCCAGTCCTCCCGGATGGCTCTCAGGGCACCCGGTGAGAACCATGAAGTATTGAAGCGCTCAGCAATCCTCTGATAGATGTCGGTGTAAGCCTTTGGCACATCCAGTTTCTCGGCAAGCTTTTCAGCATAGAGGTCCATTGAGCCGAGGCCTTTTGTTACCACCAGAGTTACCATTTTTTACCTCACGCTCTCCTGAAAGGTTTCAAGCACCATGGCCTAAATGATACCCTATCCTCAGCACTTCTTCTGAATTTAAGCTCAATTTTCATTAGAAATTTCCTTACCAATAAAGAATAAGGATAACACTAGCGAAATTGTAGTAACTGTTGTAACGATCTTTGGCGCTCTCAATCCCTGGTAGGGCTAAAGCGATAGAGAGGGTTTAAGTTGCTTGAGAGACACCTATCGTTATTGATTTCCCAGAACATTGAACCGATAGAAGCTGCCTCCCTATTTTAACTTTACCCTAAGACAAGCTTGTAGTCAAGGTTCCTCTCGCTGTATAGGAAAGGTTCTGAACCACTTTTCTTAGTGGCGATAATGCCAGAGTGGGTTCAATTCTACTTTAGCAAGCTTCCCCATCCTGCCAGGAAAAGAAAGCCTGTAGATTTCTAACATGCCTTTGAGCCGCTGCTTGGGGGTTATAAATCACCAGGATTATTTCAAGGGCGAAAAGTGCCCCTCATCCAGATAACCTTGCAGAATAATTGCTGCGGCTACAGCATCATCCCGAGCTTTCTTCCTGGGTTTCTTGGCATTAGCTGCTTGCATCAAGCGCTTGGCTGATACTGTTGATAAGCGCTCATCCCTAAACTCTACAGGAACTTTGGTTTGGCTACATAGTTTCTGGACAAAAGCCTTTACCTTTTCTGCTTGCTTACCTAGACTACCGTCCATAGAGCGGGGCAAGCCAACTACAATTCGCTCGACCTGATGCTGGCTTATAATGTTAATAATAGCCTCAATATCCGCCGTCTCATTTTTGCAGTTGATAATAGTAAATGGGCTAGCTAGTATGCCCTGGGGGTCGCTGAGGGCTACTCCGATTCTTTTATCTCCAATATCAAGTCCTAGGCTACGCGTTTCATGTACCTCCAGACTGTTTAAGTGCGGGTGGAGTATAAATTCTTATATTAGGCTTTTCACCAGCCGAAGGGCCTCATCTAATTTACCTTTATACTTGCCACCCGCCTGGGCAAATTGGGCTTTACCCCCACCACTGCCACCAGTAACCCTAGCCACTTGTTTAACTATTTCTCCGGCATTGTAGCCTCTAGCGACTAAATCTGGGGTTACCGCGGCTAAGAAAACAGGTTTATTATCATAAATTGTGCCCAGAACTACGACCACGCTTTTTAGTTGTTCCCTGAGCAGGTCGCTCATTTCTCGCAGAGCCTCCAGCCGTGAAGATGGCACCTTAGCTGACAGCACCTTTACCCCGTTAATCACTTCTGTCTGAGCTAATAAGGATGTGGCTATTTTCTTAGACAGCTCCCTCTCCAGAGCCAGAACCCGCCTACGCTCCTTATTCAGTTCAGTAACTAAACTAGATACCTTGTCCTGAACATCATCTGGCGAAGCTCCCAGAGACTCAGTAACATTATGTAAAATAGAAAATTGTGTGTCAATAAACTCCTCAGCCCCCCTACCGGTAACGGCTTCAATGCGACGCAACCCGGCACCAATGCTAGTCTCACTAATGATGTGAAAGAAACCTATCTCCCCAGTTGAGGCGACATGGGTGCCGCCACACAGTTCAGCGCTAATAAAAGGTTCACCTATTTTCACGGCTCGAACTACATCGCCATACTTTTCATCAAACAGAGCTATAGCCCCTTCCTCTATAGCCTTTTTATATGGAATCTCCTCACCATATACCCTGAGGTTCTGGCGAATTTTGGCATTGACAATATGTTGTGTCTCCTGTAATTCCTTTTTTGTCATTGCTGTTAGGTGGGAGAAGTCAAATCTAAGTCGGTCTGGGGCTACCAGTGAGCCCCTTTGCTCAACATGCTCACCTAATACTTGTCGCAGAGCCAACTGAAGTAAATGTGTAGCCGTATGATTGCGCGCAATATCAAGCCGTCGTTCTCCATCTACCACCGCCTCAACCTCATCCCCCTCAGTTAAGCTTCCCTCGGTAACATACCCCTGGTGGACAATAATGTCTGGTGGAACTCGACTAGTATTGGTAACAGAAAATTTACCTGACGGGCTGATTATCTGACCAGTATCACCTGCCTGTCCTCCCATCTCGCCATAGAAGGGGGTGGATTCTAAAATCAGGCCTGCCTCTTGCCCCTCTTGTATCATCTCTACAGACTTATTACTAACTAAGAGGCTAACAATAACCGATTTATGTTTGAGGCTGTGATAGCCAACAAAAGGCTTTATATGAGGCTTATGCACCACGCTTGCGGAAACCTTAAGGCCAAGTTTGACTTCAGCCGTTCTAACAAAGTGTATGGGGCCACGGGTTGTCTTAGTAGACCCGCAACTTGGACACTCTTTATCACTCTCCTTCAACCTTGTGCTGCACTCTGCACACCTCAAAATCTTGACCGTCCGGGCTCGCTCCCGCTGTTTCTCCATTTCCTGGTTAAAGCCTTCTAAATCTACCGAAAAACCGCGCTCAGCAGCAATCTCTGTGGTTAGCTCTACCGGGAAGCCATAGGTATCGTAGAGTCTGAATACTTCGTTGCCAGAAATATTCTCACCCCAGCGCTCAATCTCGCCAAGAATCTCTTGGGCAGGTTTCCCCAGTTGACCGCCTTCCTCCTCTAACTGTTCAAGAAAATCGTAGGTCAATCGTGAAATCGTCTCCGCAGCGATTTCAGCCCCAATCTCGCCTCCTGTTTCCCATCCACCACCTACAAACCCATATTGCTCCAAAATCTTTGCACTATTTTCAGACGCAGGTCTAAAATCTCGTAAAAACAGAACTAGCTCCGGCATTGCGCCTCGATGAGCCTTACGATACCCTAGTAGACCCTCAATAACCTCTAAGCCCACATCAAGTGTCTGCCCAAATCTTTTCTCTTCCTGCTCAATGACCTTAATAATGAAGTCCCGTTTTTGCACTATTTCGGGGTAAATGTACCCCATCTGTTCAACAGTGGTCTTAGCTGCTTCAGCCAAGAATGGTTTATCTACTC
>SOKA01000052.1 GCA_004376105.1 Dehalococcoidia bacterium
CGCTTCCCTAGATGCTCTTGTTGCCTCCTCAGCAGCTTCCCTGGCTGATTTGCCTATTTCCTCAGCCCTGGCTATCGCTTCCCGAGAGACTCTTGTTGCCTCCTCAGCAGCCTCCCTGGCTGACTTACTTAGTATCTCAGCCCTAGCTACCGCTCTCTCAACTGCTCCAATACTGCTTTCCATATCTTTTAAGAACCCTTTAATTTAAAAGAAATCTCACTTAACATTCCAACTAAAACGCTTAACATTTTCGCTACGTCCTCTATTTTATAATAGGCTATTTAGTTTTGCAATGTAAGCCCGGTCAAGGTTAAAAAATTTGCAACGGATATAAATAAAACGAGGTTGCCCATCATCCAGTTACCTCCTACTCTTGAGAAACCTCCCTTATACTGAAGAATGAACAACACCCTCTTGTCCTGTGCATATAGTAATTGACATTATTATATAAGTGTGCCTAAAATGATGTAACTATTAATATCGGGGTGAAAAAATGAAATTAGTAGTCATAGGTTTTGGACAATGCGGCGGCAGGGTTGCCGATGAGTTTGCTCGACTAAATAGAAGGGCGCGTAGTTATCGGAGGATTGAGATAGTTACTGGCGCTTTCGCTGTAAACACAGATGCTGCTGATTTAAGCGGGCTGTCCACTATAAGGCCTGATTACCGGCATAGAATCCTCATTGGAGGACGGAAGACTGGTGGTCACGGTGTAGGCAAAATTAATGAGCTGGGTGCTGAGATAGCCAGAGAGGATAGCGACAAGATTATAGATGCTATAAGAAGCACTAGGCGTTTCTTTGAGTCAGACGCCTTCTTACTAATCGCCGCTTCTGCCGGTGGCACCGGCTCTGGGGCAATCCCAATAATGACACAACTCATAAAAGAGCGCTATGGGGATAAACCAGTATATAACATTATTGTCCTCCCCTTTGAGCACGAAGAGACTACAGAGGAAAGAACTATCTATAACTCAGCGGTATGCCTGAAATCGGTTAACTCGGTGGCCGATGCTATAATTCTCATTGATAACCAAAGGTATATTAGAAAGGATTCCTCACTTAGAAACAATATGGCCCAAATTAATGCCCTAATAGTCGAACCATTCTACAACCTACTCTGCGCCGGCGAGGAGAAAAAGCGAAAACACATCGGGGCAAGGATGCTTGATGCCGGAGACATAATCCAGACTCTGGTAGGGTGGACAGTGATAGGTTATGGTAAATCATTACTGCCGCTAATCAGGCTTCCCTTTGAGCAAAGGCGCGACTTCAGGAAGAAAAGCACCGCAACCCATAAGGGAATTCAAGCAATGGATGGAGCCATGAGTGAGCTATCACTCAAGTGCAACCCTCAGGATGCCAACAGAGCCCTATACCTTCTGGCTGCGCCAGCTAAAGAAATGAATATGGACTTAATCAAGGAACTCGGGGACTATTTAAAAGACTTGGCCCCAAAGGCTATAATAAGAAATGGCGACTACCCCAGAGAAAAGGGAATGCTGGATGTAACTGTAATCCTGTCTGAACTTAACACTGTGGAAAAAGTCAGGGACTACTATAATATATCAGCCAGCCTTATCCCCACGATTAAAGAGAGGCAAAAAGAAATAAAGAGCAAACTTGGAGAAATAGAAGATGCCTCAAAAGATATACCCTCGCTATTATAACTAGCTAATATGAACTCATTTTGAAGAATGTTTATTAAACTCATTCTCTTATTCCCCTTTTCTTCTTTGAAGGTAACAAATCCGCCCAAATACCCCTCGCACCCTAGCCACTGTTGACCTGACAAATACTCTCGTCTAAAAATTCAATACTTATTTAGTCAAAAACCTTGGGAAACCAGATAATATAGGGTATAATAGACTATAGTCTAAAGACTATAAATATTGTGTATTGACAAGCAAGAGATGGTTTCTCAAGTTTTTTATCGTAAGTGGCGTCCTCAAACCTTAGCCGAGGTAGTCGGTCAGGAACAGGTAACACAGACACTACGTAATGCCCTCGATAGTGGTCGTGTATCTCACGCCTACCTTTTTTGTGGTCCACGAGGAACAGGTAAGACCACCACTGGCCGCATCTTGGCCAAGGCAGTAAATTGCCTTACCAATGGCAAGGGTGAACCGTGTAATACTTGCCCCCTGTGCCAGGCAATAAGCGAGGGTAGGGCTTTGGATGTCATAGAAATTGATGCTGCTAGCAATCGTGGCATTGATGAAATCCGAGACCTCCGTGAGAAGGTCAACTATGCTCCCAACCAAGCTCGTTACAAGGTCTATATTATAGACGAAGTTCATATGCTGACTAAAGAAGCCTCTAATGCCCTCTTGAAAACGCTTGAGGAACCACCACCACATATTATTTTTATTCTGGCCACTACCGAAGCCCATAAAGTCCTGCCCACCGTTCTGTCACGGTGCCAGCGTTTCGATTTCCGGCGCATCTCACAAATAGATATAGTTTCAAAACTCACCCGTATTTGTAGCCAAGAAGGCATTCACATGGAGTCAGAGGCACTACGGCTTATCGCTAAGAGTGCCACAGGTAGTCTGCGTGATGCTGAAAACTTGCTGGAACAGCTAACTACCTATTATGGCGCTGAGGTCGGACTCCAGCAGGTTCAGGCTACTTTAGGTATCACCGGAGACTGGCGAGTCAAAGAGGTGGTAAAGCACATTATAAATAATGATATCTCTGCCGGGATAATGACTATAAACAGTGTTAATAACGATGGTCTGGATTTACGCCAATTCAATCGGGGACTGGTGGAATATCTCAGAGGCCTGCTCCTAATAAAGACTGGCTCCGACGAAGCTATCGACTTCACTGCCGAGGATATAGCTGAACTGAAGGCTCTAGCGGCTAAAGCCTCCCTAGCTCAAATATTGAAGGCAGTCAAGCTCTTCGGTCAGCTTGAGCTTAGTTTTGATAACTACTCTACCTTACCCCTAGAGCTAGCGCTAGTTGACTGTGCCCTAACCCCGGAGGAGGAAAAGGAAAGCCCTACCATAGAAGCTGAGCCTGAATTTCGCCAGCCGGTAGAAGCGGCTACCCCGCCAGTGGCTCCACCCCAGCCTAAACAGCCAACAGCCGAACCTGAGCCAACTAATGTCCCTACACCAACACCAGAGGTGGCCATTACCCCACCGGAACCGGGTAGTGAAATTGAACAAATGAGACTAAACTGGAGGCAGGTTATCGAGCAAGCTCCAGAAAATACCAAAAGAACCCCGGCTATTGCTATTCTTAGGAGTGCTGGCGTTAAGCCAGTGGCAATTGAAGACGATACTATAGTCTTAGCCTTTAGATATCCATATCATAAGGAGCAAATAGAGAAGCCTGAAAATCAACAGATAGCCGAAAAAATCATAGGTAACTTCCTCGGGCATCCCTGCCATGTGCGTTGTATTTATGAGCCGGAAGATGATCACCTGCTGCGGGCAGCACTAAAGATGGGTGCCCAAATTATTGATGTGGAGGAGAAATGAATTTATCTATGCTAAAGCAAGCTCGGGAACTTAAAACAAAGCTAGACAAGGCTCAAAAAGAGTTAAGCAATACTATCGTAGAAGCAAGCTCAGGTAAAGGCGCAGTTAAGGTTATCATTAATGGTCAACAAAAAATACAGTCAATAGAAATTTCACCCCAGGTGATAAATCCTGACAAGGCAGAAGTCCTGGAAGAATTGGTGTTAAAGGCGGTAAGTGAAGCCATTGCCAAATCTCAGAAAGTTGCTGCCAAGCAGCTAAGTGGTCTTAAATTCCCAGGGCTAACCTAATAAGGCCAAGGAGAGCTAGCATTGAACCAGGGGCTCATACCTACCACCGAATCGGTATATAAGCTCATCCAGGAGCTTAACAAACTGCCTGGCATTGGACCCAAGAGCGCCCAGCGACTTGCCTACTACCTATTGCGTGCCCCTGGAGAGCAAGCCAAGCTTTTAGCTGATGCCATCATCT
The DNA here is from genome assembly GCA_004376105.1 of Dehalococcoidia bacterium. GTDB lineage: Bacteria > Chloroflexota > Dehalococcoidia > Dehalococcoidales > E44-bin46 > SOKA01. The sequence continues at coordinate 3,962 of SOKA01000052.1, forward strand.
CAATAAAACAGAAGACTAAGCTATGCTCCATTTGCTCTAATGTTACCGACTCCGACCCCTGCTCCATCTGCCGCAGTGACCAACGCGACCAAACTAAGATTTGCGTTGTGGAACAGCCACAGGATATTTTAGCCCTGGAGCATACCCGGATTTATAATGGGCTGTATCATGTCCTCCACGGTGCCATCTCACCCACTGAGGGGGTAGGCGCTGACGATATAAGAATTAAAGAGCTTATGAATCGGTTACAGGGTGGCTCAATAGACGAAGTCATCCTAGCTACTAACCCTAACCTTGAGGGAGAACAAACCGCCTTGTATCTAAACAAGCTCATTTCACCCCTGGGCATCAGGGTTACTCGCCTGGCTAGAGGACTACCCTTCGGCACCGAACTGGAATACGCCGACGACGTTACCCTAACCCGAGCCATTGAGGGTAGACAGGAATTTTAGTTACTTTGCCAGCTTTTCCTTTTTTTCTGCTAGGGGAGAAAAGTATTGATAATAGAACACAAAGAAGATATAAATTCAGATTTTGAGGGAACGATTATTGATATTGAGACTACTGGGGAATTTGACGAGCACTATCGATATACTAACGATTCAAGGGAATACCAGTATATGCAGGAGGTCATCTTTGGATTTATCAATAAACATTCTCTTAACATCTTCTGTGCAAAGGGGAGAGAAGCAATTAGTGACTTAAGAGCAGAAACGCAGAAACTTATAGATAGCTTAGAAAGACCTTTTTATGCGTTTAACTGTAATTTTGAGAGCGGCGTTTTGTTTCATGAGCTTGGTAAGAAGATTGATTTTGATGGCGAACT
>SOKA01000021.1 GCA_004376105.1 Dehalococcoidia bacterium
ATTGAGCTGGTGGGCAAAGAGCTGCGCCAGATGATGCCGTGGCTGAAGGGGAGGTAAAGAAGGAGCAAACTCATGCTGAGAGGATGAGGACAGCGGCAGCAAAATTACTTAGCCTTATTCCTGGGGAGAGTTAAAAATGGATAGAGTAATAATATTTGATACTACCTTGCGGGATGGGGAGCAGGCGGCAGGGGGCACCTTGAATATCCAGGAGAAATTGGAGATAGCCAGGCAATTGGAGAGGCTTGGGGTAGATGTTCTTGAGGCTGGCTTTCCCATTAGCTCACCAGGCGACTTTGATGCAGTAAGGCTTATTGCTAAAGAGGTTCGTACTCCTGTAATTTGTGCTCTAGCTCGTGCTCATCCCGATGATATAGACAGGGCTTGGGAGGCAGTTAAACAGGCTAAGCATCCGCGCCTACATGTGTTTCTTTCGGCTTCAGATATACATCTGCTTTATCAACTTAAAAAGAGCCGCGAGGAGATTTTGGAGATGTCTCGTGGTATGGTAGCTCGGGCTAAGAAATATACTGATGATATAGAGTTTTCACCGATGGATGCCAGCCGGACTGAGCCTGAGTATATTTATCAAATCTTGGAAGCAGTTATTGATGCTGGGGCTACTACGGTAAACATCCCTGACACTGTGGGCTATGCCATACCAGCCGAGTTTGGTAGCCTCATTGAGGGAGTTTTTCAAAATGTGCCCAATATTAATCGGGCTATAGTTAGTGTTCACTGCCATGATGACCTGGGTCTAGCTGTAGCTAACAGCTTGGAATCGCTCAAGCGTGGAGCAAGACAGGTGGAGTGCACCATTAATGGCATTGGAGAAAGGGCAGGCAATGCTTCGCTTGAGGAAGTTGTAATGGCTATCAAGACCCGCAGGGACTTTTTTAACCTGACTACTAATATTAATACCACTCAAATTTATAAAACTAGCCGATTAGTAAGCGAGCTAACCGGTTTTTCGGTTCAGCCTAATAAGGCAATTGTTGGCGCTAACGCTTTTAGTCATGAGGCAGGTATTCATCAGGATGGTGTCATCAAGATGCCGATAACCTACGAGATAATGGACCCCAGGACAGTAGGCATACCAGCTAGCAGCTTGGTGCTGGGTAAGCTTAGCGGGCGGCACGCCTTTAAGGAGCGGCTGGCGGAATTAGGCTATAGTTTATCTGAGGAAGATTTCAACCGTGCCTTCACAGCGTTTAAAGAGCTTGCTGATAAAAAGAAGGAGATTACTGACAAGGATATTGAATCACTTATTGCTGAGGAGTTACGCACTGGCTCCGAAGTGTATCACCTTGACCGTGTTCAAGTGTCTTGTGGCGATAGAGGTATTCCTACTGCCTCGGTTAAGCTTACCACCGCTGATGGTCAGGTTCTAGCCGATGCTGCTCTAGGGACAGGACCCGTGGATGCTGTCTGTAAGGCTATTAATCGGCTAGTGGGAGTACCTAACGTGCTTACTGAATTTACAGTTAAGTCGGTAACTGAAGGCATCGATGCTATCGGTGAGGTGCTTATCAGGATAGAGAGTGAGGGCGTAACCTACACTGGACGGGGGGCTGATACCGATATTATTATTGCCAGCGCTAAAGCTTATATGAATGCCCTTAATAGGTTATTGGCAGCTAAGAGAGTGGCTGGGTAGGAATTGAAATAGAAGTGATTCCTATGCCTCCTGCTGGTTTATGTTTACTCTCGGCTGTTGCCCCAGTAGTTACATTGATTGTATTATTTCTAACTTCATCCTATTTGGTTACTTTCTTGAATACTCCAAAGAAGGGGAACTGCATTGACTTTAGCTGAAAAGATACTGGCCAGTCATACTGATAAGAAGAAGGTTAGCCCGGGTGAATTCGTCACTGTCAGGGTAGACCTAATTCTGGCTAATGATGTTACCGCTCCCATTGCTATAAAAGAGTTTCAGAGAATAGGAGTAGATAAGGTCTTTGACCCCAAAAAGGTGGTGATGGTGCCTGACCATTTTGTGCCTAATAAGGACATTGCCTCTGCTGAGCAGGCTAAGCTGATGCGAGACTTTTGTTATGAGCAAGGAATAATATACTTTGAAGTCGGTCAAATGGGCATTGAGCATGTGCTTTTGCCTGAGCAGGGTCTGGTACTGCCTGGGGATGTAGTTATTGGGGCTGATTCGCATACCTGCACCTATGGTGCTTTAGGTACCTTTGCTACCGGTATGGGGTCAACTGATATCGCCGCGGCGATGGCGACAGGAGATGTCTGGATGAAAGTGCCACCTACTATTAAGCTGGTTTATCACGGCGGATTGGGGAAATGGGTGGGGGGCAAAGACTTAATACTGTATACCATCGGCGATATTGGTGTTGATGGCGCTCTGTATTCGGTAATGGAGTTCACTGGTGAGGCGATAGACTCACTATCTATAGATGGGCGGTTTACTATAGCTAATATGGCTATTGAGGCTGGAGCTAAGGCTGGCATCTTTAGGGTAGATAATAAGACTCAGCTTTACATAAAGTCTCGTGCCAAACGCCCATATAGAGTTTATGAACCAGATAGTGATGCTGAATACGCTCAGATTATTGACTATGATGTCTCTAATATCGAGCCTCAAGTTGCTTTGCCTCACTCACCAGCTAACACTAAGCCGGTCAGTCAGGTAGGGGATATAGAGATAAATCAGACGGTGATTGGTAGTTGCACTAACGGTCGGCTTGAAGACTTGCGGCTTGCTGCCCGAATATTAAAAAGAAGAAAGGTTCACCCGAGGGTGCGGTGCATTATCATCCCTGGCTCACAGCAGGTATATCTTGACGCCTTGACTGAAGGACTGATAGAAATATTTATAAAGGCTGGGGCTGTGGTCAGCACCCCAACCTGTGGTCCTTGTCTTGGTGGTCATATGGGGGTTCTGGCTGATGGCGAAAGGTGCATCTCCACCACTAACCGCAACTTTGTGGGCAGGATGGGCAGCCTCGAATCAGAGGTCTATCTGTCTAACCCCACCGTTGCCGCCGCCAGCGCTATTGCGGGCAGGATTGTTAGTCCAGAGGAAGTTGTTACCTGACGATGGACAATGAATTATGACAAAAATGTTGAAATCGAACGGTTAGAGTTTTCAGATAAGCTAGAACTGCTTGAGTTATTAACTCAAGCTTTTAAAGAGCACCCCTTGATTCCAACCCTTGGTGCTAAACCTGAGGCAACGGGACCACTGATGAACGCTTTTCTTGACTGCTTCAGAGGGGCCAAAAGAGCCTTACTATACGGGATTCGGAAAGATAATGAGCTTGTTTGTGCCTCAGTTTCTTTAGATTCTACGATAGAACCATCTAAACCAGCGCTGATAAGGTTTATCTTTTCTCTATACCGCGCTTTAGGATGGCGTATTGCCAAAGAGTTTGAAGTAGTTCATAAAGAAGAACCAAAGTATGAAGAACGCTATCTTGAGCTGGTAATCCTGGGGACATTACCTGCCTATCAACGACAAGGATTAGGACGCAAAATGCTAAATTTTCTCTACAATGAAGCAAAAAGGGAAGAGTATAAAGGAATAATACTCGTTGCTGACCGTAATACGCCCGCCTTTCAGCTATACTCAAAAGAGGGGTTTATGGTGGACAAAGAGTTTACTACTGGAGGGGCAACCCTATGCTGGATGCGACTTACGTTTTGATAGTCCTTCGGCCAAAATGTGTAAGTAAGGGATTTTGAAAAGGCTTTACAGGAGCTGTAGTGGGATTGAATTGCTAGCCCAGAGGAGGTTACTATTGTTACTTAAAGGTAAGGTTCATAAATACGGGGCTGATGTAAATACTGATGCCATTATTCCGGCTCGGTATTTGAATGTGTCTGAGCCGGCGGAGTTGGCAAAGCACTGCATGGAGGGTATAGATAAGGATTTTGTTAGTACGGTTAAGCCGGGGGATATAATAATGGCGATTACTAACTTTGGCTGTGGCTCATCAAGAGAGCATGCCCCGCTGGCTATTAAGGCGGCTGGTGTATCCTGTATTATAGCTAAAACCTTTGCCCGTATCTTTTTCCGTAATGCTATAAACATTGGCTTGCCCTTGCTTGAGTGTGACGAGGCGGTGGATAAAACTAAGGCAGGCGATATACTAGAGATTGAGCTAGCTAGTGGTAAGATAAAAAACCTGACCGGTGGTATGGTGTTTACTGCCAAGCCCTACCCTGATTTTATGGCTGAGCTGATTGCTGCTGGCGGGCTTATTGAATATACTAAAAGTAGATTAGTTAGCAGGAGGATTTAGGATGCAATTTAGCCTAGCTGTTTTACCCGGTGATGGTATTGGTCCTGAGGTTGCTGCGGAGGGAGTCAGGGTCTTGCAGGCGATAGGCAAGAGGTTTAGTCATGATTTTAATTTGCGCTATGGGCTGGTTGGTGGGGTTGCCATTGATGAAACAGGTGTAGCCCTTTCTCAGGATACCTTGAAGATGTGTCAGGGTTGTGATGCCATATTGCTCGGGGCAGTGGGTGGTCCTAAGTGGGACGACCCCAAAGCTAAAATTCACCCTGAAGATGGCCTTTTAACGTTAAGAAAAGAGCTGGAGCTATTTGCCAACCTACGCCCGGTCAGGGTCTTTCCTGTGCTGGTTGATTCCACCAACTTGAAACCAGAGGTTATTAAAGGGGTGGATTTAATATTCATCCGTGAGCTTACCGGTGGTCTCTATTTTGCTCGACCTAAAAGGCAGTGGCAGACATCTCGAGGCCGGCGAGCTACTGACTCAATGACCTACTCAGAGCAGGAAATTGAGCGTATTGTTAGGGTCGGCTTTGAGCTGGCACGAGGGCGGCGTAAAAAACTGGTCTCGGTGGATAAGGCTAATGTGCTGGAGTCTTCCCGACTGTGGCGGCAGGTGGCTATGGAGGTGGCAGAGGAATATCCTGATGTTGAACTGGAGCATATGTTGGTAGATGCCTGCGCTATGAGGCTAATCCAAAACCCAGCCTACTTTGATGTTGTTGTTACCGAGAATATGTTTGGTGATATTCTTACCGATGAGGCATCAATGCTGGCTGGCTCTATGGGGATGCTGCCCTCAGCCAGTCTAGCCGGAGTGCCTAAGGAAGGGGTTAATATATTCGGTATGTATGAACCCATTCATGGCAGTGCTCCCCGCCGGGCTGGACTAGATATGGCTAATCCTATTGCTACCATTCTTAGTGTAGCCATGATGCTACGCTACTCATTTGGCTTGGTAAAGGAGGCAAAGATTATTGAGGCTGCCGTTGATGAGGTCTTAAACGGAGGTTATCGCACCTATGATATAATGAGTGAAGGTAAGGTAAGGGTAGGGACGAAGGAGATGGGCGAATTAATTGCGAGGAAGGCGGAGGGCTGAAAATTGCCATCAGTTCAGCTTTATGATACGACACTGCGGGACGGGGCACAGAAAGAGGGCATTTCCCTCTCCGTGGTTGATAAGCTAAACATTGCCCAAAAGCTTGATGGGTTAGGTATCCACTTTATAGAAGGCGGCTGGCCTGGCTCCAATCCTAAAGATATTGAGTTCTTCACCAAGGCTCGGAGCCTAACCCTTTCCCATTCCAAACTGGTTGCCTTTGGTAGCACCAGACGACCAAGGGCTAATGCCGAAACCGATGCTAACCTCCAGGCTCTAGCTGGTGCTGGGGTAAAGGTAGTTACTATTGTCGGTAAAAGCTCAGAGTTGCAGGTGGCTAAGGTGTTAGAAATTAGCTTGGAGGAAAATCTTAGTATGATTGCCGACTCAATAGGCTATCTCAAGGCAAGGGGGCTTACCGTTTTCTTTGATGCCGAGCACTTCTTTGATGGTTTTAGGGCTAACCCCAGCTACGCCCTGCGCGTTTTGGAGGTAGCGGCTGAAGCTGGGGCTAGTTGCTTGGTGCTGTGCGATACTAACGGGGGCTCAATGCCCAATGAGATAACGACTGCCGTTGAGGCAGCTAGGAAGCTAACCGCTGTACCATTAGGTATTCATGCTCATAATGATGGTGAATTGGCGGTGGCTAATACCCTGGCTGCAGTAAACGCCGGGGTTAGGCAAGTTCAGGGAACTATTAATGGCTATGGTGAGCGCTGTGGTAATGCTAACCTCTGTTCTATTATCCCAGATTTGAAGCTCAAAATGGATATTGATTGTGTTACTGATGGGCAATTAGCTAAATTAACTGAAGTATCACGCTATGTGAGTGAGGTGGCTAATCTTGTTCCCGATGCCTCTTTGCCTTATGTTGGTTCCAGTGCCTTTAGTCACAAGGCTGGGCTTCATGTTGCGGGCATAACCAAATGGGCGGAGAGCTATCAGCACATAGACCCAGCCCAGGTAGGTAATCAACCGAGGACACTGGTATCTGAGCTGTCAGGCAAGAGGAATATCCTATACAAGGCAAAGGAAATGGGTTTAGATTTGCCCCCGAAAGGTGAAGAAGCCCAGAAGCTACTGAATCAGGTTAAGTTACTGGAGAGCCGTGGCTTCCAGTATGAGAATGCCGAAGCCTCCTTTGAGCTATTAGTCCGCCGGGCTAACCCAGATTATGAACCACCCTTTGAACTGGTTGATTTTATGATAGTGGTTGAGAGAAGGCGGCGCCCACCGACTCGAAAAAATCTGGAGGAAATGCTATCTGAGGCAATGGTAAAGGTGAAAGTGGGCAACAAAATTATACACACTGCAGCTGAAGGTAATGGACCGGTTAATGCCCTAGATGAAGCATTACGCAAGGCTCTATTACAGTTCTACCCCAGTTTGATTCAAGTCAAGCTAATTGACTATAAAGTTCGCATCCTTGAAGAAAGTGTTGGCACCGAGTCTCAGGTCCGTGTCCTTATTGAGTCCAGCGATGGGGTTGAACAGTGGCGAACTGTCGGTAGCTCAACCAATATCATTGAAGCTAGCTGGCTAGCTTTAGCCGACAGTTTAGAATACTGGCTATTAAAACAAAAAGGAGGAAAATAAGAAATGGAGAAAGTGGTTGTTAAACCAACCTGGCAATTAGCTTGGGGGTTGGCTTGGAGAACAGTCCTTATCAGCTTGGGAATATATGCCATAATTATCGGTATTATGGTTGGTGTGTTTGGCGCTGTCATTTGGGCTTGGCTAACAACTATACCTACGATGCCTTACTAAGAGGTTGGTAGGCACTCTAGTTGGATGAGGAACACCCTCGGTAACTTAGAATATTGGCTATTAAAACAAAAAAGCCCAATGTAGTTTGGCATAAAATACATGCCTAACCTGAGGCATGCTTGTGTGTGCTTTCTATACAGTTTCTTACTGCGTTGAAGGGCGCCCTGTTATAACCTATAATCAACTGGAGAAGACTGCTGAAAATGGGGGATAATTTTGCTCAAGAGTCATAGTTGCGGTGAGCTGAACAAAAAGCATGTAGGTGCCAAGGTAACCCTGGCTGGTTGGGTAGACCGACGTCGAGACCACGGGAGGCTAATATTTATCGACCTGCGTGACAGGGAGGGCATAGTTCAGGTGGTATTCAACCCAGAAACTTCAAAGCAATGCCACCTAGTAGCTAGCGAGATGCGCAATGAATATGTGGTCAGGGTTAGTGGTGAGGTTGCCCCTCGTCCTCCGGGAACCGAGAACCCCAAATTGGCTACCGGTGATATTGAGGTTATCGCCCAGGATACAGAAATACTTAATCCATCAAAGACGCCACCTTTCTATATAAATGAAGATGTTGAAGTGGAGGAAAGCCTCCGTCTCAGGTATCGCTATCTTGACCTGCGCCGAGCTCGAATGAGGGAAAATCTACGCCTTCGTCACAAGGTAGTGAAATTTATTCACAATTTCCTGGATGCTAAGGGGTTTATTGAAGTAGAAACACCAATCCTAATTAAGAGCACCCCTGAGGGGGCTCGGGATTACTTAGTGCCTAGTCGTCTTTATCCCGGCAAGTTTTATGCGCTACCTCAGTCTCCACAACAACTCAAACAATTGTTAATGGTAGCTGGCGTGGAGAAATATTATCAAATAGCTAGGTGCTTTCGTGACGAGGATACACGCGCTGACCGCCAACCTGAGTTCACTCAGCTTGACCTAGAAATGAGCTTCGTTGAGGAGGAGGACATCCTCAACTTGTTTGAGGAGCTTTTCACCTCTATGGTGGAGACGATTAAACCTGATTTGGGGCTTATAAAACCCTTCCCTCGTCTTACCTACGCTGAGGCAATGGAACGTTATGGTACGGATAAGCCTGATTTGCGCTTTGGTCTGGAGATAAAAGACCTGACAGACATTGCTGCCCAATCCAACTTTTCTGTTTTTCGTTCTGCTTCGGCTAGAGGAGGTAAGGTAAAGGGTATATGCGCCCCTGGCTGTGCTACCTATACCCGAAGTCAGCTTGATGAACTAAATAAGCTGGTGCAGAGTCTCGGGGCTGAAGGCTTAGTAACTATGTCACTAGGCAGCGCAGGCGGTAGTTTAAGTGATTTAACCGTTAAAATGGTAAGGTCGGTGGCGGCTAAATTTCTAACCTTAGACCAGATTAGAGAAATAGCCAGGCGTTTGGGTGCAGATGTGGGAGACCTTCTACTTATTATGGCTGGTAAGCCTGAGCTGGTTGATATGGCATTGGGTGAACTGCGCCAAGAGATGGGGCATCGGCTTAAGTTGGATAACCCACATCTTCTTGCCTTTGCCTTCATTGTGGATTTCCCCTTGTTAAAGCGCAGTGAGGAGGCAGGACGATGGGAGTCAATGCATCATCCATTTACTGCACCTAGGGATGAAGATGTGCCCTTACTGGATATCGCCCCTGAAAAGGTGCGGGCTAAGCATTATGATATAATATGTAATGGGTGTGAAATTGCTGGCGGTAGCCTTAGGATTTACACCGGTGAGCTTCAAAGGAAGATATTTAGACTGCTGGGCTATAGTGATGAAGAGACTGAGGAGCGTTTCGGGCATTTGCTAGAGGCTTTTGACTATGGTGCCCCGCCTCACGGTGGTATAGCCCACGGCATTGACCGCATTGTGATGCTACTGGCCGGAGAGAGGACCATCAGGGAGGTAATTGCCTTTCCTAAAACCCAAGAGGCTGTCGATTTAACATTTAATACTCCTTCGCCAGTTACAGAAGAGCAATTGGCTGAATTACACTTGCATCTACGGGGGGAAGGTGAAAGTAACCAACGAGAAAATAGAAGATAGTCAGGCGTTCCTGAGCATTGAGATGGAGCCGGCTGAGGTAGAAGAGTCCTTAGAAGAGTCCTATCATCGCCTGGTTAAGAAAACAGATATTCCAGGCTTTCGTAGAGGAAAGGCGCCACGGGCTATACTAGAACGCTACCTAAGTAAAGAAAGCCTCTTTGAAGAGGCGCTAAGTAATCTACTGCCTAAAGCTTATAAAAAGGCCATCAAAGAGCAAAAATTGGAGGCTATTGCTCGCCCCTCTATTGAGATAGCTCAGAAAGACCCTGTAATATTTAAGGCAATAGTGCCGTTACGACCTACGGTTAAGCTTGGTGATTACCATCATATTCAAGTTACGCCAGAACCTATAGAGGTAAGCGAGGCTGATGTTAACGCCATAATAGAGAGACTGCGCCATCAGCATGCGGCTTGGGAGCCGGTAGAGCGTCCAGTAGGTTTTAATGATTTAGTAGTTTTAGATATCGAGAGCAATATTGAAGATAAGCCTTTTATAAACCAAAAAGGAGCCCAATATCAGGTTGTTCAAAATCAGCCCTTTCCGGTACCTGGATTTGCTGAGCAGTTAGTGGGGATGGGGAGGGATGAAGAGAAGGAGCTCCAGCTTCAATTCCCCCTAGATTATCCTAAAGGCGAGCTGGCTGGGAAAGAGGCTTCGTTTAAAATAAGGGTTGTCGAGATAAAACAGGAGAGGCTCCCTGAGTTAAATGGTGAATTTGCTAAAGAGATTGACTCTAATTTCGAAACCTTGGATTCACTCCGAGAACAGGTCTCGGCTGACTTAAGGCTCAGAGCTGAGGAGAAAGCCAAGATAGATTTTGAGGAACGGGTTATAGAAGTAGTGGTTGACATTACGCAAGTAGACTTCCCACCAATCTTGGTAGAAATGGAAATTGACCGACTCCTTAACCAACGGTTACAACGCTGGCAAACGGGTGGTAACAGTTTAGAGGAATATCTGGCAAGTATTAACAAGACAGAGGAGGAAATACGGGAGGAACTACGGCCGCCAGCGACAAAGAGAACTATTTGGTCGCTTGTGCTAGGAGAGGTTGCCAAGAAGGGAAAAATTAAAGTTAGTGACTCTGCGATAGATACCGAGATTAAAAACATAATCAAAAGTGCTACTGAGGATAAAAAGGGTGAACTAAACAAATTTCTAAATACTCCACAGTCCCGTGAATCAATCAAGCAAACGTTAATTACACGAAAAACTATACAGCGGCTGGTAAAAATAGCTAAAGGTTCAAATATGAGTATTAAGACGCCACAAAAGGAGGAACAAAAATGAATACCCGACCGATGAATGTTATTCCGATGGTGATTGAAAGTGGAGCCAGAGGGGAGCGAGCCTTTGATATATACTCACTTCTATTGAAAGAGCGCATTGTCATGTTAGGCATGCCTATTAATGACCAGGTGGCTAATGTTATTATTGCCCAGCTTCTCTATCTGGAGCGAGAGGACCCAGATAAAGACATAAGCCTCTACGTTCACTGTCCCGGCGGTATCATCAGTGCCGGTCTTGCTGTTTACGACACTATGCAGCTTATACGCCCTGATGTATCGACCATCTGTGTTGGGCTGGCAGCCAGTATGGGGACGTTACTCCTTTGTTCTGGAGCCAAGGGCAAGCGCTATGCTCTGCCCAACTCCACCATACATCTGCACCAGGCAGTTGGTGGTGCTCAAGGATATGCAACCGATATAGAGATTGCTGCTCGTGAGATTATGCGTGTGCAAGAAGTGATACGGAATATTTTAGTTAAACATACCGGTCAGACAGTGGAAAAGATAACCCATGATACTGACCGAGACTTCTACCTCAATCCGGAGCAGGCAGTAGAGTATGGGATTGTGGATGAAGTCCTGAGCAAACCACCTGGATAATTATAATTGCTCCGAATAGAGTTCTTGGTAGCGTTGAGCTAGTTGGTTGAGGGTGGGGAAGCCTTGTCTTGTGCCTAGCTTGGTAATGGAGAAACGAGCTACGATGTCACCCAGACGACCACACTCTTTAAGTCCTTTTCCCTTAAGTAGACCATAGAGAAATCCGGTAGCGAAAGCATCACCGGCACCAGTAGTATCTGCTTGGGACACTATATCTTGGTTACTAGATTGAATTGCGTGTTCCGTCTCAGTATCCCTAATGTAACCGATAGCGGTAACTGTTCTATGACTAGTCCCTTTGCCTAACTCCAGCCTTATTCCTTTGCCTAGGGTAACCACAATAATAGAGCAGCCTTGCTTAAGGCAGTTTTCGGCTCCGTTTGTAATATCCTCCCCAGTCAATTGCTTTATTTCATCCCGGTTAATAAAAAGGATATGAGTCTTAGTTAATATTGGAGCCAGAGCCTTGAGCCCCTTAGAGGCATATAGTGCCCCGGGAGCAAAACTAAGCTTAGTGGATAAATCTAACCTGTGCATCAACTCCAGCAATATTTTGAACTGCCTATCATCAGCAAAGGAAGAGAGATGGAGCATTCTTGCCTGGTTTATGTAGGTCAAATCCAAATCATCCATGGTTAGTAGGTTATTGGCACCAGGGGTGATATAGAGGGAACGCCTGCCCAGCCTATCACTAAGACATATTACTGAGCCCGTTTTTGCCCCTGGCTTTACCCTGATTTGAGGAGTATCGACCCCTGCTTTTTGGAAATCCTGCATTAGTATTTTGCCTTCGGCATCATCACCAACAACGCCAGTGAAGCCAGTGCTCACCCCAAGCTTAGCTAAGCCATAGATGGTATTGGCTGCCGAGCCACCGGGAGATGATTTAGTCTCGTTTACTACTGCTTCCCCATCATCAAGGATGCGCTCTACCTTGTATAAATGGTCTATATTCAGCGCTCCTAGCCCGGTTATCTCAATATTGCTCATAGTATTAGATTTATCCATATACTGCAGAGCCCACCTATAAGGTCAAATGCACAATCAAAATTCCGCCTGTTCTTACCTTGTTTACCAGAATTTTATTGAAATTTACTTGACTATCTTCATAGCTCTGAGGATGCTACCAAGTTCAGTTTTTTCTTCTTCATTGAGGCCAACAAGAGGTAGCCTAACCTCTCCACCCCTCAACCCTAAAATATCCATTGCTGCCTTACATACACCAATAAACATATACCCGGTAGAGATACCACCCGCACCCGGAACGCCAGTGTGCGGACCATGATTCTCTAACACTTTGCTCATAAAGCTGGAAAGGGGAGCCATAGAGTTGACTAGCTCGGTTACTTTATTGAAATCTCTGGCAACCGCAGCCTCATAGATTGAATATGAGAGGTCTGGGGCAAAGTTGGCGACGAAACTGACAAAGCCAGGGCAACCGTATAACGCTTCGAAAGAAAACATTTCCTCGCCTGGCCCACACAGAACCACCGTGTCTTTCGGGTCTATAGTCTTTTGCATCAGATAGTAGGACAAAATACTAGGTGTACTCTCTTTAACTGCTATAAAATTTGGTATCTTGGCTAACTTGGCCATTAAAGCTGGCTTGACCCAGGAGCTGGATACACCAGGATTATTATAAAGCATTACGCCGATATTGACGCTTTCAGCTATCTGTTTATAGTGTTGGTACATACCCTCCTCTTCTGGAATGTGATAATAGGGAAGGACGACCTGAACTCCGTCTGCACCCACAGACTGAGCATACTGGCACATTTTAATGGTTTCTTGAGTGCCGGCTCGAGCTGTCCCGGCTAATACCGGAAGTCTTCCATTCACCTCTTCCACAACCATTTTGATAACGGCTTTGCACTCATCATCAGACATAGCATAAAACTCCCCGGTACTGCCCAGTGGTACGAATACAAAATCTTTACCTGACATACGCTCAACTAACCAACGCGTATTGGCTCGCATACCATCCAAATCAAGGCTACCATCTTTATTGAATGGCGTGATTTGAACCACGAATACACCCTTCATAGCTTTTTTTAAGTCACTTAATTGCATCATTACTTACCTCACTTTATTATCCCCTTCAGCGGTAAAGATTTCCTTGCTAATAGCCCTATAAAAGGTAACAGCTTGGTTTCTCTTATGCTTTTCCCCACCTCTCCAAAAATTTCTCCTTGACCTCAGGATTGACAAACCACGTGGGCCATTCTCCACGGAAAACCTGTCCAAGGTGTTCATAGGCCCTTCGCTTTATTTCGGACATAGAATGCTCGGAGTACCAGGCAGAATGGGCAGTAAGGATCACGTTTTCCAGTTTGAGTAAAGGATGGTCTAAACTAATAGATTCTCCTTTCACCAAGTCCAGCCCAGCACCGGCAATGTAGCCATGAGTAAGGGCGGTATATAAAGCCTCCTCATCGGCAAAATCAGCTCGGGCACAATTAATAAAATAAGCTGTTGGTTTCATCTTCCTGAATTGCTCTATTCCCAGTAGGTGCCGGTTCTCTTCGGTCAGGGCAGCATTGACTGAGATGTAGTCTGATTCACTAAGCAAGCGGTCAAGTGTTACTGATTCAACACCTGATTCCTTAAATACATTGGAAGGCAGGTAAGGGTCAAAGGCAATAACCCTTAACCCAAAGCCTTTGGCTTTGGGGACAATGAGGCGTCCAATCCTACCGAAGCCGATTATCCCCAAGGTTTGCCCCTTTATCTGAAACATAGGTGACCATATCTCCGGCATTTCCTGTTTGGCAGTAAAACCCCATTTTCCTTCCCTTACTGCTCTATCAAGGCGGGTGAGTCTTCTGGCGCAGGCAAGGATGAGCGCCATGACGTGCTCAGCGACTTCCTCTGAACAGTAATCCCCGGCAAAAGAAACACAGATGCCGTAATCCGTTGCTGCCTGAACATCTATACCCTCATAGCCTGCTCCTATATTATGAATCAGCTTACACTTATTAAGCTTGCTTATTACCTTTCTGGTAAAAGGTACTAAGCACTCCATACCGGTCAGTATAGCATCGGCATCTTGTGTGGCAGCAATAAGCTCGTCCTCTGTGTTACAGGGAGTAGTGAAAAGCTCACCACCTATCTTCCGACATTCCTCCTCATCCCCAGCGAGGTGGAGTAGGGTTATCACTACTTTAAAAGTCATGTCATACCCCTTAAAATATTTTTAACCTTGTCATCCTAGCTTGCCTGCTTCCTCCCTGACCAGGCGTCTTATCCTCTTATGAATGTCAATGACTTTATCTATATCTTTTCTGCCAGATAGCCAATGAAAGTAACCCCTGTCCCCCACCCCTCCAATTTTCCCTTTTACCTTTACTACTTTCTCTACACTACTTCGGTGACCCTTTTGCCACGCCTCAAGCACCTCGGTTAGGTCACTGAGCAATATGGAAGCCAGGCTCATGGTTGAGTAGGGTAGGGCATACTCATTAGCATTAAAAGCAATGGCTAATCCTCCCGCCTTCTCCACTGCCTGGAGCATCCTGAAATCGGTAATGCTATCACCCACTACCACCCAATTGGATAATGGCTGGTCGTATTTATCAGCAAATTTGTTTAGGGCAGCTACTTTACGCCGTCCACCTACCGGCTTTACTTCTTTTATTACCTTGCCTAGATTAGTAGTGGGGAGTTTTTCCCAGAAGAAGTAGTCTAAGCTTTGTTTAATCCTAGCATCATCAGCAAACGGGTGCATTGTCAGAATATCTTCCTCAGTCTGTTGCAATAGGGTAGAGTCTTCTTTACATAATGTTAAGCGTAATCTATCTCCAGGGAACGGTGTGCAAGCAACATTATGAGCATAAATGCCTAATTTGTGGGTAATACGAATGGCATACTGTTCGTAAGTAGTACTGATGCAAAATACCTTCCAGCCCTTAGACTGAAGCCAGGAGATAAGCTTTTCAGCGCCGCCAGTTAGGCTAGCTTTACTGGCTAAGCTGGCAATATCGCCCTCTGAGATATTATGAAGCACAAGGAAAGGCACGATAAGAGCTAAAGTGTCCCCAGGCTCATAATCCTCCCTTTCTTCTAGTGTCAGTAAATCATCGTAACGACTGATAACCTCAAAAATCCTGTCTCCATTGGGGAAAAGCTTCATTAGCTCATAGGCATTATCTTGAGGTGATAGTGGCCCTTCTAAGTCAAAACAGATAAAGTTCACCTTGAAATTACCTCATTACTTTGTTTTCTGGATAAAACCTTGGCCCTCTATTATGGTTAAGTTGACATTATGCCGCTGGGCAAAGTCTAAGAGACTTGTATTCCAGGTGGCATCGTCTGACACTAGATAGCCTCCAGGACAAATGTAAGGCCATGCAGATTCATATTCAAAGGTCATAGTCTCGTAGGTATGTTCACTATCATGCTGGAATAAGTCTATTGAGTTCAGTTTGGTTAAGAGTTTAGGCAGCGTATCAAACGTGTTGCCAAGAATCAGCTTCCACCGCCCTCTCAATTCGGGGGGGACTAAACAACCTGGTTGTTCTCCTGGCGAGTTAAATTCGGCATGGAATTTTCCTTTAGTCGTTATGTAGAATTGATTGGGCAGGTCAATGGAGTACAGGAAGCCATCCCCATTATCAGCTAGGGCTTGCAGGATAAAGCTTGTTGACTCTCCTTCAGCGACACCAGTCTCGATAACTGTCTTTGGCCTTAGAGCTCGGATTAATATATAAAGTCTAGCCCAGCGGTAAATGTCAGGAAGCGGGTTCCTTTTTAACCACTCGATGTCAATGCTTTTCTGATATGCTTCAATCTTCTTGAAGTAGTCAGAACAGCGCGCGAGTTCTCCCTTTATTCTGGCTTGCTCTTCCTCAATGTGGGTTTTATAATGAAGGTGCCGAGGTAGGGCGTGTACGTTG
Source organism: Dehalococcoidia bacterium (assembly GCA_004376105.1). Lineage (GTDB taxonomy): Bacteria > Chloroflexota > Dehalococcoidia > Dehalococcoidales > E44-bin46 > SOKA01. Next base: position 15,951 of record SOKA01000021.1, read on the forward strand.
GATAATATGAACTTAAAAGTCGGCCGGATTGCTCCTGGATGCGCAAAAAGGAAACGCATAATTCCTATTGTCGCATAGGTGAGCCACCGGAGCCCGAGCTGTATATGTCTTAATTCCATGCCCTATCTCTCTCCTTTCGCACTAATGCTCTCATATTCATCACTGTTATTTCATCGCTTTCACCTGTTCATTAATCTCATCGGTCAGGTTATAGCCGTTAATAGGTTTCCCATTGGAATCAACGACTTTCCCGGCTGTTATCTTGACTTTGCCCTGGCTAAAAGCCTTCAGGGTGGATATTATTAGTGGGAATTCCCTAGCTAGTCCATGTTTACGAATGAGCTTAAATAGGGGATTATTTTCACCCTGTTTCTTAATCTCGCTGAGGGGGTGCCCCTTTATTTCTTGCCAATATCTATCAAATGGCTTACCTCTAATAGAAAAGGTGCAATAGGTTACTGGCGGCCCTTTATCCAGCTCGGGGGTTACCAGATGCATCATTACCCCTGTTTCCTGAGCCTCACTATTAATTAGTTGCCAGATTACCTCCTGCCAGGTTCCCGTAGGTCCGCCTGGAGCCGCTGGGTGAAGGTTAATCATATTGTATCTCTGGCACATCTCTTTCCCGACAATGAGCATATAACCAGCCAGGACACATAGGTCAGGGCGGAAGTCCTGTAACCTGCTCATTACCTCTCGGTCATAGTCAAGCCGCCATAGAAGCAAGCTTCCTGCCTGTTCCATGACAGGAGTGCTTTGCCTGACTTTAAATTTTTGGTAAGAAAAGCTGATAAGAGGGATATGATACTTTTTAACCAATTCAAAAAATAGATCACTCTCTTCTGATTCACCAGGTTCACGGTTGCTGAAAACAAAAGCTATCTCAGCCTCAATCTCACCTAGCTTGATACTGCTCTGTACCGCTTGTAAGAGGTCTCTAGCCGCTTTATCTCTACCTGTAGAAAACCAGCCCAGTTGATACAAAGTTCACCATTCTATTTAAGATTACTTTTTAGCCTTGCCCAAGCGCTGTTAAGATGGACTAAGGGGTTTGTCCTATGCCCCAAAATCCTGCCCTTGGCTAAAGCGTTTAGAAAGTCATCCTTGCCATTGAATTCAGGCATCTCTACATAGGCATTACCTA
>SOKA01000058.1 GCA_004376105.1 Dehalococcoidia bacterium
GCCCCGTCCCCCCAATAACCCCTACTTTAGCCTGTAGCATCAAGTAACCTCCTTACTTCAATAAAAGCTTCTTAAGTTAGCCTTGATAACCCTATTTTCATACGATAACGAATTCTTCCAGCTTATCCCTCTTTATGCGATTACATTTTTTGTGCGCAAGTTGGGCATTGCTTTCTTTTGTTTTGCCACCTTTTGCCCAAGGTTCAATATGGTCTAGGGTCGCATCTTGATACCGTTTAATTTCCCTCGTGCAAATTTGACAGGTATGCCCGTATTGCCGCCAGAATTTTTGTTTAAGACCTTCATCAAAGAGTCTAGTTTCATCTAATTCTTTTGCGTGTTTCAAAATAACCCCTTGGAGTAACTTCACCCTTGTCTCTCTCTTGGCTTTTTGTCTGATAGCGCCCAAAACACTTTCCTTATATGGCTCAGGTTGATTCTCAATAAAATTCAACAGGTTCTCTTTCAATTTCTTAGTATCCGTCAGGATGTAGTATTTAGGAATTAAAAGACCGATTGCTAAAAATAAGCTAATGAAGTGTGTTCTTTTGCCATATAAGGAGGATTCTAAGTCCTGCTTTGACAGTATTTCTCTGACGTTATTGATGGCTTTTCGGAACTTGGATTTCAGTCTTGAACTTTCAGTAGGCGATATATCTCTGCGATTCGTCAAGAACGTTTGCAATTCTGCTTTTCCGCCACCTTGAACTGCACTGTTTTTAAGACAATTGCATAAGTCAACAATATCATCTAGAGGAAGCATTCTCTTAATATTATCATCTGTATAAATAGTAGTTTCATAGAAAGCCCCCCGTTCCTTTTCAAGCTCTTTTACCATAGTCAAAACATTTGAACCAGAAAATTCATTATTCCACTCCTCCATATTGGTCAACTTAATGCCAGTCCTATTTAATCTTTGGAATAGGAAGTTAACGTCTGCTTGTGCATAGTTTTTCAGATAGTGCCCGTTGAACTTGTAGGTGGTAATTCTCTCCTGCGTTGGGCTATCTAAATCCCTGAAAAGGTATTGCTTCTCATCTATTTCGACAGGAAATTTATTATTTAAGAATCTGTGGACCGCAGTTAGACGCTGTTGCCCGTCAACGGCGTAATAGATATTTGCTCCCTTCCTCGGGTCATATTCTACGGTTAGGTAGAATTTGGGTATTGGTATTCCTTTGAGTATAGAGTCAACTAAGAGTTGCTCGTCTTTAAGTTTCCAAATATAACCTCTCTGCCAGTCGGGATCTGGTTTCAGTTCCCCCCTGTCCAGTTTACCTTTTATGTCGCTCACCTCTAGTACCCAATCTTCGTAAGCTACCATTTCAACCTCCTTGCGGCATGAAAAGATTAAGACTATCTCCTCAACCTATCTTTTTCAGCCTCTCAATATATGGCTCTTTTATTATACCATTCTCGGTGATGATGGCGGTGATGTAGTGGTGGGGGGTGACATCAAAGGCGGGGTTAGCCGCCTTGGTGCCCTCAGGGGCAATGCTTACCCCTTGAATATGGGTTACCTCCTCCTGGCTTCGCTGTTCAATGGGGATTTCATTGCCTGAGGCAAGCGACAGGTCAATGGTGGTAGTGGGGGCAGCGACATAGAAGGGGATGCCGTTCTCCATTGCCAGGACGGCCAGGCTGTAGGTGCCAATCTTGTTGGCGGTATCACCGTTGGCAGCAATCCGGTCGGCACCAACAATAACACAGTCAACCTTCCCCAGGCTCATAAAGTAGCCAGCCATAGAGTCAGTGATGAGGGTAAATGGGATATTAGCCTTCTTTAACTCCCAGGTGGTAAGGCGTGCCCCTTGGAGGAGGGGGCGGGTCTCGGTGGCGAGAACCTTTATATCCTTGCCCTGCTCTTTTGCCTGCTTAATTACGCCGAGGGCGGTGCCATAGCCACCAGTAGCTAAAGCCCCGGTATTACAGTGGGTCACAATGGTAAAACTGTCCTGAATTAGCTCGGCACCAAGCTGAGATAGCTTTCTGGTTGCCTCAGCCTCTTCGGAGTGTATTTTGACTGCCTCGTCAACAAGTGTTTTTTTAATCTGTTCTATGTTCTTGCCAGCTTCGGCTACTTGCTGCATTCGGTCAATAGCCCGGAAAAGGTTTCGGGCAGTAGGTCTGGTGGCAGCAAGGGTCTGATTAATCTCTCTGAGCCTTTCCAGGAACTCGTCCCTGGACTTAGCCCCAATTTTTAGGGCACCCAGAGCCATTCCATAGGCTCCAAGTATGCCGATAGCTGGTGCCCCCCTAATTCTCAATTCTGTGATGGCTGAGGCTATAGCCTGATACCCACTAAGCTCCAGATAAACCTCGTCTTGAGGAAGCCTGGTCTGGTCAAGAATTTTTACCCTGTTGCCCAGCCACTCTATAGGCAGATTACTTCCCTCCTTTTAATTGCTCCTCTTCCCACTGCTTGCGATGTATCTCCATATGCACGAAACTGTATCCGTCCTTACTCAAGTGCCCATATGAAGTGAAGCCACATTTTTGGAAGCACTTCTGCCCTCGTCGGTTTGAGTCCAGGGTCTTCAAGTAGATTCGCTTGAGGTTTGTCTGGTGGAAAATATAACTGACCAGGGTGGTTACAGCATCAGTACCGTAGCCCTTATCCCAGTAGTCACGGTCGCCAATCATAATCCCCAGCTCGGCTTCGCCTTTAGTGTCATTAATGTTATAGTATGCGCAGTTACCAATATGCTTACCGTCCAGGGTTTCTACGGCAAACGACTGTCTAGTCAAGGCGGGGTAGCGCAGTTCACTGGCGTAGTCTGATAGATACCGGGGGAAAGTAGTAGTTAATAGTGGGGTAGCGTCAAGCTGAGCTAGCCCGGGGTCTGTTCGCCAGGTGTAGTCGTCTAAGGCATCAGCTAATCTTTTGTCACGAAGCTTAATCTTGGTGCCGATAATCATATGAGCCTCAAGGTTTCAAACTCAGAAAGGGAGTTGTTCCTCTCCTACTTCTAACTCGTGTAGGGCTTGCTCTGCTGCCTGTTGGATTATCTCATTGGGATCATCCAGGCATTTTTCTAAACAATTCTTCGCCTCAGTGCCACCTATCCTACTTAGTGCCTGGATAACAGCCAGTTGGACCTCAGTATCGGGGTCATTGATAAGCTCTATAAGGTGGGGTGCTGCTTCTTCCTCTCCTAATTCACCGCAAGCCCCGGCTGCTTCATAGCGTATCTCAGCATCAGCACAACCCAGTTCCTTTACCAATATAGGTAGCCAAGAAAGATTGCAGTTCTTTCCCATAGCGTAAATAGAACTGACTCTAAGTTTAGAATTATGACTTTGGTAGGCTTCCATAATGGTTCTCTCTACCTGGGGGAGGTTTATCGAGGCCGCTGCCTCCAGCGCATGGCGTTTGACTTCTATAGGCTTGCTTTTATCACTAATCGCGGTGAGTAAAGCCTGGCAGACTTTGGATACATGACAGGAACGTAGCTTTCTATGCTCAGCTAACATGGCGAATTTGCCCAGTGCTGTAGCTGCTGCTGCCTGGACTTTCTCCGAGCTATCTTGCCCTAGTAGATTAATTAAGGGGTTAATCAGAGACGGCTCCTCATTCTCCCACAGACCTTCAATAGCCTTGCTTCGCACCTCGGCATCTTGGTCTCCCAGACAATTCTTGAAGATGCTATCAAAGTTAAGCTCAAAGTCGTTCTCGGCAAGCTCAACCAGTCGATATACAATCTGCCGCCGCCGTTTTGGCTCAATTGTTGCCCATACCTGCTCAAGAAGCTCCAGCTCTTCTGAGTTTAGGTTTGATAGCTCAGCTAGCTTTGAACTGCGTAACGGCTGGTCACTGTTACCTAGGTCAGCAATAGTCTCCTCAATAGGCGATAGCATCGTAGGCTCCTTAGTTTTTATTCCTCTTCCTCTTCATGTTCCCAGATAGGCTCAGTAAAGTAGTCTATATACTCTCCCATAGCCTCAGCCGCTACCTGCTTCATCCTTTCTTTTGTTTCTCCAGCTAGCTGTGCCAGCTCAGCTATATCAATCTCAATATCTAGCATTTTAGTCAGAACCTTAAGTATAGCTAGGGCAGCCATTGGGTTTTGTACCCTCGTGGCATACACGGGCACCTCACCCAGTAGGCAAATACCCTCAATATCCTTCTCTTTGGCTACGCCTAGCAGTAATCCGTTCAACCCAGCAATTTGGAGGTTACCCTTTTGCACCAAATCACATCTTTTGAAATCTTCAGTCACTTGCTGGCTAGTGGCTACCCCCCAGACCCTGGTTTGCTCGGTATGATGAATACGACTCACAGCCGCGGCACAAGTATACACCCTCTTAACCCCAAAGCTTAGTCCTACATCAAGGACACAATTAGCTAACTCATACCCTTTGGATGCTGGTTGGGCCTCACCTATGAATAATATTATATCGCTTCCCCCCTCTTTGTTTTTCCAGTAGTAGAACTTGCTCTGTGGGAACTGTGGTGCCTCGACCACATTGTCTTTAACCACTACTCCGATGGGGTCAAAGAAATAGGAAGCTTCAACCTCTCCCAGTTTCTCAAAGGTAAGCTTTCTTTCTAGGTATGTAGCCACTATAATTGATACATTGCCAATGCCAGGCCA
>SOKA01000008.1 GCA_004376105.1 Dehalococcoidia bacterium
TCTTAGCCAGATTCCCCGTTTACAATCACAATCCCTTTGATAATTGCACCTATGTTGGTACTACCGGCTATGGAACTGATATTCACATCAATGCTGAGGTGATGAAGTGCGACCTCAAGATTGCTATCGGCTCTGTAGTTCCCCACCCCAATACCGGGTTTGGTGGTGGGGGTAAGATTATTCTGCCTGGGGTATCCTCTATGGAAACTATTGAGCATTTTCATCGTATAGAAGCTGAATTCAAGCAGAAGTACCCGAGTAAGCTAATTACGGGAATGGGAGTCTTTGATGATAACCCCTTGCGACTTAATATTGAAGAAGCTGTGGCTCTAGCTGGTCTGGATGTGAAGATAGACTGCATAGTTAATACGTGGGGGGAGACGGTAGCCATCTTTGCCGGCACCCCAAAACCAACCTGGGCAGCTGCTGTTGGTGAAGCCAAGGCTCATTATCTTACCCCTAAGACAAAAGGTGAGAGCATTGTTATCGCCAACACCTTCGCCAAAGCCAATGAATCAATTATGGTTGGCTTGAACACTGCCTTTAGTGCCATAAGTGATAAAGGTGGGGATGTTGTCCTTATCGCTAACGCCCCTGATGGGCAGGTTACCCATTATTTAATGGGCAGTTTTGGTAAAACGACTAGCGGGAAGCTAAAATTGCAGGTAAAGATTCCCCAATATGTCAATCACCTAATTATTTATTCAGAATACCCCGATATTGCTGGCCGAGGGTATGTTGAGGCGTCAGACAAAGTTTTATTTATGAACAACTGGGATGATGCTCTAGGGGCTCTTCAAGAATTTCACCGGGCTGAGACTAAGGTAGCAGTGCTTCCCAACGCTGAGATCCAATACTGTGTTTGATAGTCAGAATATAAAAACTGATTAATCTTTTAGCAATTGATTATTAAACAACTACAAAGGTTTCTAGGGAGGTCAGGTTGATAAGGTTACACTTAATGGGTTACACTGAGTTAGTGTAATTAGAGAAAGGAGGCTAGGTATCAATGTCAGCGAGTGTTTTCAGAATACCATATGGAGATAGTACTATTGCGGCAGAGCTACCGGAGAGGACCAGGGTCATACGGAATACGAACAAAGCACTCCTGACTCTACCTGAACCTGCTCAGGCAGTCCGTGATGCCTTAAGGTCGCCGATTGCTCATGACCCTCTATCCAAGCTGGTGAACTCCAAATCCAAGGTTACCATTGCCTTTGATGACCCTATCGGTTATGTTCCCCAGGAAAAGATGCCTGGTTTTCGGGAAGTAGCCATTAAGGTGGTGCTGGAGGAACTCGATAAACTTGGCGTAGAGCCTCAAAATATCCGCCTGGTTTGCGCTGGAGGGCTGCACCGGATGTGGACTCCAAGCGAACTAGCCACCATACTAGGAGATGAGCTAGTTAGTAGGTCTGGCCCGAGCCGGTTGTTCAATTTTGATGCCGAGGATAAAGATAACCTTGTATTTTTGGGAGAGACTAAACGATATCAGGAAGTGGAGGTAAGCCGCTTAGTTACCGATTCGGACCAGTTCATATATGTGAGCCATCCCTGGTGTCATTTCAACGGCGGCTGGAAGTCAGTCGTCGTGGGTTTGGGCAGCTGGAGACTCATGCGACACCATCATCGCCCCTTCGCTAAGGCTTCAGGCAAATCCGTACTGGACCCCAAACGCTCAGCCTTCCCCAAACTGCTCAATGAAATGGGTGCCATTATCGAAGCTGCACTAGCTAAGAATGGACGCCGTGTTCTCATCGTCGAAGGAACGATGAACAACGCAGTGCCACAGGAGTTGGTTCAGGTTGTTGCCGGTCACCCACCAGAGGCTCATGAGAAAGGTCTAGAAATATTGGACCAACAGTTGGTAGTGGATGTAAAGGGGCAGTCTGATGTGGTGGTCTGTGGTATGGACAACAAAAGAGACCCTTATTCCAAATTTTCCATTATCAATCCCATTCTAGTAAGAAATCTGGCGCTGTCTTACACCTATGGCCTCTTCCAGAACGTTCCTCTGGTTAAGCCAGGAGGGATTCTCATAGTTTGTCACCCTTGCCCGAAACAATTCGATGCAGTTAAGTATCAACCCTATGTTGAGCTGTTCGAAAAGGTTCTGCCCCATACCAAGGATGCGGTTGAACTCTGGGACCTTTATGCTGAGGAATACGCCCATCGCCCCGACTTCGTTCACAAGTATAGATATGGTTATGGCTTCCATGGTTCTCACCCCTTAATCCTGTATGGGCAGGGTATCTATGGTCTCAATTATCTCAGTAAAGTCTTTCTAGCCGGAGCCACAGACTTCGAAGCCGCAAGAAGGGTGGGTTTAGAGCCATTCGCCTCAGTGGAAGAGGCAGTAGCCGAGGCGGAGAACCTAATGGGCAAAGATTGCAGTATTACCTACCTTGATATGCCACAAGCCTTCATATGCAATGTCGAACCTTAATATGCCATTGCCAGAGTTGCTATAATTCTAGCGCTAAACGGCTGGAAAGGTTTCTGGACAGAAGCAGAATAGCTGGAAATAAAAGATGAACGCGCGTTTATTTAGTCAATTTTTAGTGAGCAATGATAAACTTCGAGTATATAGAGGGGATAGGCTAATCTTTACCTCAAGTAGAGACGGTTTATTGTCTCTACTTGAATACATTGATAAGTTTTCTCCTTATGAGAAGGATGTCACCGTCTTTGACCGGGTTGTTGGCAATGCCGCCGCTTTACTCTTAAGAAGAATATTTTGTCGTGAAGCTTATAGTCTTTTAGGTAGCGAGCTCGCCGTTAGGACATTGCGCTGCTTTGGTATCGGCTATCACTTTACTGAAATTGTGCCGTATATCCAAAACCATAGTCAGGATGATATGTGCCCGATGGAGAAATTATCGTTAAGTAAGAGCCCTGAAGAATTTTATGAGGCGTGCCTATCCTTAGATTTAGGCCATGGCTTCTAGCCTCGTTACTACCTCATTTATAGTTTGTTCAGCAGTTGATGCCCCGGCAGTTATACCTATATGGTATTGACCTTGCAGCCAAGAGGATTGGATTTCGTCTGCGGTTTCAACTAGATATGTTCTAGTAACCTTAGAACACAACTGGGCAAGACAATTAGTATTAGCACTGGTATGACTACCGATAACGAGCATCAAGTCCACTTTATTAGCTAGCTCGAGGGCTGCTGTCTGTCGTTTTCTAATATCATGACATATAGTATCAATAATGCGTAGCTCAGAGTCTTTAGCCAAGGCAGAATCAATAAGTTTCTTTACAAATTCGGTAAAATGAGCTGGTATCTGAGTTGTCTGGGATAGAACGCCTAGGCGGTGAGGCAGAGGGTCAAACTTGGCTATAAATCTGTCGTCTAGCATAGCCGCTCCTCTACCATTGGCCCAACCAAGAACACCCCTGACTTCGGGGTGGTTAGCATCACCATATATAACGACAAAGAAGCCAGATTTAGCTAATTTTCGAGCTGTAACCTGGGCTCGGCGAACAAAAGGACAAGTAGTATTAATTATGGTAATATGTCGAGCCTTAATTTCTTCCTCTAGTTGTGGGCTTAGCCCATGAGTGCCAATCACCACAGTGTTACCCTGTATATCATCCACGCCTCTGGTTAGCCTAACCCCAATTTCAGCTAGTCTTTGTAGCACCTGTTGGTTATATACCACAGCCCCCAATGTTTCCACACCACCATGCTCACGGGCAGCCCTTTCTAAGATATTGATGGCTCGCTTAACCCCAAAGCAAAGTCCTATTCCAGCCGCTTTCTCAATTCTTATTGCCATCTAGTCTCCGCATCTAGCATAGTGTCCCCGATATTCAGGGGGCAGGAGTTCAGCTATATGCTCCATTATATAATTAGCCAGCTCAACAAGCTCTGCCTTGGTCAATTTACCATTGACAGGTGGCAAATGGAAAGGGCAGCCAATATTAACCATTACCCGAGGGCGATGCAATAACATCCAGAATGGACCCTTTTTTACCTTTTCCGTGCCAGTAATACTTACAGGAAGAATAGGGATACGATTATGCAAAGCTATCAATGCTGAGCCTGGGAAAGCAGGTTGTAGTTGGGCATTCTTACTCCTCGTTCCCTCAGGGAACATAACCAGGGCTTGACCACTGTCCAGAACTTGGTTTGCCTGCTGCAATGCCTTCCTATCCATTATTCCCCCTCTACGCACTGGGAAGGCACCAAAGGTGTGTGCCAAGTATCTTATCACTCGGGAACGAAATATCTCCTCCTTGGCCATAAATATCACTTTGCGGTTGAGGCTAATAGCAAGCAAATATTGGTCAGCCAGACTAAGATGATTAGCTACAATTAGTAAACGTCCCTGCTCAGGAACATTCTCTTTTCCCTTAACTCGCCGACGGGTTAACAGGAATAACAATATCCTGGATAGTAGGAGTATCAGCCACCGTCCTATTCTTTGGTGCCTTTTTTGATGAAACTGGAGCTCCATTATACCCATAGGAAAAATACTTTTAAATTATACTCTATTGCTAAGAGTGAAAACAAACAAGGTAGCGTTTATTAACCTTGATTAAACCTACCTTTTATTCCATAATACCAAAGTATGAAAA
>SOKA01000009.1 GCA_004376105.1 Dehalococcoidia bacterium
GCTTCATCACTGGGAGCTACATTAAGCAGGCCTGACAGTGGTAGCGGGACGGAAGGGACACCAACTCAAGCAGCAGTGTTAGCTAAATCAGATAGTGGTAGTGGCTTTGATGCTCTTACATCTTTATTGGCAGCTTTAGCTAAATCAGAGACAGGTTCTGGCGCAGATGCCTATGTTGAGGTTGTAACAATAGAGCAAGAACTTTCCTCCTCTGATGTTGGAGCTGGTATAGATGCTCTGGCTGCTTTGAATATAGCACTAGTACAATCTGATGCTGGAACAGGTAGTGAAGCCTTACTATCCAGGTTACTTCATCACGCCGATAGCGGGCTTGGCGCCGATGCCTGCTTAACCTTATTAGCTACTTTAGCCAGAGCTGAAACCGGTTCCGGGTTAGACGCCTTTACAGGTTTAATAACTGCCCTGGCTGCCAGTGAGACTGGCTTAGGTGTAGACAAGCTCCTGGGCAGGGGAATATCCCTGTTTGATGCCGGCTCAGGCCTGGATGCAGCTACTTTATGTAAAGCTTTTTACTCCACCGATTGTGGTGTTGGACTTGAAGCTCTGGCTACTTTGCTGGCTCTAATCACCACCAGTGAGATAGGTTCAGGCTCGGAGAAGTTTAGAGCCAAAATTATGACCTCAGCTGGTGCCTACGATATGAAACTGCCTACCAAGATGGGACAGGCAGAAATACCACCCAAGGGGGTGAATTCATGAATCTATCCGAGATGATAACTCTGGTAAGGCGCGACCTTAAGGATGAGGCCACTCCTTACCAGTGGTCAGATGACGAACTAACTAGGCATATCAGTCATGCGGTAAAGGAGCTATCAGAGAGGGTGCCACTGCCGGCTAAGGCTACCCTGCCTACAGTGAGCGGCTCCAGAGAAATAGATATCTCCAGCCTCACCGATAGGATTATGGTTCAAGCCGTAGAATATCCTGTAGATGAGTCCCCTGCCAAATATCAGCGCTTCTCCATCTGGGGGGATACCCTGACTATAATAAGCGGCAATGAGCCCAATGGCTCTAATTGCTATGTCTACTACGGAAAACTCCATACCCTTGACGCTAATGGCTCCACCATCCCTAGGAAATATGAGGACTTAGTGGCTACCGGTGCCTGCGGTTATGCTGCTATTAGCTGGGCAGCCCTTTCCATAAACAAGGTCAATATCGGGGGAACAATGACCCCCAAGGAATACCGAACCTGGGGTAATGAGCGGCTGAGAATCTTTAAGGATGGGCTAAGCCGGCTGGGTAGGAGGCAGAGGATAAGAATCCAGCAGCTCTTTATAGATTGAGCAGGGGTGTCTAAGAGGGGCTAAGCCCCTCTTCAATAAACTATTTCCCCCTCTCCTTTGAAGGAGAGGGGGATAAAGGGGGTAAGGTAGATATGACTATAAAAGAGGGACTAAATAAGACCAAAGAGGGCTTGCCTAAGGAGGCATTTGCTATTGTCGGAGACCCGGAAGACCCTGAAACCTGGAAGCTACCCCATCATAAGAAGAGCATCTTTAGAGCCCTACGGGGCAAGCTTGATATCGAGGAAACAGTCGATTGGGCTCGGATGCCGGCTGCTGTAGCCGCTCTATCACCAAGGGGTTACCGGGGGCAGAGGGTTGATGCCAGCCCTGAGCAAATACTGGCTGCTGCCAAGCACCTAGCTAACCACTACCGAAAAGCCGATAAGCCATTGCCCGATATCCTGGCAGCTTTGGTATAGATAATAGGGAAAATACAAAGCTGCTTGTCGTGGTAAGAAGAGCAAGACATAGGGACTGAGAATGAAAGACTGGTCAGACTTCATAAAGAGTCTCATTAGACCGTTTATCATCGTCTGGGGCTTTGTAGTCTATGGCATCTGTGTAATGAACGGGGTGGAGGTACCCCAACTACTTGCCTACCTGATTACAGCCGTCATTATAGAATACTTCGGCGAGAGAGCAATCAAGAGGTTTAAGGCGAATGGAAGAGAAAAGTAAGGGATGGCTAGAGCGCCTCTATCGAGCCCTGTGGTCAAGAATAGGAGGCCGCCCCTGGACCTATATTATCCGGGATTCTTACCATAGCAAGCCGCTTCTCTGGCTTGCCCTAGCCACTGCTACCGGCATCCTGCTTGGCCATCTCTTCTGGGGAACGCCTTGGAGCCCAGGGCAGCTAGGGGATTAGTGTGGTATTTGTATGGAGACAACTTAAATGAGAAGTTTATCGTCAACACTGCTAACTGCTCAGAAGGAAGCTAGCCGCGTCCCCTATGTTAGGGTTGAAGCCAAGAATAAAACTGCTGGCATCGTCAGGTTAAACTGGACAAGGCTATACACCGGTTCTGAGGCTGATTACTTCCACGCCGTAACCATCCCCGATGATGGCTCTCTCATTAGGGTCAGGCTTACTCCTCGGGTCGACTCCAGGAAGCTCTATCGGCAAAGGGTGGCTAACCCCAGCCCAGAATCAGACTTCAGCCAGTGGACATACTGTAACCAGTATAATGCCGTTATTGTGACCTGCTGCTCCCTGGGAGCTGAGGTCAGTATTTTTTGGATAAAGAGCGACCAGGGAATTTACCGATTAAAAAGCACCGACTCCGGGGTAACCTTTGGAAGTCCTGAGCTTATTGATTATTCCCCAACCACAGCTATCTATGGCATAGCTGCTGATTATAAGCCAAATGGTGACCTCGCCCTATTCTTTGCTGACCAGACAACCCTCTATGTTAAGAAGTATGTAAGCGGTAACTGGCAGAATAAAGTCGCCTGGGATAAAACCACCGGTGATTTATCCGGAGTGGCTGCTGTCTATGATGGCGACTGGAATCTCTTTATTACCGGGAAGGACTCAGAGGGCAACTTTAAACTGTGGTCACTTGTCTATGGCGATGGTCACGATATAGCTGCTGGCACCTGGTCAGAGCTGAAGCAATTTGCCTCAGCCTCATCAGACGGTAACTTTGAATACCACAGGGCATTCATGGATAAGCCAGATGTCTATCGGTGTTTCTTTACCGAGAGGTTTACCGGCACCAAAGCCTATAACCGCCCCTTCTGGTCACACTCTGTCCTTGACACCAACTTCATTGATAATCTGTGGCATGAGCCAGTGCCGTTTAATCTATCAAGTGAGTATGGATTAGCCATAGCCCATCACGGCAACTATTGCTGGTTGTCAAATCCTAGTGGCGTATGGAGGGCAAAGCTCACCGAGGAGAGCCTTGATTTAACCGCCAATGTGCTCTCTTTGAGGCAGGAGCTCACCAAAGAGGAAGGCAGGTTAATAGTCGAGCTAAACAATAGCCATGGGCAGTATGCCTCACCGGGAGAAGGAGAGCTTGAAGTCCTTGATATAGGTTGTCAGTTAGAGGTCAGCCCTGGCTATATTACCTCCCAAGGAAATGAGATTAGCTCAGGTCTTGCTTTTTGGGTTGATGCCTATGAGCATACCAGCTCTGGCGGTAAGGCCAGTCTTATTCTATATGCCTCAGATGGCTGGAACTTGATTGAAAATTGGAGAGCCAGGCACCAGTTCCGATGGAATAAGGGGAGCGATGAGATGTGTGTTAAGGCTCTTCTCGCCTTCGTGCTGGCTAGAGTTGGGATAAAGCTTGAGGTTAAATCTCAGTCATCGGTTATAACTAGCTACTACCCTGATTTCACCATCCATCCCAATAATAAGGGAGATATGGTCATCAGAAAACTAGTCTCCTTCATTCCCGATGTAGTGTTTATCGAAGGCAATAAAGCCTATATAGTGAATCCTTGCCCCTCTGACAATTCAGTTTATTCCTATGGTTTAGCCCACCCCGTATTCGAGGGAGGATACCGGAGGAGGGCCTGGGAGCTTAATCGTGTTCAGGTCGAGGGCTACGACCCGGTAAACGGTGAGCCAGTAGTTGTCGATTCCTTCTCTTGGACTCAGATAACCAGGCTCTATGATAGGCTGAGCCAACTTGAGGACAGGAATATAGATAGCGTGTCTAAAGCCGAACAGAGAGGAGAGGCCTATTTAAGACAAGCCGAGATAGAATCAGCCAGCGGTGCTATTCGAATCCCCCCCAATTGCGGACAGCAGCTATATGATGTCATTGACATAACCGATAGCCGGGCTGGGCTCAGTGATGAGAAGAAGAGGGTGCTCGGGCTAATTCTACTTTATAATCCACGCCATGGGGAATATGAGGAGCGGTTGTTGCTGGGGGCGGTATAGAAATTTGAAGGAGGTTTAGACGAAATGAGCCTGAGGAAAGCAGTATTAAAGAGTTTCGACCCTGGTGACTACACTGCCACTATCCAGCTATCTGGCAGCCAAAAGGTTTACCTGGAGGGTATTGCTGTGGCTCGAAACCTGCCAGCGGCAGAGATGGCTGTGGGTAGAAAGTTAGCGGTTATTTTCTTTGATGAGCATAATGCTAGAGAGGCAGTAGTAGTAGCCATTTATACCTAAGGGCTTAACCAAACCTCAAGCCGGGATTACAATACTTACGCCGTTCATTCTAAACTTCAGGTAGCAAGCATCATCACCACCTTGGTATAAACAATACCCATGAAGATGATTCTAAACTTTGTCACCCTAGTCCTCTCTTTACTCCAGTTATCTATACCTACATCGCCATTTTCCTACAACATTTAGACCTGGAGCTGGTGAAGGTAATTCAGGGTTTGAGGCAACAGCTTCCGGAGGGGGTGGTAGGGGTTGAACTGGGGTTTCCTGTACTTTGCCACATCCAGAACCTATAACCATAAGAACTAGGACCGCCAGATGTCTTACTCTTTGGTCATGCCCCGGGCAATGCTCTTCAAGAGGCTAAGGATTCCAATGACCGCCCGCTGCACATCAACCGGCTCTTGCGATAACACCTTGGCAACATAAGGATCCAATCGCCCACCAATATAGGATGGACCCTCCTCAGCTAGTCTAGGGGAAGAGGCAGACAGGTAACCAGCTAGAGCAAATAGCTCATTCTCCTCAAAGCCTAAAGGTTTGGCCATCCTCTGCAGAATCCGGGCTGAGGGAAAACGCTCTCCTCTCTCTATACGGCCTAGATGTGAGGAGGATACTCCTGACCTATTTGCCAACTCCACCAACGTCAGCGACATCATAACCCTCTGCCGCCTGAGCATCTCGCCTAAATCACTCCCGTTATTACTGTCCATAATTGGGCATCATAATTCGCCAAATGGCAAAAGTCAAATCTTACTTAAGTTTGTATCCACTCCCATCTTAGCCTGCTGAAATTAAATGTCTATAAAAATAGGGTTAAGATTTCATTAATATCTATTCCTTGACGGCTAAAGCTAAGGGGTTATACAATGGCACTTAGGCACCCAGGCTGAAGTAAAATGGCTAAGAAATACGATGTCATCATTGTGGGCGGTGGTCCAGCAGGTATCTTTGCCGCTTTAGAGCTGTCTCAGGCATCCGACCTTAATATCTTACTTATAGAGAAAGGGAAGGATATTGATAAACGCACCAATCTGGTTTGTGGTTTAGGTGGGGCTGGCGCTTTCAGTGATGGTAAGCTAACACTAACACCACAAGTAGGCGGTCGGCTTCGAGATTATCTCGGGGAGACTGATACTGAAGCCCTGATTAAGTACGTTGATAACATATACCTCAAGTTTGGCGCTCCTAATAAGCTCTACGGGACAGGGGACGAGGTTGATGACATACGTCACCGGGCTTCTCTGGTAGAATTACGCTTGACACCAGTGCCTCTTCGTCACTTAGGCACTGAGCGTTGCCGCTCGGTGCTCAAGGCTATGCGGGATCACCTTATTTCACGCTTGGAATTTAAGCTTGAGGTAATGGCTTCCACAGTCATTGTTGATAATGATGAGGTTAAGGGTATTGAAACTGAGACAGGGGACAGGTTTGACTGCCACTATCTGATTTTAGCTCCAGGCAGGGAGGGGGCGGATTGGTTATCTAAAGAAGCTAAACGACTTAATCTAACAACACATAATAACCCTGTTGATGTTGGGGTTAGGGTGGAGGTGCCAGTGGCAGTGATGGAGGAGTTGACCAGTGTGCTATATGAGGCAAAACTGGAGTTCCTGTCAAAGAGCTTTGATGACCGGATTAGAACATTCTGCATGTGTCCTGCTGGTGAGGTCACTATGGAGACTACCGGTGGTTGCGATCCGGTAATCACGGTTAACGGGCATAGCTATGCCAATCGTAGGAGTAACAACACTAATTTTGCCCTGTTGGTGAGCACAACTTTCACTGAGCCATTTCGGGAGCCTATTGCCTATGGTAAATACCTGGCTAGACTAGCTAATATCCTTAGTGGTGGGGTGCTGGTGCAGCGCCTGGGTGACCTGATGGAGGGTCACCGTTCTACCCCAGCTCGCATTGAGCGGGGCTTAGTTCAGCCTACCTTGAAGAGTGCTACCCCTGGTGACCTTAGCTTTGTCCTTCCCTATCGTCACCTTACCGGGCTTATGGAGATGCTTCAGGCGATGGATAAGCTGGCTCCAAGGGTTGCTTCCAGCCACACCTTGCTTTATGGGGTTGAGGTTAAATTCTATTCTTGCCAGCTTCAACTTAGTCCTAGCCTGGAGACCGAGGTCAGCAATATGTTTGCTACTGGTGATGGCGCTGGTGTTAGTCGTGGTTTAATCCAGGCATCAGCTTCTGGTATAGTGGCGGCTCGTGAGATATTAAGGAGAAGTGGATATTAGGGCTAGTTTTTTGGGCATTGACCTTACCTCAAAGGAGGCTAAGCCTAGCGCCTGCCTCGGGCTAGATAATCAGCTAAAACTTATATACCTTGGTTTCCTAAATGGGGATTCAGATATCCTGCAAGCTGTGAGTAGGCATGAGTTCGAGTTGATAGCTATTGATGCCCCACTCAGCCTACCTAAAGGGCTATGCTGCCTCGAGGAGAGCTGTTCTTGCCAGCCAACGGCTGGGGTTAAGGGTAGGAATTGCGAGCGGGAGCTAGCTAGGCTAGGCATCCCCTGTTATTTCACCACCAAAAAATCTATTATCAAGGCTATGGTTTACCGGGGCATTAGATTGAGGACTGAGCTTGAAGCTATGGGTTATGAGGTTATTGAGGTCTACCCCCATGCTAGTAAGCTTCGCCTATTTGGCAAGCCAATTCCATCTAAATTAAAACCAGACGGTCTGACATTCTTGAAGCAACGTATTTGTCAGTTGTTACCCAATATTACTCCCTTTGTAGATGGGTTTAACCACGACATGTGCGATGCCGCTATAGCTGCTTACACTGCTTTTTTGCGCTCTCAGGGCAAGACAGAGCTATGTGGTGAACCTGAGGAGGGTGCAATTTGTCTTCCATTTCTTGACAGGGTAATTTATGCCCGCTAAAATATGTTTGTTTCTTCGGGTCTCCCTTTATAAATGACAAGAAAGACAAGGGGATGATGCTATGTGACTAATGTAGTAGCCTATGAGAATGAGAGCTTCGACAGTTTGCTCAAACGGTTTAACAAAAGGGTGCACCAGGATGGTATTCTGGCTCAAGTGCGTCGTCGCCAATACTACGAGAAGCCTAGTGTTAAGCGTAAGCGGAAGAAGGCATCTAAAAGACGCAAAACTGCCAGAGCACTGAGAAGGTGGTAGATATTAGTAAGGCTGTAAGTAAAGTGGAAGCGGAGTTAAAACAAAAATTAATCGATGACCTTAAACAGGCGATGAGGGACGGGGATAAGGTAAGACGTTCCGTTATCCGATTGGTGATGGCAGCCATTAAAAACGCTGAAATCGCCCGGCACGCCGCTTTAGATGATACTGATATCCTTGGCATTATTGCCAAGGAGGTGAGGCAGCGTCAGGAGAGCATTGAAGCCTTTAAACAGGGAAACCGCCACGACCTGGTGGCCCAGGAAGAAGCGGAGATGGCTGTGCTAAAGGAGTATTTACCCCGGCAGATGACCCGGGAAGAGATAATAGCCGCCGCTCGCCAGATTATCAAGGAGATAGGGGCGCAGGGACCTCACGACAAAGGAAAGGTTATGCCCAAGCTTATCGCTCAGCTTAAAGGCCGGGCGGATGGCCGAGAGATAAACGCGGTAGTAACTGAGTTGCTTAGTTTGTAATCATTCGAGGTGAACAATAACGGTTGATAAACGGATACTAGATGAAGTCGCTCTAAGCCAAGCGGAATATGAGCTCATACTCCACAGGTTGGGCCGAGAGCCAACAATTGTGGAGATAGGTATGTTTGGCTCACTGTGGAGTGAGCATTGTGGTTATAAACACTCCAAGCCTTTATTCAAACTATTCCCCCCTCGCAGCCGGAGGGTGCTGGCTGAGATCGGAACTGAGAATGCCGGCGTAGTGGATATTGGTGATGGCTTGGCGGTGGTGATGAAGATTGAGTCCCACAACCACCCCTCAGCTATTGAACCCTATCACGGGGCAGCCAGCGGGTTGGGTGGGGTAGTGCGAGACATTCTGACCATGGGAGCTCGTCCGGTAGCGGCTATTGATTCTCTGCGCTTTGGTCCTTTAGATGACTCCCATAATCGGTATCTATTCAGTAAGGCGGTGGCTGGTTTTGCTGACTACGGAAATAAGCTGGGTATCCCCACCGTCGCTGGGGAGTCCTATTTTTCCCGTCCTTATTCAACCAATCCACTGGTTAATGCTATGTGTGTGGGCATCGCGGAGGTTGAGAAATTGGTTTGGGCTAGAGCCAGCGGTGTGGGTAACCTACTGATGATAGTCGGTGCTGAAACAGGCAGGGACGGAGTTCATGGCGCTTCAGGGCTGGCATCAAGAACACTCGAGGCTGAGGCTGAGCCTAGCACTGTGGTTCAAGCCAGCGACCCGGCTCTGGAGAAACTACTTATTGAAGCCTGTTTGGAGTTAGCTAAAGCCGACTGGCTGGTAGGTATGCAGGACTTGGGGGCGGCTGGCTTAACCTGCTCAGCCGTGGAGACAGCCTCTAGAGCCGGTAACGGGGTGGAGCTTGACGTGCTCAAAGTACCACACCGAGAGACAGGGATGACTCCCTATGAGATTATGCTTTCCGAAACACAAGAAAGAATGCTGATAATAGTTAAGAAGGAATTTAAGGATAAAGTATTACACCTGTTTCATCGCTGGGGACTTCGTTGTAACATTATCGGCCAGGTTACTAGCGATGGACTAGCTAGAGTTAAAGAGGGTGATACTGTGGTGGCTGAAGCCCCAGTGAAGGCTCTTACTGAACCACCGATGTATACCTACCGAGTAAGGAAGCCAAGGCGATTAAGACGGCTTCAGTCACTTGACCTAGGGGATATTCCCGACCTGACTCCAGAGAGGGCTCAATCTGTTTTTCTTAAGTTGCTGGCGTCAGCCAACATTTGTAGTCGGGAATGGATATTTCGTCACTCTGATTATGACCAAGCTGATGTGGTTATTCCTCCCGGCGGTGATGCTGGGATGTTACGGATAAAGGGTAGCGGTAAGGGGCTTTCTTTTACTGTGGATGGGAATGGACGCTATTGCTACCTTGACCCCTACGCCGGAGGGGCTATAGCTGTAGCCGAGGCAGCCCGAAATCTAGTCTGCACCGGTGCCAAGCCCCTAGCTGTTACCGATTGCCTAAACCTGGGCAACCCGGAGAATAAGGATGTTTACTACCAGCTCAAAGAGTCTATTCGTGGCATAGGTAGAGCCTGCCGCAAATTGAATATTCAGATAATTAGCGGCAATGTTAGCCTTTATAATGAGGCTAGGGAAGGAGCCATCTATCCCACGCCGATATGTGGCATGGTTGGTCTTATTGAAGATACAAGCCAGCGGTGTGACATGGGCTTTGTTAAGGAGGGTGACCAAGTGTTTTTATTGGGTAGCGGTTTTGATGACGGGGGATTAGGAGGCAGCGAGTACCTTGAGCTGATTTATAACTTGGTTAAAGGCAGACCTTATATTGACCTCAACCTAGAAAAGAAGGTGCAATCCTGTTGCCTGAAGGCCATTAAGCAAGGAGTTGTTAGTTCGGCTCATGACTGCTCTCATGGCGGTCTGGTGATTACCTTAGCTGAGTCCTGTTTAAGAGGAGGTCTTGGTTTTAAGGGGGAGGGGTGGCAATTTGGGGGTAGACTGGATGCCACCTTATTTGGAGAAGCACAATCAAGGATTGTAGTCTCGGTTGAGCAAAATAGGGTTCGGCAGTTAGAAGCCCTAGCCATGTGTGAAGGAATACCTGTAACTAAATTAGGCACGGTAGGCGGTAAGCGGTTTATTATCGACGGCTATATAGATCTACCTCTGGAGGAAATAGAAGCTGTGTGGCGAGAGGGCTTGGAGAAAATGCTGGGTTAACGGTGAGCCAAGGAGCAGGGGGACGGCTTCCAGATTTTCCTAAACGCCGTCAGGTGGGCTAAGGGCTTATAAATCAACCGCGGAACTTAGTTTGAGCCAGGGCTCTGTTTAGCTCAAGCTCTAAATGACTGGGTTTGATACCTGAATCCAATATCGCCCAGGGTAGCTTTTGACTGGTATCCCACCTCTGGTGAGCATAATAGTCAATATCTAGATGGCATTTTTCTATGGCTTGGCGCCAGCCAGATAATGACACCTCTTCAATATTAGCCAGCACCTCAGCTAATTTAATGTCGCCTCGGGCTAGAACCCCCTGAACCTGACTCCAAGCCGGGCTTTCACATTTAAGTTTAATCCCTTTTGGCAATAAACCGTTTTTGAGTAGAGACAAACGGCGATTCAGAGTGGAGGGTTGCGCCATAGGCAGCCATTGGAAAGGTGTTCCCGCCTTAGGCACAAAAGGAGCAATACTGAGGATAATACGACAGCCACTTCGTTGCCTATCAAGGATGTTCTTGCACCTAAGAGTCAGCTTTGTGATTTCCTCAATATCTTCATCAGTCTCTGAGGGCAAACCAATCATGAAGTAGAGTTTGAGCTGCTTTATTTTCAGCTCAGCGACTTTGCTTACTGACTCTAAAATATCGTCCTCGGAGATACCCTTTTTAATGACCTGGCGCAAGCGCTGGGAGCCAGCCTCAGGGG
Organism: Dehalococcoidia bacterium; assembly: GCA_004376105.1. Taxonomy (GTDB): domain Bacteria; phylum Chloroflexota; class Dehalococcoidia; order Dehalococcoidales; family E44-bin46; genus SOKA01. The sequence continues at coordinate 10,990 of SOKA01000009.1, forward strand.
CAAGAGCGATGGTTTGTGTCCCCCCTTTAGCTAATTCTCTCAATACTATGCGGGAAAGGGGTCTCATCCGTAGTGAGCTGACAGAGAGCTCAGCCCCCATTTGTTGTAGCTTAACCATTAGCTCCTCTATTTGAGGATGGTCTGAAACAGCCGCCCCGACTAGCCCCAGGCGCTTCCTGTACTTAAGCCCCAGCTCAGCCTGTTCTATTAGCTTGTCTACGGAGCGAAAGCGCATAGGGTAAAAGGCATTGCTGACCAAACAAAAGCGACAGCCCCAGTGGCAGCCCCGCTCTACCTCAATGAGATATAAGCCGCCTAGCTCGGTATCTGGAGTGAGTATGGTAGAGGTGGTAGGAAAGTCATCCAGGTTTGTTACCCACTGGCGAACCACAGGATTTCCGGAGTAATATTGTGGCACATAGATGCCGGGGAGTGAGGCTAGCGCTTTTAGCAGTTCATCACGCCTATCCCTAATGCCCTCAGATAGTATGGGAAGCATAACCGGAAGTATTGGCTCTGCCTCACCAATACACAGGCAATCAAAGAATGGTGACAAGGGCAGGGGATTAGCGGTAATGCAGGGACCACCAGCTATAACTACTGGATGCCTTTCATCACGGTCTGCAGCATACAGGGGTATACCACTGGCTTTAAGAATTTGCACTACATTAAAGTAATCAATCTCATAGGTGATAGAAAAGGCAAGGACAGCGAAATCTGAAAGCGGTCGCTGAGATTCCAGGCATAACGGGGGTAGTTGCTGAATGCTGTCGTCTTTTCCCCAAAAAGCTCTTTCACAAACGACTTCACTGTAGCTATTTAAGAGGCTATAGATAGTATGAACTCCCAGATTGGACATCCCAACATAATAGGAGTTTGGATAGATAAGGGCGATGGGGATTCTACCTCCCCAATCCTTGATAATAGTGCCCTGTTCTCGGGAAAGCTGCCGTCTGGCTTTTTTGATTTCATCCCAACCCATAAGGCTATTTACTAACTTTTATCTTTATTTCCAGCAGCCCTTGAGAAACCGAGCGTTTATAGTTATTACTCTATCGGCTACTACCCTTAACCGCCTTGAAGTCCGTTCTTTACCAAATAAGGCAACCTCTACATGCTTCCCGTTGTCCTTTACTGACTGGAGGGCGCCCACATAATCATTATCGCCAGCAACAAGAACAGTCACATCGTAATTGTTCTTAAAACTGTGAGTTATCATATCGGTAGCTAATTGTATATCGACCCCCTTTTCGTAAGGAGGGGTGTTAGGCCAATTGCTAGTGTAAACGAGGCGCCCTAAACGTAACTCACAGTAAGGTATGGCACTTACACCGGTAAAGAACGCCTGCTGGTCTCTGTATCGCTCTGGCTCCTCCCTACGCCCTACCTTGGCATTATAGTAATAGATTCTTGCTAACCGACGCCTGCCCAAGAGCTTATTACCAAGCTTGCCCATGTCTATGTCAGTTCTATTAAAAAAATTCTTAAGAGAATGGTACAGGTTGCTGCCATCAATGAATATCATTACCCTATCTGTCATATCCCCCATATTATCACCTTCCTTCTAAACTATTTTTGTATTATGTTTACTAAGCCAATTATATAGCCTCTGGACTAAAATTGCGAGCAAGTCATAAATAGTGTGGTAAAATAGTCACAATATGGTTAGGGAGGAGGATAACGATGGATATAGTGACAGCTACACAAACAGGAAAGTTCTCGCCACATGATTTTGCTGGATAGAAGAATAGAAAGGGGGTAAACGATGCCAGTATGTCCATATTGTAACCAAGAGATTACTACCCTATATTCCAGTCCAAGGAGAAATTTAGTATGGCACGATGGGAAATGGGTTGTAGACATATCCGATAATGAGGTTGTCATTGTAGGTTCGGCTTGCTACGAAGAACTTGGAACAGCAGACCTGAACAAGCTCGGTGTGCCTAACGAATTAAGATAAGGGAGGAATAAATAGCCAGAATTTAGGTTACTCTAATAAGCTGGAAGTCCTCCTTAAGTTCGTTGAATGTAACAGGTACGCCATTTTCAATTATGTCAACTTTATATTCGAATGTACTGATTCTTTGTCTTTTTGCCTCTTGCAAAATCTTTCTTGAGAAATCTCTGGCAATGAGAACTCCTGCCAGACATTCATTACCCATCTCATCCAGATACATGCTCAACTGGCTAATATCTTGAAGTTTTGCTAATCCAGTTTTTACTTCTATTATAATTTTTCTGGCTAGTCCTATGGGAATTGCTTCTTTAATCAAAATATCTATATGGCCTTCTGCTAAAGCTTTTTCTCCGAGAACCTCGAGTTTACTGGTATCCAAAGTTTCTACCCCTATTTGATAGAGAAAATCAGCCAAATTATTCTCATCAGACAAATGCTGTCTTATAGTTGCTTGAAGGATAACCTCAATAAAGCGAAAAATTTCAGGCGGAGAGACTTTACCTTTAGATTCAGTAAAACTTGGCATAAAAATTTCATACTCGTTAAGGTCTAACCTATCTGCGGTCTCATCATATAACTCCCCGAGTTGTGATGCGCTTTGTAGAGTAGTTTGGTCTGCTTGAAAGTGGGTTTTCCGATATCCACCCCGTAGTAATAAGTTTTCTGCCACATAAGCAAACTCAGCCCTAACTAATGATTCGTTAAGTTTTCGAATCGGCGTAAGATAAAGCCTGAATGGGAAGTAGTAGGTTTTTCTTGACGATTTGGAGGTCATAGTGTCCCAAGGTGGCAGGTTTTTTGCATCTTTTATTGCTTCTTTTCCTTCAACTCGATAAAGATTGTGAGCTTTAGCTCCATACAAAAAGGAAATAAAATCCCCTTCTTGTATCTCTGAGAATGTCCACACGCCATTAATGCTGTTTGGGAATCCAGCAAGGGCATACTTCACACAAAGCTCCAAGTTTTTTCTGCTTGAAACAGCTACAAAAAAGTAAGCCATAATCCCCCTTTAGTATCTCCTTTCGTATCTATAAATTAGGCTAGATTTTACTCCTTTTATTTAACACTTCGTATACCCACAGCTGGGGCAGATGAAGCAGCCTTCTTGATAGACGAGCAGGTTGCCACAGTCAGGGCATTGCCCGGCCAGATTCTTGGCCAAACCGTAGTCTTCCAGCTTGGGCTTGCCCTCATAACCAGTGGTGTGTTTTTCCAGCACGCTGGCAATGGCATCGGCACAGGAGAGCACAGCCTTGCCACCTTCCCAGGCGATAGATGGGCAACGGATACCACGGAGCTGCCTCACTACTGAGGCAACATCTACCCCAGACCTTAAGGCTAAAGAAATAAGTCGGCAGGTGGCTTCAAGCTGGGCTGAGGCACAGCCTCCAGCTTTACCCAGACTGGAGAAGACCTCACATATTCCCTGCTCATCGGAGTTGACGGTTACATAGATATAACCACAACCAGTAGTCACCCTTTCAGTTACCCCTGAGGTTACCTTTGACCTCTTCCTGGGGATAAGCCCAATGCCCTCAACTTTCTCCGCCTTACCGGTGGTTAATACCTGCGCTTCACGGCTTCTATCCCGGTAAATAGTTATTCCCTTTAACCCCTCTTCATAAGCCATCACATACACCTTAGCTATATCTTCCCGAGTAGCCTCTTGGGGAAAGTTGACTGTTTTGGAGACAGCGTTATGTGTGGACTTCTGGAAGGCTGCCTGTATCTTAACATGCCATTCAGGCTGTATTTCATGAGCAGTGACAAATAACCGTTTGATTCCATCAGGGACTTCGTCCATATCGTGGAGTTTAGCCCCGTCGGCTAGCCGTTGCATAAGCTCCTCAGAGTAGAAGCCCTCACTTTTAGCCACTTCCTCAAAATAGGGGTTTACCTCTAATAGTTGGGCGCCATCCAGAATATTGCGTGTGTAGCTCAGGGCAAAAAGGGGCTCGATGCCACTGGAGCAACCGGCTATTATGCTCAGGGTGCCGGTGGGAGCAATAGTAGTTCTGGTGGCATTTCTCACCTTGATGCCTGTGTGCTTATCATCGTAGACACTTCCCTCGAAAGCGGGGAATACCCCTCTTTCTTGCGCCAGTTCTTTAGAGGCTTCAGTCGCATACTTCTGTATTTTGGCCATTACGTCCTCTGCCACCTCCAACGCCTTCTCTGAGTCATAAGGGATGCCCAGCTTAATTAGCATATCGGCAAAACCCATCACCCCAAGCCCTATTTTCCTGGATTTCCTGGTCATTTCAGCTATTTCAGGTAGAGGGAACTTATTGACATCAATGACATTATCCAAGAATTTCACTGCAATTTTCACCGTCTCAGCTAGCTTGGGATAATCAATCTCAGCAGTTCCATTTTTGGTTCGTAGCATTCTGGCTAAATTGATAGAGCCCAGATTACATGACCCATAGGGAAGCAAAGGCTGTTCACCACAAGGGTTAGTACTTTCAATATTACCCAGATGGGGGGTAGGATTATCTTGATTTATTCGGTCAATGAAGACAATGCCTGGGTCACCGGTTTTCCAGGCCATAGCCGCTATCTGGTCAAACACCTCCTTGGCATTGAGCTTACCCTCTACCTGTTTAGTGCGTGGATTTACTAGCTCATAGTCAGTGCTGGCCTTGACTGCTTCCATAAATTCATTGGTTACGGCTACTGAGAGATTGAAGTTGGTAAAAGCAGTAGGGTCGTCTTTAGCCATTATGAACTTCATAATATCGGGGTGGTCAACATTAAGAATAGCCATATTTGCCCCCCGGCGCATCCCCCCCTGTTTAATAACATCAGTGGCAACATCAAAAGCCCGCATAAAAGAAACCGGGCCACTGGCTACCCCACCTGTAGAGCCAACTCTATCACTTTCTGGCCTTAGCCTAGAGAAGGAGAATCCAGTCCCCCCACCACTTTTGTGGATGAGGGCAGTATTTTTAACTGCATCAAATATAGACTCCATTGAGTCCTCAATAGGAAGGACAAAGCAGGCTGACAGTTGCCCTAACTCCCTCCCAGCATTCATTAGGG
>SOKA01000069.1 GCA_004376105.1 Dehalococcoidia bacterium
CCCATCTGTTCAACAGTGGTCTTAGCTGCTTCAGCCAAGAATGGTTTATCTACTCCCAACCTTCGGCTAAAGAGTGCGGTGCGACGCAACAGTCGACGCAAAACATAGCCCCGCCCCTCGTTACTAGGGATTATTCCATCACCGATAAGAAAGGCAATTCCCCGGCTATGCTCAGCCAGTATCCGCATAGTATTATCTACTGCATCATCGGAACCATATTTCTTTTCTGCCAGCTCAGATATACATTCCAGTAAAGGAATAAAGAAGTCAGTTTCATAGATAGAGGTTTTGCCCTGCACCACGGCGGTAGTTCTTTCCAAACCCATGCCGGTATCAATATTAGGTTTTGGCAGTAGAGTGCGGTGCCCCTCTTTATCCTGATTATACTGGGTAAATACCAGGTTCCAAATCTCGGAAAAACGACCACAATCACAGCCGGGGGCACAAGAAGGTTTCTTGCAGCCAACCTCCTCCCCAAAGTCATAGACAATCTCACTGCAAGGTCCGCAGGGTCCAGAATCGCCGGCTGGCCCCCAGAAGTTATCCTCTTCACCAAATCTCAGTATCCTATGCTCAGGCACACCTAACTTTTGCCAGTAGTGGCAAGCCTCCTCGTCGTCAAGGAAGATAGTTATCCACAGCCGCTGTGGTGGGAGCTTTAAGCGTTGGGTTACAAACTCCCATGCCCAGTTAATGGCCTCCTGCTTAAAGTAGTCACCGATACTGAAATTACCTAGCATTTCAAAAAAGGTAAGGTGGCTAGGGTCACCTACCGATTCAATATCAGTAGCTCGAAAGCACTTTTGGCATGACGCCAAACGAGGATTAGGTGGCAGTGTCTCTCCTAAAAAGTAAGGTTTAAACTGCACCATACCAGCGCTAGTAAGCAATAAAGTAGGGTCACCCCGAGGTATCAAAGAGGAGCTAGGAATGACTTCATGCCCTTTCCCCTCAAAGAAACTCAAAAATGCCGCCCGAATTTCATCACCTGTCACTTATTGTTCACCATCGTCAAAAATAATTACTACGATTTTAGTGTAACTCATACTAGCTGTCAATGAGCAAGTGGTTTACTAAGGGAAGTCCAAGAGCAGCCCCTTCGGAAACTATAATTCCCCTAGTCCAGTCCTTGTTGAAAGGCAAAGGCAGCAGCCCCAAGCACCCCGGCGTCATCACCAAGCTGGGCAGGAACTATGGACACCGCCTGAGCTGGTAGTTGGAAAGCCCGTTCCCTTACTACTTGCTTGGCTGGGTCAAGCAAAAGGTCCCCCATTTTTGCCACCCCACCACCAACTATAATCATTTCTGGATTAAAGATATTGACCAAGTTCACCATACCTACTCCCAGGTAGTTTGCTGCCTTCAATATAACCTCCAACGCCAGAGAGTCTCCGTCTTGAGCAGCCGCTCCAACCTTCTCTGCGGTGATACTTTCTATTTCCCCCTCCACAATTTCAGTGAGAGAAGACACTTCCCCTTGTCTGATACGCCTTACTGCTTCTCTAGCCACTGCGGTGCCAGAAGCCAGTGTTTCTAAACAGCCAATATTGCCGCAACTGCACCTTGGTCCGTTAACATCGATGGTCATATGCCCTATTTCTCCAGCACTGCCGCATGGCCCTGAGTATAATTTGCCATTGATAATAATGCCACCACCGATGCCAGTACCCAGTGTAAGGTAGATAAAATTATTTATCCCCTTCCCAGCGCCAAAGTGGTGTTCGCCTAAAGCAGCAGCACTGGCATCATTAATTAGGAAGGTATTAACTCTGTATTTCTCCTTTACCACATCTCTCAATGGAATATTATACCAGCCGGGAAGGTTTGGCGATGAGGTTACTAGTCCCTTCTCAAAATTTATAGCTCCAGCGGCAGCAATGCTTATGCTATTTAGCTGTGATGAATCTATCCTGCTTAGACTAAGCAGGTGGTCTATAGCCGAAAGTATCCTGTTAATTACTGACTGTGGTCCCTCGTCAGCTAAGGTGAGACACTGTTCTCTAGCCATCACCTGCCCTTGGTTAGAAATAATAGCGGCAATTATCTTGGTACCACCCAGGTCTATGGCTAAAACTGGCAGTCCCTGCCCCTTAATTTTCTGCATGCTAAATACTACTCTATCTTATCTCAGTCAATTTGTGAAGTTGACGCCAGACCTATCGCCTGCTAAGTTTACTTTGTGTCGTATGTCTTTGAGCATTTAGATTTAATTGAGCAAACTCTCAAGCGATCTCCCTTCGGGCTTATTACCGATGTTGATGGCACTATAAGTAAGACAGCACCCACTCCGCAAGAGGCCAAGGTTTCTCCACTATGTCGTTATTATCTTTCGAGCCTTTGTAATCATCTAGCTCTGATAGCTGCTATCTCAGGAAGACCAGCGGTCGAAGTCAGAAATATGATAAAAATTGATGGCATGGTCTATATCGGCAACCATGGCTTAGAACGCTGGGCTGAGGGTCACTCTGAATTCTCAAAAAATGCCCAAGACTATTCAGGAATAATTAAATCTGCGATTGAGGAATTAACCCCACTACTCTCCATAGAAGGTATTAGTATTCAGGATAAGGGAATAACGGCAACTATTCACTACCGCCTTTGTCCTGAACCTCAATTGGTTGAGAGAGAAATCATAACTGCGATAGAGGCCTCACCCCAGGCTAGTAGCTTAAGGATTATCAAGGAAAGGATGGCAATCGACCTTCTACCACCGGTAAAGGCCGATAAAGGCACAACTATACTGGACTTAATACAGGAGTATAATTTGCAAGGCGGTATCTATCTGGGCGATGACGTCACGGACATCGATGCCTTTAGAGCTATACGTGCTGCTTGCTCTGATTTAAATTTTCAGGGTTTTGCCATTGGCATCGTTAGTCCAGAAATGCCTGAAAATCTGGTAGCAGAAGCAGATTTTACCTTGAATGGAGTAAGTGATGTAGAGCATTTTCTCAAGTGGATGTCTCTATATCTTGCGCCGTTGGCATAGCTCAGCAATCAGAATACTGAGAGCAAGCTCACCCCCATATTTCCCTGTTTTAATAGAGAGGTCAGTTTCTAAAAGTTTATGATATACTTCCTTAAGCCGCTCCAAGGGGTATCTACCAGCCCGCTCTAATGTCTTACGCAAAGCAAATTCTGAGGTCAAACCCAACTTATTCTGAATCTCTACTTCAGGTTTTCCCTGGTTCCTTAGCTCCTTTACCCGAACTATCATCTGAACTTGCCGTGATAGCATAACCAGAAGATAGGCTGGGGCAGCTCCTCTCTCCAGTAACTGGTGGAGAGACTGTTCAGCTATCCCAGCCTTGAACTCAAGGATAGCATCAACCATAGCAAAAACATTAGCTTGCTGGGCATAGCTTACTACTCTCTTAACATCCTCTTCCTCAATACGGCGACCTGAGGTGAATAGGGCAAGCTTATTAATTTCACTTTTCATAATCCATAAATTGCTACCCACAAGTTTAGCCAGTAGGTCTACTGCCCCGGGGGATATACTGCCACCTTCCTCTATCACATGCCTTTGAATCCATTGGCGAAGCTTAGTGTTTCTCAGTAGGGGAAAAGTCTTTACCTCCGCCCTAGCTGAAAGTGCCTTGAATAGAGGATTATTGCGTCCTAGTCTACCATCTATTAATACTAATATCGTGCTATCAGGTATCTCATTAATGCAGGCGACTAATAATTTATACTCGTTTCGCTGGTTGGTTACAGGTGTAATTTTCTTCTGACTACTGGATTTGCTTCTGGGTTCAAAACGCTCTAATAGCCCCTTGACGATGACTAATCGCCTTTCAGACAGAAAAGGCACCGTCTCACAAACAGCTCTTAATTGGTCTGGGGTCGCCTGTTGACCATCAAGTATAGTGGTATTAGCCGCTAAAAGTGCCTGGTCGCCTAGACCTCTTTTTATCTCTTCAAGCGACTCGCCAAGGGAAAAATCATCCTGTCCCGATAGTATATACAACAAGGTTTGTTTCCCCTATTTATAGGTCTCCCTCATTTTATCACAGGGGTCAAGGGAACAACTAGCTAAATAATTTGTATTGAAGAATAGGGATACAAAGAGTAAAATGAAGGCAAATAATACCTTACCCGACTGGCATTGCAGAGCTAATAGGAGAGGTATAATGTCAGAGCGGCCAAACGAACTAAAGAAGTTAGCGGCTATTGCCACTGACCTAGAACTTTCTGGTGAACTGAGGACTAAAGCTATTGAACTGATTGGTAATATTGGCACCCATGACGCACTTCTTGCCTTACTGGCTCTAGCAGCTAACGAAAAATTGATTCTTGAGGAAAGAGACCTCGCCCTTAAGCATGCCAGGGGAATAATAAAGTCGAGCCGTTAATAAGAAGGTATGTGGTTAAGCCAATGAGTGTTGATATTGGCATCATAGGGCTGGCTAAAAGCGGCAGGACAAC
>SOKA01000014.1 GCA_004376105.1 Dehalococcoidia bacterium
CAGCTCAGCAAGCCGTCCACTTCATCGGTATGCCTGAGGGTAACCTGGCTCTAGCTGAGGCCACTGTCTATCTAGCTACAGCCCCCAAAAGCAACTCCCTATATCAAGCATATTCCCGGGTTCAGGAGGAAATTAAGCAGAGCTCCATCGAGTCAGTGCCTCTACACCTAAGAAATGCGGTGACGCCGCTAATGAAACAGATGGGCTACGGCAAAGGATATAAATATGCTCACGACTACCCCAGCCACTTCGTTGAGCAGCAAAACCTGCCCGATTCTCTTCGGGGCAAACGCTACTACGCACCAAGTGACCAGGGATATGAAAAAAAGATTATAGCCCGGCTCAAAGCTTGGTGGCGTGACCTAGGAAAACCACCCGAAGCAAAAAAGAGGAGAGAAGGTTAAACCGGGTTCATATTACATTCCCCATGGGAAGGTTACTGAAACTCACCAAATGCCTTGACACTCTATCCTGCCAAAGGTTATACTCAAATGTAGCGCGGGGTGGAGCAGTGGAAGCTCGTTGGGCTCATAACCCAAAGGTCGTTGGTTCGAATCCAACCCCCGCTACCAAGTCAATGAAGAGGACTAGATAGTTATGAGTCTAGCCCTTTTTAATGTGGACAACCATGGTAGTGATTTGACACTTGTTAGAATACGCGCTAAATTCGGGGGCAGAACCTAGTATTATTCATGATTTAGAGGTAAATAGATAAAGGAAGGCAGTATGGAGCAAATAGAATTGCAGGCTACTAACCGCGATATTCTTGGTAAAAAGGTCAGATTTCTACGCCACGAGGGGATTATCCCTGTACACCTATTTGGTCACAATATTAAGTCAGCCGCATTGCAGTGTGAGGCTACGCACCTTGAGCAGGTCTTGGCGCAGGCAGGGAAGACGAGGCTTATCAGTCTCAAGCTTGACAAAGCAAAAAGGCCGAGAAATGTTGTGACCCGCGAAGTTCAGAGAGACTGGCGAACAGGTGCGTTACTTCATGTAGATTTCTATCAGGTGATAATGACGGAGAAAATAGAGGTAGAGGTTCCTATTGTTTTAGTTGGAGAGGCACCGGCCTTAAAGTCCAAAGAGAATATGCTATTGCAGGAGCTTAACAGCTTGACTATTGAATGTCTCCCTGACCAAATTCCTGCTGGTGTAGAGCTGGACCTGAGTTCCCTTACTGAAGCAGAGCAAGCGATTCAAGTGAAGGACATCATGCTGGGTGAAGGGAGTACTGTTCTCAATGACCCAGAACGTCTAGTGGTAAAAATTAGTGTGCAACCTTTAGAGAAGAGAGAAGAGGCAGTAGTGGAAGAAATGGCCGAAGCACCACAAGCAGTCCCGTCACCTGAAGAGGAATCAAAAGAGGAATAGGTGCACACAGAACTAATATCCCTTCAACCTGAAAAGAGTGACGGGGTAGGTCTGAGGATGTATCATAACTTTTGAAGGGGAAGAATTGAAACTGCTGGCTATAGTCGGTAGCCCCAGGCTGGAGGGTAACACCAATTACCTGGTAGACCAGGCTCTCGGGGAGGCGGCAAAGCTGGGGGCACAAACTGAAAAGCTCGTCCTCAGCCAGTATGAGGTGAACCCCTGCCTCGGACATGAGGACTGCGCTTCCTTCGACTCCTGCCAGCAGAAGGACGACACGGGCTGGATTCTGGACAGGTTCTGCGAGGCAGACGGGGTTATCTTGGCCACCCCGGTTTACTGGTACAATGTTTCAGCCCAGATGAAAGCCTTCATCGACCGAAATTACGTCCTCTACAAACACGACCGGAAATCACAGGCAAGAGCGGTGGGCATCATCGTGGTGGCTGAGATGGAGGGGATTGAGGATACCCTACATACCTTGAAGCAATTCATCGACTGGATCTTTGATGTCGAGGAGGATAGGATATTCATCGCCTGCGGCTATGCTAGCCAGCCCGGGGAGGCCAAGAATAACCTTCCCCTGCTGGAAGAGGTCCGAAAGCTGGGCAGGCAAATGGTGGCAAGCTTGAAAGAAGGAAGCTGATGGAGGTTATTCCCCCCATTCGTTGGTTCGAATCCAACCCCCGCTACCAAGGAATAAGGAAGGCACAGGGTTTGGGTCTGTGCCTTTTTATTTGGTTGTGTCTTACAGAGGACAGGTTAGGTCCCCCTTCGTCTGCGCACCACCAAGAATACTATAAGACCAACAGCAATTCCGACGCCAGCCCAGAATGGCATCCCTAAATACCCTCCTTTCCTTTATCTCAATCAAATCGAAAAGGGTGCCAACATCTGCCATGTTTTTCAACGGTTCCAGCGCCCTTCTCTAATCTTCCTGATTCCCCTAGCCAGTATCGCTATGTTAAGGTGGTTTTACATGTTGTACCTTAAGTGTAGCCCCACATCGCGCCGTTGTCAACGCCCTCAGCTATCGCCAGTTCGAATCCTACCCCCGCTACCAAGATTATGACAAGGCTAGGCAATTAAAGCCTGGCCTCCTTTAATTTGAAGTGGGCAATTAAAGAGTTGTGGTATAATTGAGCTATGAAAAGAGAGTTAATGGATATTTTGGCCTGCCCGGTGTGTAAGGGGAAGCTTGAGCTTAGTGTGGAGGAGGAAAACGAGAAAGAAATAGTCACCGGCTCTCTATATTGTCCCAAGTGTGATGTGCATTACCCTATTTCAGAGACCATCCCCAATCTGTTGCCACCGGACCTACGCCATTAGTCAGGGCTATAGGCTACCCCACTCTGGGGAGACTCCCACACCTCTACACAGGCGAGGGAAACCGGGACCCCAGCCAGCTTAGGTTGAAGCTCATTATAGATAGTGGAAGCAATATTTTCTGAAGACGGGTTTACTTTATTAAAAGGCGGCACATCATTGAGACAGGTATGGTCAAACCTGGATAGAATATCCCCTAACTGCCTCTTTAACTCTACGAAATCATAGGCTATGCCTATATCGTCAACCTCGGAAGCTATTATCTTGACCACTACCCGAAAACGATGCCCATGCAGCGCCTCACACTTGCCGTGATAACCCCGCAAAAAATGAGCGGCATCAAAATGCTGCTCTACAGATACCTGATACATTCTCCCTCCTCAATTATCCTCCCACTTAAACACGCCCTGCGTCTCAGTTACTCCCTGTAATAATTCTTTAATAGTCCTGTCACTTAGTGGATGCACTAGGTCAGGGGCAATCTCAGCTAGAGGAACAAGGACAAAGGCTCTCTCCGCCAACCTGGGATGAGGAATAATCAGCTCCGGGGTTTCAATAACCTGGTCACCATAAAAGAGGATATCTATATCAATAGGGCGAGGAGCATTAGATTTACTAAGTGCTCTACCCAGTTTGCTCTCAATTCCCTTAGCTAGAGTAAGTAGCTCTGTCGGAGCTAGCCTGGTATAAACCTGACACACCAGGTTGAGAAAGCGGGGCTGATTAATATTACCTACTGGTTCAGTATCATACACGGCTGAAACCTTTTCTACTCGCAACCTTTGCGAGAGGAAGCCTAACGCCTTATCCAGATTATCTTGGCGGTTACCCATATTTGAGCCAAGACCAAGATAGACTACTACCGGTTCACTCCTCACCGGGTACCTCCCTGATAGTGGCATGTCACCACTGCAAAAATTTTCACTATTCACATTCTACCACTCTCCCATTACTTATCAAGTATCGCTGGGGTATGGTTTTTAAAATAGACTTGTTTGCGTAATAAGTAATGTGATATTATCACAATATCTAGCTCTAGTTTTCACGCCTCCAGGGGTAAATTCCATCTGAAAGTTAGTCAGCGAAAAATTTCCAACAATCTAAATAGAAATGGTAAAGAATCCGCTAAAAATCACTGATGTTACCTTCCGTGATGGGCATCAATCCTCGCTAGCTACACGAATGCGAACTGAGGATATGGTTCCCATCGCCGAGGAGATGAATAAAGCCGGGTTTTACTCCATGGAGGTCTGGGGCGGGGCTACCTTTGATGTCCCTACCAGATTCCTGAATGAGGACCCGTGGGAAAGACCACGCATCCTGAAAAGGCTAATGCCAGACACCCCTCTTCAGATGCTGCTTAGAGGGCAGAACCTGGTGGGTTATCGCCACTACGCCGATGATGTGGTTACTGCTTTTGTGCATCACGCCGCTGAGGTAGGCATTGATATCTTCAGGGTATTTGATGCCGTGAATGATGAGCGTAACTTTGAAACCTGCCTGAAGGCAATTAAGGAATGCGGCAAGCACGCCCAGCTTTCTATATGCTACTCCCTCACCGAGCGCAAGATGGGGGGGGCAGTATATAATCTTGATTATTATGTCAACAAAGCGATTATACTTCAAGATATGGGAGCTGATAGCCTGTGTATCAAGGACATGGCTGGTCTTATTGCCCCTGACGAT
>SOKA01000059.1 GCA_004376105.1 Dehalococcoidia bacterium
CAACCTTAAGTGACGGGTCAACCCTGAGAAATACCCTCTTGGCTACCTCGCCACCGGCTATTATCCCCCCTGCCTTAGCCAGTATGGATGCCTTCCCCTGGAGCTCAGGTGGTATTAGTCCCTCGCTGGTTATATCACCGTGGCTTATATCCTCAGCCAGAGCAAGGTCTATAATGCTATCAATCTGTTCATTAGATGGTTGGAATTTATTTATCAACCTCACCCCCTTTATCCCCCTCTCCTTCAAAGGAGAGGGGGAATTATTATGTAAGAGAGGCTTCGCCTCTCTTTGACTCTCCTCTAACTTATAGCCAGCATTCCGTCAATAGCCTGTTTTGCTTTTAGTCTTACCTCTTCGGGAACAGTTACTATATTCTGCCTTAATTCCATGGTCCGTGCCAGTGTTTCCAGGGTTGTCTTCTTCATATCGGTGCAGATTTGGCTGTTTGAGATTAGGTAGAAGGACTTGTCTGGATTTTCTTGGTATAAGCGGTGAAGTATGCCTTCCTCGGTGCCAATAATGAAGCTGTTGTGTGAAGATGCCTTGGCATAGCAGAGCATCTGTGAGGTGCTAAGGGCAGCCTCAGCCAGGGCTATCACTTCAGGTCGGCACTCAGGGTGAACTAATACTTTGGCATCAGGGTGGAGCTGTTTGGCCAGCTTTACCTGCTCAGGCTTAATGCGGTGGTGAACATAGCAAAATCCGGGATAAAGGATAATATTCTTTTTAGTTTGGGTTGAAATGTAGTGCCCAAGATTCTGGTCAGGGACAAAGATTATGTCATCATTGGCTACCGAGTCTACCACCTTGACGCCATTAGCCGAGGTGCAGCAAATATCGCTTTCAGCCTTGACTTCGGCTGATGAATTGACGTAGCAAACAACCGAGGCTCTGGGGTATCTCCGCTTCCACTCTCTTAACTCATCAATATTAACCATATCGGCTAGTGGGCAGCCAGCACTACCTTCTGTCAGCAGGACAGTGCGGTCAGGGTTGAGGATGGCTGCGGTTTCAGCCATAAAACGCACGCCACAGAAGACAATCGTTTGGGCATCTATCTCAGTGCATTGACGGGATAGCTCCAGAGAGTCGCCGACAAAGTCAGCTATATTCTGAATCTCAGGTCGCTGGTAATTATGGGCAACAATAATCGCTCTTAGCTCCTTTTTTAGTTCGGCTATCTTTTCTTTGATTTCGTTGAAGTTGCTCATTTACCCTGTAGTGACCAGGGACTGGTTTTCTCAATCCTGATTTTTACCAGTTGCCCCAGGCAGTCATTGGTGTCACTAAAAAATACCAGTTTACCGGTTCGGGTTCGACCTTGCCACTTGCCTTTTTTCTTGCCTTCTACTAGAACCTCAACCGTCTTGCCTAATAGCTGGCGGTTAATTTCAGCGGCAATTCTCTCCTGAAGTTGCTCAATCTTATTTAGTCGCTCCCTTTTCTCAGCCAGAGGGATATTATCCTCAAATTTTCTGGAGGCAATAGTCCCAGGTCTTGGTGAATAGGCGGCTACATGAACTGTATCAAGCCTTAGCTCGGAGAGCAAGTTAAAGGTTTGCTGGAACTGCTCTTCTGTTTCTGATGGGAAGCCGACAATGACATCAGTGCTCAGGGCTACCCCCGGTATCTTACTGCGTATTTGTGTGATAAGGTGGTGATAATCCTCTACTGTATAGCCCCGTCTCATTGCTTTCAGGATGTCATTGCTGCCTGACTGAACGGGGAGACTTATCTGCTCACAGACTTTATCCAGATGGGCTACTGCCTCAATGAGCTTGGGGCTCATGTCCTTGGGGTGGTTGGTCAGGAAGCGTATGCGGGCTAATCCATCTATAGTATTTAGCTCGCTTAATAAGTCGGCCAGGTTTGGTTGGTTGGGCAGGTCATGCCCGTATGAGTCCACATTTTGTCCCAGTAAGGTCACCTCTTTTACTCCACGATGCACCAGCTCTTTAACCTCACAGACTATTTCGGCTACCGGGCGGCTCCTTTCTCGGCCCCGTCGGTAGGGGACAATGCAATAGGAGCAGAAGTTATCACAACCCTGGATGATGGGCACGAAGGTGCTTGGTGAAGGGTGTAAGGGTATTATTGTATGAAGTTTACCTTGTTTTTCTAGCCATGGCGGATATTCTCCTGGCTTGAAAAAGTAGTCAACTTGGGGGAAGCTTTTCCTAAGTTGGTCAACCTTAGAGTTTACCAGGCAACCAGTAACAGCAAGGGTTAAGTTGGGGCGTGACCTTTTTAGTGGGTTAAGGGCATTAAGCTTGTTAATGACCCGGTTCTCGGCACTGGGGCGCACCACGCAGCTATTAAGCACGATTAAATCAGCCTCCTCAGCGGTAGCTGTAGCCTGATGCCCTAGCTGCTCCAGGTAACTACCCAGCCGCTCCGATTCAGCCTTATTCATCTGGCAACCTATAGTCCAGATATGATATTGAGCCATAGTCTTCCGTCGTGGTATTAAAATATAAGCCCCTTGTTAAGGGGGAAATATTACGTTTTCAGATTTTCAAGCTAGAGAAATAGGATACAATCTGTTAAGCGGGGTTTTTAAAACTTATGACTCTTCACTCGGAAATAACAGGTCTTTAAGTACAATAACTTGGCAGGATTGCGTTGCTAGTCTTATACGTTTTTGTGCGCCTGGAAGTGGTTCTATTCCATCTCTTTCAAGGGAGGAAACCGTATATTCTTTGTCCCCCTCATAATCGTCCTCCCACACTACCAATAGATCTAAATCTCGCAGAGATTTTCTCTCGTTCTCAAAATCTTCGATAATTTCTGATAACCTTAATTTAAACTCCACAAAGTTAAGGTCTCTCCAACTTATTTTAGCGGGCATCTCTCCATCTTCACTTTTTGACACATACATCAGAGCATCATAAGTGCGATTAATACTTGCACGGAAAGGATAGTATCCTTTGAGTTTACCGCTACTCAGCAGTTCATGGAATAAGCATATTACATCTTGCTCTTCCCGAGGTGGGAGTTTGAGCGGAAGGCCGATATTTCTGAATGTATTGTCGGGTGCTTTATAGACTTCGTATTCTTTCTCCTTATCCCATAGGTCTTCTGGGGGTTCAAGGGATTCTCTTTCTCCAACAACGAAACTTGATAGCCGGGTTAACAAGCTAAATATATCAGCGAAAAACGCGTCAGCCTGTCCTTTCACAACGCTTGGAATGTTTCGTTTCCCATAGCCAAGAGTAGTGTCTAAGTCCATAATAAAGTGTATATTCAAAAGATAACCAAGTTTTCCTGAGCTTGTAACTGGGTTCAGTCCGATGTTTGTTGGCAAGCCATTTATAGAAATCAGTTGTTTAGTAGAAAGATGTAAAAACTTTTTTAAATATCGACTGGGACCAATCAATAAATAAATCCCATTTATCCTTTCAAGCACCTTCTTGTGTTTTTCAAGTTTCTTTTGGTCTTCGATAAGCAGTAGCTTTCCGGTATTGCGGTCTAGTTTTATTTTTGAAAGGAACAATTTTGATTGTTCCTTTGTAAGTTTTTGGATCAATATTTTCTTAATACTCCTGTCGGGTGGATTTTCTATAACTGCACTCAAATGTTCAAAGAATCTATCTGCCTTGTCTGACTTCTTAAGTGACATGTAAATCTCTTTAAAGTCAGCATAGGTTACTGGAAACTCCCGACTAATAGTTTTCCCATGGTTTACTTCCTCAGAAAGAAAGGCACAGTGAGGAATTTTATTTATCCTATGCTCCTCTAAGGTAGGATAATCTAATATTACATTTACTCTTGTACGGATGGGTTTAATTTTTTCACCAATTCCCAAAAGTGCTTGAACACACCCTAAGTAAGTCTGGGTGCGGAAATATATTTCCAATAAATCGCATAGCTTCTTTCCCGAATGAATCTCTTCAATATCCAACTCGCTGCAATAGTCGGATATAATCTCCCGGAAGAAATCATGGACGCTGTAATTATAAAGTGAATAACTAACTTTTGTGAAAAATCTTGGCGAATCAGATTCTTGGAGTTTTGGACCCCCGATGTCGTCGTTGAAATCTGGCTCTTGAAACTTCCAACAACCTTCGATTCTCTTTGACCACTTCCCATCAGCACAATTAGTTTCAACCTCGAAAAACTCTGAAGTAAACACTGTTGCTTTAATTCCAACACCTTGACTTCCTTTGAGAATCTTCCGCATATTGGGGTCGCCTTTGGCGGTTCCCCCTAATGTAAAAACTGTTGGAAATTCCTCAACAGGAATCCCCTTACCATTATCTATGACCACAACTTTATTTGTCCCAATATGTAAATCTATGGTTATCTTGCCCTGACTGATGCCATCGTGAAGTTGAATAGCATCATGAGAGTTCTGTATTGCTTCGTGAATGAGTCGCCACTGACCAGAATATGTTTCTATAGTGTCTTTAATCAGCATTTTCACATAATCTGCTTGTAAACCAAATAGCTTCATTTATATACCTCCTTTTGGCGGAGGGAATGGGATTCGAACCCATGACCCCGGTTTCCCAGGGTAACCGCTTAGCAGGCGGCCGCACTAGTCCACTATGCGATCCCTCCCTCAATTCTGTGGAGCCAAAATTAACTTTATTCTGCTTATATTTTATCACATTTGCCTATATTTTATAAATGACCTTGCACTATGCTAAGATGATTTGCCCATACGAATATGGAGATTAATGTTTTAATTGAGGAAGGGTTTGAGGGAGGCCTTGAGGTGAGTTGGCTTCGGAGCCTAGCTGAGCAAGTCCTTGTTGCTCAGGGTGTTAGCTCTAGAGCGGAGCTGGGTCTGGTTATTGCCGGTCAGGAAAGGGTGCAGCAGCTAAATCGAAGCTACTTAGGGAGGGATGAGCCCACTGATGTGCTAGCCTTTTCTATGCTACCTGCTGGAGGAGACCTTCCTCCTTTTGTTCAACCCCCTGACGGGGTGTTGCACCTTGGTGAAGTGATTATTTCCTACCCTCAAGCGCTCATACAGGCCGAGGAGCACAGACATTCTATAAAAAGGGAAATAGCTATTCTTATTATTCATGGTGTGCTTCATCTCCTGGGATATGAGGATGAAAAGCCTGAACTGAAGCACCGCATGTCAGCCAGGGAGAGGGAAATCCTGAGCTATATTGAAGGGGAAAAGAGTTGAAGGTTCTTGGTATTGCTGGTAGCCCGCGGCGGGGTGGTAACACCGACCTATTGTTGAGTGAGGTTATGAGGGGTGCTGCCAGCCAAGGGGCTGAGGTCAAAACTATTATCCTTAACGACCTGACTATCGCTCCCTGTCAGCACTGCGATGCTTGTCTGGAGATAGGTAGGTGTAAGGTAGAGGATGATATGCAGATGGTTTATAGGGAGCTGGAGCAGGCAGACCGATTGGTTCTGGCTTCACCGATACATTTTATGGGGGTAACCGCTCAGGCAAAGGCTATGATTGACCGCTGCCAGGCACTATGGGCACGCAAGTATATACTAAAGACGCCACCGCTGGGCAACAGGCGAGAGAGAAAGGGATTATTTGTTTCTGTTGGTGGCAGAAGGGTAGCCAATCTGTTTGAGCCAGCGCTGGCTACAGTAAAGAGCCTGTTTAAAGTCCTAGATATTACTTATGCCGGTGAATTAGTGTTCCCCGGGGTGGATGAGAAAGGGACTATAGCTAAATATTCTGATGCCTTGCGTCAGGCCTTCCTCGCCGGGCAAAAACTGGTAGAAGATTAAGGCTTTAAGCTTATAAGTGAGGACCGCTCTGGAATTAAAAAACCTCTCGGTTTTCCTACAATTTCAGCCACGCTCTACAGGATAGACTGGGTTAGGCTACTTATTTGCTGCTTCCACTCCCAATACAAGCTCGAGCAATTTTTCCTCGGAGGTTTGATGGGGTAGAAGTTCGGTGATAATTTGCCCATGGCGCATGATCAGGATTCGGTCAGAAATCCTCATAATCTCCCTCAAGTCCGACGACAAAAGCAAGACCCCAATTCCTCCCCTGGCTAGTTCGGTTATCACGTCGTAGATTTCCTCACGTGCCCCGACATCAACACCACGTGTGGGCTCATCCAGCATCAAGAGTTGTGCTTGAGCGGCGAGCCATTTTCCTAATACCACTTTTTGCTGGTTGCCACCACTAAGGAGCCTCACTAACCTACCCGGTTCAGGTGGACGAAGAACAACAGCCTTGATAATGCCCCGAACCAAGTCTAATGCCATTCTGCCTATTACCACAAACCGTCTGGTTACCCTGTTTAAAGCCGGTAGAGTTACGTTGAAAGCGACAGATTGGTCAGCTATCATACCTTCGGTGTGACGGTCCTCGGTGACAAAACCAATACCCATTTTCTTGGCTTTGCCGGGGCTAAGGGATTTGATGTCTACCTCTTTACCGTTAAATATAAGTTTTCCGGTTACAGGACTGGTTTTAGGTAAAGCACCAAAGATGGCTTTGCCCAGCTCAGTTTTGCCGGCACCTAAAAGGCCGGCCACTCCAACAATTTCCTTTTTCGCGATTGTCAGGTTAATATCGGAGAACATGCCTTTTGCCTCAAAGTTCTGAATTTCGAGTATATTCTTCTCCGCTTTCTTAACTGCCTCCTCTCGGACAACCCCGGCACTGATTTTCTTTCCCGTCATCCTTTCCATAAGGGTACCGATGTCTATTTCACTGGTGTTGTCGGTGGAGACTATAACTCCATCTCTTATAACTGTGACCCGGTCGGTAACCTCGAAGACCTCGTCCAATTTGTGACTTATATATACGATTGCCATACCCTTATCGCGCAAGCTCCTGATCAGCTCAAATAAATGTCGGATTTCGTCAAATGAGAGGGCGGATGTTGGCTCGTCCATAATAAAGACCACCGGGTCATATGAAAATGCCCTGGCAATTTCGACTTCCTGTTGGTCAGCTACCTTAAGCTCGGCTATTAAAGCCCGAGGGGAGACATCGCTGCCTAACATCTCTAGGAGTTTTTTAGATTCCTCATACGCCTTGCCCCGTCGTATCATGCCTCGCCTTGAAGGTAACCTGCCCATGAAAATGTTTTCAGCTACGCTGAGAAAGTGTACCAGCCCGAACTCCTGATAAACCATAGAGACGTGTTGCCGCTGCGCTTCGGCAGGGCTGGCAAATCTAACCTCGTTACCACCTACAATATACCTTCCACTCTCAGGATGATGGACACCCATTAAAGTTTTCATCAGGACACTCTTACCGGCACCGTTTTCGCCCACGAGACCATGAATTTCACCTTTATTTACTTCAAAATCCACGTCCTTTAACACCCTTACCCCACCAAAAGACTTATTAACACCGGTCATCTGTAAGGCAACTTCTGGCATGTTACGCCTCTCTTTCTACATTGGTTCATATTTTTGGGTAGATTCAATATTAATATAATAATATTGGCAAAAGAAAGTCAAGCCCTAGTGTTATTGAAAAATGCTTAAGGGTAAAGGCTTAGATAGTATCTTCTACCTCAAATATGCCGGATGGTTAGTGCCGGGCGGCACCAATAAGGTCGGTTAGGTTATCTATCCCCTCTTGTTGCATGAATTGCTCTATTCCCTGTAAAACATCGAGCGGAGAGCGAGGGTTGGTAAAGCTAGCTGTGCCTACCTGGATAGCACTGGCTCCAGCCATAATAAACTCTATGGCATCGCTGGCAGTAACGATGCCACCACAGCCAATAACGGGTAATCCCACTGCACCAGCTACCTCATATACCATATATAGCGCCACCGGTTTGATTGCTGGTCCGGATAGACCTCCAGTTATGTTGCCTAATAGGGGTCGGCGCCGGGTGATATCAATGACCATACCCTTCATCGTGTTGATTAAGGATATGGCATCGGCTCCAGCTTCAGCTACAGCTATAGCAATCTTAGCTATATGGCTGGTGTTTGGAGTTAACTTGACCAGTACTGGCAGAGAAGTAGCTGTTTTGACGGCTGCTGTTACTTCGGCGGCTGATTTAGGGTCGGCGCCAAACTCAGCGCCACCAGCTTTGATATTGGGGCAACCAATGTTTACTTCGATAGCACTAATTCCAGCTACCCCATCCAGCTTGCCCGCCAGTTGGGCGTAATCGTCAATTGTTTCACCGGCAATATTAACGATGACAGGCACATGCCAGCTTGCCCAGATTGGCGCTTTTTCTTTAATTAAGGCATTAACGCCAATATTCTGTAGCCCGATTGAATTGAGCAAGCCACAAGCTGTCTCGGCGAGTCTAGGCTGAGGATTACCGTCTCTAGGTTCAAGGGTAGTTCCTTTGCATACAATAGCCCCTAGCCTTTGAATATCAAACATGTGGCTATATTCTGTCCCATAGCCGAAGGTGCCAGAGGCTGTCATCACCGGATTGGCTAGTAGTAAGCCCGGTTGATGTTTGGGTGCTAGTTGAACTGAAAGATTCGTCGCCAGCTCCTTATAGCAGGTTAGTCTACCGAATTATATATTATAGGCTATGTGGGCTGGGGTGGCAACTTCTTCCTTATGAATAGGAGGGGGAAGACTATATCGCTGGTACAGCAGGGAAGCCAAACAGCAAGGAATAGAAATAGGAAGATAGCCAGAAATGTAATCCAGTTTACTGTTTCGCCCAGTGCCATAATGATATGGAATAGTGATGCCCAGGTGCTTATTAATACATGTCCATAGTGTGGGAATTTGGTGGTAGGTTTCCAGTAAGCAATGGCAATGCCCACAAACGCTGCCGGGATGGTTAGCAGCGGTTCTTCAATAACACCTATGTGAATCCCCCTGTTCTCAAGACCGAGTAAGGTTTCGCCTAGATAAGGGATTATTGAATCGCTTAGCGTGGCTATGCTGATGGAGCCAAGATAGCCAATTAAAATCGCTGCCCAGATTCTGCTGTTACTATATTTTTTATACATAGCTGTGGTCACTAGGGCACTCAAAGCCACATGAGTTGGGTGCAAGATGTAAAAAACAGTGTAAGAAATCTGGGAAACCTGGGGGAGAACATTACTAAAGGCTATTATCACTATGATAATAATCCCGGTAATGGCACCCAAGGCAGTGAACGGGGCATGATTTTTGAGTTCATCGGCTATTCGTCTGAGCATTTTTCATACGGCTAATTGAAAAATAATAACTACCGAATTACTTCTTTTTGGCAGGCTTGGCAAAGACCAATGAACTCAAGCAGGTGGTCTTCAATCTCAAACCCGGTCTCTAGAGATAGCCTTTGCTTCAATTCACTAAGGTCATAGCCACTAAAATCAACAACCTTACCGCAGTTGGAGCAAATCAAATGGTGGTGGTGCTCTGAAGCACTAGTTGTATAGCTGTGGCAGCTACCTCCAGCGTGCAGCTCACAGATAAGCCCTAGTTTGGCCAGTATGTCAAGGGTACGGTAGACGGTTACCAGCCCAATATTAGGGTGCTCTTGATGCACCTTTTCATATATGGCGGCAGGGGTAAGATGGTCCTGAGTTGAGGCAATTGTCTGTGTCACTACCCGTCGTTGGGGAGTAAACTTATAGCCATGTTGTCTCAGTATGGTTGCTGTCTTTTTCTCTGAAAATCTCATTTCAAGTTGTAATTGAAAAATATTATCATTTAATAATATAAAGGCTCAGCCCTTGCTGTCAAGCTTTTACTTCTGTTTTTGAGTGCTATTTGGGGCTGTGGTATAATAATTTTAGCGAGGTGACATAAATCATGTTAGACCAGTTAGAAGGAATAGAGAAGCGTTACCAAGAGCTAGGTCGACAGATAGCTAGGCCTGAGGTAACATCTGACCCAAAACAGTTACAGGTATTGGCTCAGGAGAGAGCCAGTATTGAGGATTTGGTAACGAAGTACAGGAAGTATAAAGCAACCTCTAAGTCGCTAGAAGAAACAAAGGCGATGCTAAATGGCGAGCTAGACGAAGATATGGTGGCACTGGTCAAGCAAGAGATAGAAAGCCTTGAGTCAAAGCTAGACCATCTGCTTCAGGAGCTAAAATTTGCTCTCTTGCCTAAGGATGCTAATGATGAAAGAGACATTATTATGGAGATCCGGGCTGGGGCTGGTGGTGATGAAGCCGGACTATTTGCTGCTGACCTCTTCCGTATGTATACCCGATATGCCCAATCTAAAGGTTGGGGAGTAGACATTATTAATGTCAATGAAAGCGGCATTGGTGGCTTTAAGGAAATTATATTTGAGATAAAGGGTAAGGGGGCTTTCAGTCGGCTGAAGTATGAAAGGGGGGTTCATCGGGTGCAGCGGGTGCCCACCACTGAATTTATAGGTAGAATTCACACCTCAACAGCTACAGTAGCTGTTCTCGCCGAGGCGGATGAGGTAGAGGTATCAGTCAACCCTGATGACCTAAAAGTTGACTTCTTCCGTAGCCATGGGGCTGGAGGACAGAATGTGGATAAGGTAGCCACTGCTGTCCGCATCACCCACTTGCCTACAGGTATAGTAGCCACCTGTCAGGATGAGCGCTCACAGCTAACCAATAGGATAAGGGCAATGTCAGTGCTCCGAGCCCGACTGCTGGATATAGAGCAGCGCAAACAAGAGGCGGAAATGACCGAGCAGCGTCGTTCTCAGGTTGGCACTGGCCACCGTGCTGAAAAGATACGAACCTACAACTTTTCTCAAGACCGTGTTTCCGACCACCGTATTGGGCTAACCCTCCATAACCTGCCCCGAATCCTGGAGGGAGAGCTTGATGAACTTATCGATGCCCTAGCCGCTAATGACCAGATGAAACGGCTGGAGAAGCAACTGGTATGACCCTAAAGCAGGCTCTTAATCGTGCCAGGGGAATTCTTGTCGCCAATAACATTGAAGAGGCTCATCTAGAGTGCGAGCTATTGCTAAGGCAGGCCTTAAGAGTAAGCCAGGTTCAGTTATATTTAGACCTTGACCATGAATTAGGCTCTAAAGAAGAGGAAGATTTCTGGCATCTAATTAAGCGTCGCCTGGGCGGTGAGCCTACAGCCTATATAACAGGACATCGTGAGTTCTACGGGCTTGATTTTTATGTTGAGCCCAGCGTCTTCATTCCCCGACCGGAAAGCGAGTTACTGGTAGAAAAGGCTCTTAAACTGGCTCAAAATCATACTGTGTCTAGTATAGCTGAAATTGGTACTGGTTGTGGTGCTATTGCCATCAGCCTGGCGCTAAACCTGCCACAGGCAAAGATCTATGCCACTGATATATCGGCTTCTGCCCTCAAAGTTGCCCTATTTAACTGCCAAAAACATGGGGTGGTAAATAGAATTTGTCTTCTCCAAGGCGATATGCTTAACCCGCTACCCGAGCCTGTTGACCTTATAATAGCTAATTTACCTTATGTTAAGGAGGTAGAATTGCCCCAGATAGGTCCAGCAGGTTTTGAGCCGCTGGCGGCGCTAAATGGAGGCTGGGACGGACTAGAAAAGATACGCCAGTTATGCCAGCAGGTGGGTGACAGGCTTTGCCCTGAGGGCTCTCTGCTTCTGGAGATTGGGCAGGGGCAAGTAAGAGCCGTAACCACCTTCTTGTGTCGCCTCTTCCCCTCGGCTAAGATAGAAGTCGTGCCAGATTTGAGCGGCATAGACCGAGTGGTAAGTCTAACATTTAGTACTGCAACCGCCGGCGAACCTGAGTTTGACACAAATCTGCCCGATGTTAAATTAGGCAATTGGGTTTTAGCTTAAGATTAGGGAGCAAATTGTAAATAGAAAGGGGACGGATGCAATGAATGTGATTGTCTGCGTTAAGCAGGTGATTGACCCTGAGGCACCACCAGCAAGCTTCAAGATTGACTCGGCTAAGAATAAGGTGACGTTACCACCGGGTGTATCACCAGTAGTCGACCCTTATGCTGAATATGCTGTAGAAGCAGCGCTAAGAATCAAGGATGCCCAGGGTGGCAAAATCACGGCTTTAAGCCTGGGGGCAAACCTGTTACGAGATGTGGTAAGAAAACCGTTATCTATGGGGGCTGATGAGCTCATCCTGTTGGAGGATGAGGCTTTTACTGAGGGTGATAGCTGGTCAACAGCCTATGCCCTGGCTATGGCTATCAAGAAGGTGGGTGACTATGACCTCATCCTTTGTGGCAGGCAGGCTTCCGACTGGGATGCTGGGCAAGTAGGTTCAGGTATCGCTGAGATATTGGGGCTGCCCAGTGTAACCTTAGCCCAAAAAATAGACATCACCGATGGTAAGGCAAGGGTAGAGAGGGTAACTGATGATGGCTACGAGGTTGTTGAGGTATCCTTGCCTGCCTTGATTACAGTAAGTAATGAGATTGGTGAGCCTCGCTACCCTACTATTAAGGGGGTTGTGGTAGCTAAAAGGAAAGAGCCTGTTGTCTGGAAACCAGCCGATATCGGGGTTGAGTCTTCTCAAATCGGTGCCGCCGGCCAACGCACCAGGCTGCTCAAGCTATTCCAACCAGTTCGTGAAGGTAAATGTGAGATTGTAGAAGGGGAGAGTCCCGAAGAGGCAGCGGTTAATCTTGCCCTGAAACTCAGGGAAGCTAAAGCACTATGAGAGGTTTACTGGGAAAGCTCTGAAGCTTTTTCAGCGTCGAAGTTAAGGAGGTAGATATTAATGGCTGAATATAAAGGGGTTATGATTTATGGTGAGGTTAAGGAGGGAAAGCTAGCGGTAATTACCACTGAACTATTGGGTTGCGGTCGAAGGCTGGCTGATGACCTGGGGCAGGAATTGTGTGCTGTGTTACTAGGCAGCAATGTAAGCAGTTTAGTCCAGGAAGCAATTGCCTTTGGCGCCGATAAGGTATATGTAGTTGATGACCCTTTACTTAAAGATTACCAGACAGATTCCTATGTCTCAGTTATGGAAAAGGCAGTCAGGCAGGTGATGCCTCAGATTCTCATTCTGGGGCAGACCTCTATTGGTCGCGACCTAGCCCCCAGGCTAGCCTTCAGACTGGGCACGGCAGCGTCTACGGACTGTATAGAGCTAGCTATCGACCCTGACTCGAAGCTGATACTGCAAACTAAGCCGGTTTATGGTGGAAATGCACAGGCTATCTTCACCTGCGAGTCCTATCCGCAGATAGCTACAGTTAGAGCCAAAGCAATGTCACCCCTGGAGCGAGATGACTCAAGGCAAGGGGAGGTTATTACTATTGAGGCTGACTTAGACCCATCAGCCATAAGAACCAAAGTTCTGGAGAAGGTGCGAGAGGAAGTAGAGGGGATAAAACTGGAGGAGGCTGAGGTAGTAGTCAGCGGGGGTAGAGGCATTGGCGATGCTGATGGTTTTAAGCAACTAGAAGAGCTGGCTAAGATACTGGAAGGGGCAGTGGGTGCTACTAGACCTGCTTGCGATAACGGTTGGGTGCCAGACGCATTACAGGTAGGGCTTACCGGCAAGATTGTTGCCCCTACCCTTTATATTGCTGTAGCTCTCTCTGGTTCCAGCCAGCACATGACTGGTTGTGCTGGTTCCAAAAACATCGTGGCTATAAATAAAGACCCTGAGGCAAATATCTTCAGGGAAGCCCACTTTGGTGTGGTTGGAGACTGGAAAAAGGTGCTGCCTGCCTTCACCAGTAAGGTTAAGGAGCTTCTAGCTGAATAAAACCGGTAGTTTTTAGTGGTCTTTTAAGCCTTCTTGGCTTGTCTTTCAGCGATAATCTTTTGTGTGATGTGGGGTGGGGCCTCCTCATAGTGGCTAAAGTCAACACTGAAGCTCCCCCTCCCCTGAGTTATTGACCTCAGGTCTATTGTATAGCGCAAAATTTCAGCCTGAGGCACCTGAGCCTCAATAACATTAATTCCAGCCTCGGGGCTCATCCCCAGCACCCGGGCTCGTTTGGTATTAAGGTCACCAATAATATCACCGGTGAAGTCCTCAGGAACCCTGACTTTAATATTCATTATTGGTTCAAGGAGGATAGGTTGCCCCTGGGCTAATCCCTTCTTTAGCGCCTGTGCCCCAGCAATCTTGAAACATATATCTGAGGAATCAACTGGATGATAGCTACCATCATATACCCTTGTCTTTATGTCAACGACGGGGTAGCCAGCCAAAACCCCCTCCTGAGCTGCTTCATTAACCCCCTTGTCTACTGCCGGAATATAATTCTTTGGTATACGGCCACCTACTACCTTATCAACAAACTCACGCCCACTGCCACGAGGTAAAGGCTCCAATTCCAGTAAGACATGCCCGTATTGACCATGCCCTCCGGTTTGTTTCTTGTGCTTATACTCAGCCTTAGCTGGTATGGTGATAGTCTCTTTATAAGGAACCTTCGGGGTTTTTAGCTCTACACCCACACCGAATTTACGCAACATCTTCTCGGCAGCTACTTCAAGGTGAGTCTCACCGAGCCCGGATAGAATGGTCTCATTGGTATCAGCCTCCCTATGCACCCGCAGAGTAGGGTCTTCCTCAGCCAGCCGAGATAATGCCACTCCCAACTTATCTAGGTCAGCCTTAGTCTTGGGATGCACCGCCCCACTAAAAATCGGCTCAGGGAACAGACTGGGGGCAATGAGTGTTGGCTTATCACGAGTACACAATGTATCTCCGGTGCTGGTTACACTCAATTTGGCTACTGCTCCTGTGTCTCCAGCTTTGAGCTGAGATACCGGCTCCTGAGTCTTACCTCTCAGAGTAAATAGTTGACCTATGCGCTCTACCTCGCCTCGCGTAGCATTCCACACCTGAGAATTGCTATCAATGGTGCCGGTATAAACCCGAAAGTAGGTAAGCTTACCGACATATGGGTCAGCACTGGTTTTAAACACTAGGGCGGCTAATGGAGCATCCTGAGATGG
Source organism: Dehalococcoidia bacterium (assembly GCA_004376105.1). GTDB lineage: Bacteria > Chloroflexota > Dehalococcoidia > Dehalococcoidales > E44-bin46 > SOKA01. The sequence continues at coordinate 14,759 of SOKA01000059.1, forward strand.
CTCAATCGTCTGCACTTGTTTAGCTGAATCGCCAGCAATAACTATATCTCGCTCTTTAGGTGATGGCAGATAGTTATATGCGGCTTCCAGCAGCGAGGCAGTCCCTATATTCTTTAAAGCTGAACCAACTAAAATGGGCACAATCTTGCCAGTTACTACAGCCTGGTGTAAGCCATTACTTAGCTCCTCCAGACTGAGTTCCTCGCTGCCTAGATACTTCTCTAGTAACCTATCATCAATTTCAGCCACTGCCTCTACCAGTTTCTCCCGAAAAGAATTGGCTTGGTCTTCCAGTGATGAAGGTATCTCAGCCTCCTTTACCGGAATACCGGTATAGCTTTTCATGGCCAGCAGGTCAACTATCCCTTGAAAATCATCTTGGGCACCTATAGGTAACTGGAGGGGAAGGCATCTAGAGCCAAACTTTGACTGAAGCTGCTCCAAAGTTCGGTAGAAGTCAGCATTCTCGCGATCCATCTTATTAATAAAGATAAGGCGAGAAAGACTAGCTTCCTCACTATATGCCCACACCTGTTCACTACCAACTTCAACTCCAGAGGCAGCACATATCACAATTATGGCTCCTTCGCTAACCCGCATTGCTGCCTTGACCTCACCAGTAAAGTCAGAATAACCAGGGGTATCAATAAGGTTAATTTTAGTCCCCTTCCACTCACAGGGAAGCATAGCTAGGTTAATGCTAATCTTGCGCTTCACCTCAGCGGGGTCATAATCTGAGGTAGTAGTCCCATCATCAACCTTGCCTAAACGGGTAATTGCCCCGGCAGTAAACAGGATTGCTTCTGACAGTGATGTCTTACCAGCCCCACAATGAGATAGTAGAACAAGGTTGCGAATGTTCTCCAGTCCATATTGTTGCACTTATAATCGCCTGCTCTCTAGCTTATTTCATAACATTATACTCAATAGTTTGCAGATACAGCAAGTAACTGGGATTATTTATCTACCTCACCCCCTTAATCCCCCTCTCCTTCAAAGGAGAGGGGGATTGAATGGAAG
>SOKA01000020.1 GCA_004376105.1 Dehalococcoidia bacterium
CTGTAGCCTCTACCTTTTTCACTCTTCTTGCCGGCTTCGTAGGTTTCTTCTCTAATTCTATAGAAGCAGGTTTTACTGGCTCAGGCTCAGGTGCCTCTTCAGCTAACTCGACGGGAGGTGAGATCTCTGCCTCTACGCCTTCATCAACTACTGGCTCAGCTAGTGCAGTAGGCACTTCCTCAACTTCCTCAACTTCCACCACCTTAACTTGGGGAAGAATATCACCTTTATATATCCAGACCTTTACCCCAATCCGACCGAGAGTGGTATGCGCCTCGGCAAAGCCATAATCAATATCAGCCCGCAGCTTATGCAGGGGTACCTGCCCCCGATGCATCATTTCACGGCGAGCTATCTCGGCACCACCCAATCTACCAGCACAACAGATTCTCATCCCCTTAGCACCAGCCTCAAGGGTGCGAAAAATAGCTTGTTTCATCGCCCTGCGGTGAGCAATACGACGCTCAATTTGCTCAGTTACAGCCTTGGCTACTAAATAAGCATCAAGTTCGGGCTGCCGGATCTCCTCGATATTCAATTGAATCCTATTCCCAATAAGGTCCTCAAGGTGTTGCCTCATTTCATTAACTCTTTGCCCTCCCCGCCCGATGACAACGCCAGGGCGGGCAGTATGAATAGTTACCACCACCCTATTTGCCTGGCGGTCAATTTCCACTAGAGAAACACCAGCATCAGCATATTTAGAGCTAATAGCCTGCCGAAGTTTTAGGTCTTCGTGCAAAAACTGTACATACTGCTTACCGGCATACCACTTTGCTTGCCAATCCCGTATGATACCAATTCTAAAGCCCGTAGGATGAACCTTACGACCCAACTTCTTCCTCCTGCTCGGCAACAACAACTGTAATATGACTAGACCGCTTAAGGATAGGGCTGGCTCGCCCTCGAGCCCGTGGGCGGAACCTCTTCAGGGTTCGTGCCTCGTCAACAAAGATGCTAACAATCTTTAAATCCGGGGACATCTGAAAATTGTTCTCAGCATTAGCTGCCGCTGATCTCACTACCTTGGCCACAACTCGAGCCGTGGGTGAGGCGGTAAACTTGAGCATGGTCAAGGCTTCATCCACCCTCTTGCCTCGTACCATATCTACTAGCAGACGCACCTTACGAGGTGATATGCCTATATCTTTAGCCACTGCTCTCACTTCCATGTTATGCCCTACTTTCTCCCTCTTACCAGAGTAGTCTTTTCTGCCTTAGACGAGTGACCCCTAAAGGTCCGAGTTAAAGCAAACTCACCTAATTTATGCCCCACCATATTCTCGGTGATAAAAATAGGCACATGTCTCCTGCCATTATGCACCCCGATAGTAAGCCCTATCATCACAGGCAGGATGGTAGATGAGCGTGACCAGGTTCTTATTACCGCCTTCTGGCCAGAGCGGTTAAGAGCTTCCACTTTCTTTAGCAGTTTGGGGTCAATGGCCGGCCCCTTCTTAATTGACCTTGACATTTGGCTTCACCTTTACTCGTTTACTTCCCCCGGCGTTTAACAATCATCTTATCTGAAGGCTTTGGCTTACGAGTTCTATAGCCCAAAGCTGGCTTCCCCCACGGTGTCTTAGGTCCGGGCATGCCTATTGGCGACCTGCCTTCCCCACCACCATGAGGGTGGTCACGCGGATTCATAGCCGAACCCCTCACTGCAGGTCGCCAACCTAACCACCGCTTACGACCTGCCTTGCCCAATTTAATACCCTGATGGTCAATATTCCCTACTTGCCCGATGGTAGCTAAACACTCACCACGAATACGCCTCACCTCACCAGACGGTAACCGAACCAGGGCATACCCGCCCTCCTTTACCATTAGTTGAGCTGCAGCTCCAGCACTTCGCACCAACTGCCCACCCCTGCCCCTCTCCAACTCAACATTATGTATCAAAGTGCCGCTTGGGATTAGCTTCAAGGGTAAAGCGTTCCCAGGTTTTACTTCAGCATCACCGCCTGACTTTATCACATCCCCCAGGCTAAGCCCTGAGGGGGCGAGGATGTAACGCTTTTCCCCATCAACATAGTAAATGAGAGCAATATTTGCTGAACGGTTGGGGTCATATTCAATAGCAGCCACTTTACCGGGAACACCAACCTTATCACGCTTAAAGTCAATAATGCGGAGTCTTCGTTTCGCACCCTTACCCCGGTGTCGAACTGATATTCTCCCCTGGTTGTTACGCCCTGCCCTCTTCTTAAGGGGTAAGAGCAGCGATTTCTCTGGCTTACCTTTAGTTATTTCTTCAAAGGTAGAGCCGCTCATACCTCGCCTACCGGGAGAGGTGGGACGATATACCTTTAGTGCCACTTAGGTTCCCCCTTCATTATTAGACACCCTCAAAGAATTCAATCTTATCCCCCGACTGGAGAGTGACTATCGCCTTTTTCGAGGGTTGGGTTAACACCTGTCGCCTGCCTACCCTTCGTGTCTTGCCAGGTACTGTCACCACATTAACTGCGGTCACCTTGACCTTAAATGCCTTTTCCACAGCCTGTTTAATCTGTGGTTTATTAGCCTCTCTGGCTACTTCAAAGGCATATTTGCCCTGAGCTTGAAGCTCGGTATTCTTCTCGGTTATTAACGGACGGCGCAACACCTCATAAGGATGCATGGTTCTCTCCTTGGGATAGTTTCTCTCCCCATAACTCTTCTGCCTTGCCCACGGCAGCCTCAGTCATCAATAACGTTTTATGGGAAAGGATGTCAACCACATTAAGTAAACTAGCTGGCATTGTCTTAATCCTTGGCAGGTTACGGGCTGATTTAACTACGTTGCCCTCTGGTTCCCTAGTAACAATAAGAGCTGAGGAATCCACCCCCAGCGCTGCCAAAATCTGCACCATTTCCTTAGTTCTAGGCTCATCAAGTTTCAGTTGCTCCAAAACCATTAGCTCCCTATCTTCTGCCTTCGCCGATAGCACACACCTTAGAGCTAATTGGCGCATCCTTTTAGGCATTGCTTGCCTGTAGCTCCTGGGCTTAGGCCCAAAGGCGATACCTCCTCCTCGGCGCAGTGGTGACCTACGGCTGCCAGCTCGGGCAGAACCAGTGTGTTTCTGCCGAAACAACTTCCTACTACTACCCGAAACCTGGCTACGAGTTTTAGTATTAGCCGTTCCTTGACGAGCGTTTGCCTGCTGCCTTACCATTGCCTGGTGCACCACTGCCTGATTAAACGGCACCGCAAAAACTCGGTCACTTATCTCAATGTGTTTAACCACCTCACCGGCAGAGCTATAAACTGGAACTTGCACTTCCTTACTCCCCCCTACCTGATTTCCGTATTAGTAATAATCCATTCGTAGCCCCGGGCACTGCTCCCTTAACCATCAATAGGTTACGGGTAGGGTCAGCTTCAAATACCTCTAAATGACGCACTGTCACCTGACTATTCCCCATATGTCCTGCCATGCGCTTCCCTTTGAATACCCTACCAGGAGAGGTAGTAGCCCCTATGGAGCCTGGGGCACGGTGCCGGTCAGACTGCCCGTGCGTTTTAGGTCCGCCAGCAAAATGATAGCGTTTTACCACACCAGCAAAGCCCTTACCCTTTGACACCCCGGTAATATCAACCAGGTCACCTGCCTGAAACAAGCTAACATCAACCCTATCCCCTACTTCAACAGTTTCGACATCATCCGTTCTGAATTCTCGAAGATACTTAAACTGCCCCAATCCCTTGAGATGTCCCCGCTGAGGAGAGTTGAGCCGTTTTGCCTGACCAAATCCAAGCTGAACAGCATTATATCCCTCCTTAGCCGCCGTTTTAACCTGTATTACAGTGCACGGCCCAGCCTCGATAGCGGTTACTGTCTCCGCTTTACCATTGCCCCTGCATATCTGGGTCATACCCAACTTTCTGCCAATAATCCCCTGAGTCATATCCCTAGCCATCCTGGACTTTTTACAACTTAATATCTATATCAACCCCTGAAGGTAGGCTCAAGTTAGCCAAGGCGTCTATTGTTTTAGAAGTCGTCTCTACAATATCAATAAGGCGCTTATGGGTTCGAATTTCAAACTGCTCTTGGGAATCCTTATCTATAAAGGGGGAGCGGATAACACTAAACTTCTGGATATGAGTAGGCAGAGGTATCGGTCCAACAACAATAGCCCCAGTCCGCTCCACTGCCTCAACAATCTGCAGAGCTGATTGGTCAAGTATCTTGTGGTCATAACCCTTTAGCTTAATACGAACCTTCTGCTTAGGCATAGAAAAAATTCACCTTCTACCCATAGCTTTAATCTCGCCCTCCAATTCAGCTGGTAGCTCCTCATAGCGATAAAATTCCATAGAATGTGTGGCTCTGCCCTGAGTTAGTGACCTGAGACTGGTGGCATAGCCAAAGGTCTCAGCTAAGGGGATGGACGAATGAACAACACGCATTTCGCCTTGTGTTTCTATAGCTTCAATATGTCCTCTCTTTGAATTGAGGGCACCTATTATATCACCAAGAAATTGTTCTGGTGTAACCACTTCCAGCCTCATAATAGGCTCCAGAAAAATGGGTTTGGCTTTAGCAACACCATCCTTTAGAGCTATTGAGCCAGCCATCTTAAAGGCTATATCTGAAGAGTCAACCTCATGATAACTACCGTCATAGAGGGTGGCTTTAATATCAACCACAGGGTAGCCAGCTAGCACCCCGGTCTTCATAGCCTCTTTAATCCCAATCTCCACCGCTGGGATATATTGCTTCGGTATAGCTCCATTTTTAACCCGGCCTACAAATTGAAAGCCACTGCCACGCTCCACAGGCTCAAGCTCAAGACAGACATGACCATATTGGCCATGCCCTCCAGTTTGTCGGACGAACCTGCTTTCAACCCGCACCGGTATGGTTATAGTCTCCTTATAGGCAACCCGCGGCTTACCCACCTTTGCCCCCACCCTAAATTCACTGAACAATCTGCCTACTATGACCTCCAGGTGAAGCTCACCCATACCTGAGATAACAGTCTGTCCCGTCTCTTGGTTATAATCCACCTTAAAGGTAGGGTCCTCGTCAGCCAATTTGCTTAGGGCTTCCTCTATCTTGACTTGGTCGACCTTAGTTTTGGGCTCAATAGCAACCGAGAGCACTGGCCCAGGGAAGCGAATAGATTCAAGTAGCAAGGGCTGGGAGGAAGGGCATAGGGTATCACCGGTAAAGGTATCCTTAAGACCCAAGGCGGCAACGATAGCCCCGGTGTCGGCCTCACCTATCTCCTCGCGATGATTGGCATGCATTAATAATATCCGTCCAATACGCTCCCTTTTGCCTCGAGTTGCGTTAAATATCCGAGTCCCTGCCTTCACTCTGCCCGAATACACCCTTAGATAGACCAGCCTACCCACAAAAGGGTCAGATACTACCTTAAAGGCTAGTGCGGAAAAGGGGGCATCATCTCGGGCTGGGCGGGTGACTTCAGTTCCTAGTCTGGTATCAATAGCCCTTATCGGTGGCATATCTAAAGGAGACGGAAGATAGCTTACAATAGCATCAAGTAACAACCGAATACCTTTATTTCTCAGCGCACTGCCACAAAGAATAGGCACCCCTTTATTAGCTAAGGTCACCCTTTTTAAGGCTGTTCTCAACTCATTGGGAGTAATGCTCTTACCATCGAGATAAGCCGCCATAATCTGGTCATCGCTTTCAGCCAATTTTTCAATTAGTGTCTGACGAAATTCAATACACATTGCCAGCTTTGACTCAGGAATAGCTACCTCCAATGGTTCTGAATCAGGGCTTCCATCAAAGCGCCATGCTTTATTCTCTATCAGGTCAATAATGCCTTCGTATGAGGCTTCACTACCTAAAGGTAATTGTATGGGCAGGGGTTTGGCTTGCAGTCGCTCTTTAATCATAGACAAACCGCGGCTAAAGTTGGCACCAATTCGATCCATCTTGTTGATGAAACAAATTCTAGGCACATTATATCTGTCAGCCTGTCGCCATACTGCCTCTGACTGAGCCTCAACCCCAGCCACCGCATCAAAAACCACCACTCCCCCATCCAATACTCTAAGGCTACGCTCTACTTCAGCAGTAAAATCCACATGCCCTGGGGTATCAATAATATTGATGCGGTGGTTCTGCCAATAGCAAGTAGTAGCCGCAGCCGTGATAGTAATGCCACGTTCTCGCTCCTGCTTCATCCAATCCATCACGGCTGTGCCTTCATCCACCTCACCAATCTTATAGGTGCGACCGGTATAGTATAGTATCCTTTCGGTGATGGTGGTCTTACCAGCATCAATGTGAGCGATAATAGCTATATTTCGTATACGCTCTAATGGAAAACTCCTAAGCACTGTCCTGTCCTTTACCTTGAACTCTCACCATCTATAGTGGGCAAAGGCTCTATTGGCCTCAGCCATTTTACGAGTGTCCTCACGCTTTTTAATAGTCGCCCCCTGTCCTTTTGAGGCATCACTAAGTTCAGCAGCCAGCTTCTCCGCCATAGATTTGCCTGTTCTGGCTCTAGCTGATTTTATCAGCCAGCGTACAGCCAAAGAAAGACCACGGTCAGGCCGAACCTCCACCGGCACCTGATAGGTAGCACCCCCAACCCGACGGGGCTTAACCTCGAGTAGGGGGATGGCATTCCTTACCGCCTGTTCTAGAACATTGACCGGGGCTTTTGACTCCTGCCGTTCCATAATGTTTAGAGCACCATACACAACCCTCTCCGCCGTGTTTTTCTTGCCCTGCATCATTACTCGGTTAATCAACCTAGTCACAATCACACTGTGATACTTAGCATCGACAGATAGCTCTCTTCTTATACCTTGGCCCCGCCTTGGCATTTTACCTCCTTAATTTAAGCACCCTCTTCGATAACCACGTCGGGACGAGGAACATCGACAACTGCAGTGGCCGGAGGAGGGGTAACTGTCACGTCTTTAGCTCGCTTGCTTCCATACTTACTACGACCCTGACGACGATTAGCTACACCAGTAGCATCCAGTGCACCCCGGATGATATGATAACGAACACCGGGTAAATCCTTCACCCGACCTCCACGAATCAGGACCACAGAGTGTTCTTGCAACTCATGCCCCTCACCGGGAATATAGGCTATTACCTCCATCCCATTGGTCAGCCGCACCCTAGCTATTTTACGCAGGGCTGAATTGGGCTTCTTAGGGGTGATAGTCTTAACCTGAATACAAACCCCCCGCTTCTGTGGAGAGCCCTTCCCCAGCACCCTTTTATTCTTTAACGCGTTATAGGTAACGCGCAGTGCTGGCGTTTTGGTTTTCTTAATAACCTTCTTACGCCCTTTACGAACAAGCTGGTTAACCGTAGGCAATTGGCTCCCTCCTATTCCCCACAATTTTAATGGATGAGCCTAGGCTCATCCATTTCAAGCTAAGTGATAAATTAAATACCAAACTTCAATCTATCACTTATTTAGCTATGGTACCAAGCACTAATTTTTCAGTTTACCACAGCCAAAGGTAACTGTCAACAACTATTGTAGAGGTCGTATAGTCACCAAGAGGTGAGGTTAAAGTCAATCTATATTTTCTTCTTGATAGGCTCCTTGGTAGCCTTCTGTCTCCCGGGTTAGCCATAGGAAAACAAGCTGGACAATTCTGGCATTCCTCTGCAAACGAAACCCCTGAGGATTATAGACCACCATGAGAGATTGGGAACGACCGGAGTAGCCAGCGTCCCACACCGCAGTGTTTACCGTGACACCACAACGAAGCAGACTCGACCTGGGTGTGGCTAATGCCATAACATTTTTAGGTAGATGGACAATCTCATTATAAGTAATAATATAGGCACCTGGCATCAAGTCAATAAAATCCAGTCCGTCAAACAACAATGGGGCTAAATCAGATACCAGCCTTTGGCTATCTTTAACCGCTATCCTACCCGATGACTGGAGCATTGCCACCTCACGCAGTGTAAGGTCAATGCCATTAGGTTGTACCTGCTCGTCAAGGTTAATATAGCCTTCTACTAGAGGTAGCTCTTGCTGTAGTAATCGATGAATATCTTGCTTGGATAAAATGGCTGTCATTTTCAAGACCTCTACTTACTAGTATAACACTTCCCCGCACGGGCCCAACTGGGGAGTAGTTTAATCCTGAAAGGGCGAGTGTGGAAGCCATTCCTTGATAGTGCCACTACCCGTCTCACTTGCCAGAAGACTCTTGGCGATCGAGGCACTTGGGACTTTGGTAAGGGCCGCGCTTCAATGAAAGAAGAGGTAGCTGTGATTCAGCTAGGCACTTCTAAAATCAAAGTTGTTCCTTTACCTGGTGTTGACTGCACTTCAATAGTGCCACCCAGTAACCGTGCTCTCTCCTGCATTCCGGCTAGACCGAGCTTGCCAATGCTAGCTAAGTCTCCCATCCTTTCTGGCAGCTCAAAACCCTTACCGTTATCGCTCACAGTCATCTTAATGCTGTTATCTCCGAACTCCAGTTTGACCACGGCTCTAGATGCTTCAGCGTGCGTTCTGATATTGTTTAACGCCTCTTGGGCAATTCGGAATAGCAGTAGTTGTGTCTCCACCGGCAAGGTCTGCTCCACGCCCATGACCTCAGCATGAGCATCAATTTCCTGGCTTTTTACCATGTCCTCTGTCATCCACTCGAGGGCAGCTACCAAGCCTAGATCATCTAATATACGAGGCCTTAGGTCCTGGGCACAGCGCCGCAAACCTTCTAGCGCTTCGACAGCCTGCCTGCGTAGCTCTTCTAGGGCTTGTTTAAGAGCCGAGTTAGATAACTTTGGTCGTTTAGTTGAGCTGAGCATATCTAGGCCCTGCGCCAGAAGGAGAAGGGTTTGAGCTAAATCATCGTGTAACTCTCGGGCAATGCGCTTTCTCTCATCTTCCTGAACTCTGGTGACCTGGTGGATATAGAACCGCATGTTCTCTTGCAATTGCTTCTCTTCAGTAACATCCCTGGCGACATGTTGAAACCCTTTCACCTCTCCATTGATGATGATGGGATTAGTAGCCATCTTTACTATCCGCGTTCTTCCACCCTTCACGAGGAATCGCTGCTCATAGGGTTGGTCGATATCCTCCCCAGTAAGCAATCTGCGCTGGACTTCTTTTGCCAAAGCCAAAAACTCATCACTAAGGAACTGAGTAATATTCTTGCCAGCCAATTCCTCCAGGGTATATCCGCTAAGCTTTTCTAATGCTCTGTTTCCGTCCAAGAAATTACCCTCCATATCCTGAACCCACATGGCGTCGCTGGCATTCTCGAACAGGTATCGGTAGTCTTTCTCAGTCATCTCAAATTTTGTTTTCATCAATCACCCTCTCCTCTGGGATAATCGTCAAGGGTAATATAGCCCTCCCTCAACCCCTTGATGATAGCCTCAGTGCGGGAACCGACCCCTATTTTGTTAAAAATATTGGTCAAGTGAGCTTTCACTGTGCGTAGGCTGAGAAAGAGTTCATCGGCAATATCCTTGTTGCTCATTCCTTTGGCTGCTAGCCTCAAAATTTCAATCTCCCTGGGGGTGAGCTGTCCACTGGTCTGCACCTCGCCAGGTTCCTTGACTAGCCCGACTACACGTTGCAAAAGCTTATGGGTTACCGCCGGATCGAGCACAGACTCGCCGGAACGCACGGCGCGGATAGCCCCGACAATCTCATTGCTGCGTGCACTCTTCAGCAGGTAGCCACAGGCTCCGGCCTCCAGAAGTCCAATGATGTAGCGGATGTCGTTATAGGCAGTCAATACCAATACCGCTGTAGACGGGCTTGCCTGCTTAATTAACTTCGTAGCCTCAATGCCACTAAGCTTGGGCATGACAATATCCATTATGACTAAATCGGGCTCTAGCTCACTGCCTAACCTGACCGCTTCTTCACCATCACCAGCCTCACCGACGACTTCAAAATCCTTCTCCCGCTCAAGCAGGTTACGCATGCCTTCCCTTAGCACAGCATGGTCATCGGCAATTAGAATCCTTATCTTCACCCTAATATGTCCTTCCTTACTATCAAGCGCTTGGTTACTAAACCAATTCTAAACTATCCGGGCGATAATCTCAAGAGATTTAGAACTTTAGGGCATATAAAAATGGGACATTAGGTCGGTGTATGGTCGTCTGCCAGGCAGTATTCTATAAGCGGAATGACGAACATGAGGTCGGCAATGGTGCAGTCGAGGAGGAAAAAGAGAGAGCCTATCACTGCTGAGGAAAGGCTGAAACGGAAAGTAAGAATCCTAGCGGTAATAGCTAGAGCTGCGGACGATAGCCAGTTCTTAGCTCGACTTGCTGAGAACCCCAGTGAAGCACTCAACGAGTATTACACCCTGACTCAGGAGGAGATGGCAGCGCTGGCCAGCGGTGATATAGAGAAAATAGAGAGTTGGCTGGGTAAGCTAGACAAGCGGCACGCAACCTGGCTATGGGCTCGACTAAGCCAGGAGAAGTAGTGAGCTTAACAGTGAAAGGAGGCAACCAATGGCAAGACTATGGGTTAATGGTGGAAGTTGGGTTGAGGTGAAGGATGCTGAAGGGATTAATATAGTTCACCTTACAGTCGACAATAAAGAGATCGCAGTGTCGGGTGGTCAGACTATTCTAGAAGCTGTGGCGCGCATGCCTGGAATTGGGAATATCCCAGCTCTTTGCTATCATCCTGCGGTCAAACCCAACGGGGCTTGCCAGCTATGCACCGTTGAGGTAAGCGAAAATGGAGGCTCTAAGTTTAGGTTTGTAGTTGCCTGCCTTTACCCGGTGAAAGAAGGTCTGGTGGTAAAGACTAATACCAAAATGGTAAGAAAGCGACGCAAAGGGATAATTGAACCTCTGCTAGCTAGATGCCCCAATGTAAAGAAGATACAGGAGTTGGCTGAGGAGTACGGGGTTGAGAAACCGAGGGTTGCTCTACTAGGGGAAGACTGCATCCACTGTAGCTTGTGCCTCAGGGCCTGCCAGGAAACAATAGGCAAGGCGGCGATAAGCCTAGTTACCCAAGGTATATATAAAGAGGTGGCTGCTTCCTTCTATGGTTACCAAGTGAGTGAGGAGGATTGCATCGGCTGTGGGGATTGTGCCTTCGTTTGTCCTACCGGCACCATTCAGATGGGGCCTGACGGAAAACCTGTACTTCCCAAGGTAAAGATACCCTATTCTGAGGTCGAAGCGATGTCAAAGAGAAGTAGCTACTTCCTATAAACTAGGCTGCGGTAGGGTATTGAAAAGAGGCAAGCCTTTCATTCTAGACCAAAAATCTAAAACAATGGAGGTGAGTTAGTGACTGAAGCAGTAAAATGGGTTGTTGAGGATGCCAAGGAAAAGGGAATACTTTGGCCAAGTGATGAGTTGAAGAGGAAAGCATGGGTGAGCGATGAATCAATATATGAACTGGCAGATAAGGACCCAGTGACATTTTGGGCCACGCGGGCCCGTGTGGGGCTTGATTGGTATAAGGAGTGGGACAAAGCTTATGAAGAGAAACTACCGTATTTTAAGTGGTTCATTGGTGGCAAACTGAACGCCTGCTATAACTGCGTAGATAGACATATTAAAACCTGGCGGAGAAACAAGGCGGCAATAATAGGGGTGCGAGAGCCTTTTGACGAACCGAGCAGGACACTAACCTATTATGACCTTTATCGTGAGGTTAACAAGTTTGCCAATGTTTTGAAAAGCCTTGGCATTAAAAAAGGAGACAGGGTTAGTATCTATCTGCCGATGATACCCGAGGCTCAGATAGCAATGCTGGCTTGTGCTCGCATTGGAGCACCACATAGCGTTGTCTTCTCTGCCTTTAGTGCTGAATCGCTTAAAGACAGGATAATGGATGCCGACTCCAAGGCTTTGGTCACTTGCGATGGTTATTACCGCCGTGGGCACCCGGTAAATTTGAAAAATAATGCCGATGAGGCGGTGAACGGAACAAGTGTAAAAGATGTGGTGGTGTTTAAGCGAACTGGCCAGGAGGTGAACTGGGTTGAGGCCAGAGACCACTGGTGGCATGAGCTGATGGCAAAGGCTGACCTTTACTGCGAACCTGAGGTAATGGATAGTGAAGATGTCTTATATATCCTTTATACCAGTGGCACTACAGGCAAGCCAAAGGGAGTTATCCACACCACAGGTGGCTATCTGACGCAGGCTTATTGGACTACGAAGTGGGACTTTGACCTCCACGATGATGATGTATTTTGGTGCACCTCTGACATTGGTTGGGTTACAGGCCACACCTACAATGTTTATGGGCCACTGTCTGTGGGTGCTACTCAGATATTCTATGAAGGAGCTCCTGATTACCCCGACCGAGGTAGAGTGTGGCAGATAATAGAAAAGTACGGCGTGACTGTGTTTTATACCGCACCGACGATGATAAGAATGGTTATGGGTTGGGGAGAGGAGTGGCTAGAGAAGTACGACCTAAGCACCCTCCGTCTGTTAGCTACTGTAGGTGAGCCAATCAACCGGGATGCATGGATGTGGTATTTTGAGAAGATTGGTGGCAAGAGATGCCCCATAATTGATACCTGGTGGCAGACGGAAACTGGAGGCACATTGATTAATGCCCTCCCTGGCATAGGCCCCTTTATCCCCACCGTCGCCGGCAGGAGCTTCCCCGGAACTCGACATGAAGTCCTTGATGAGGAAGGCAAGTCCCTAGGCATAGATAAAGGGGGCTATCTGGTTCAAAAGAGTCCGTTTGGTCCAGGCATGCTCAGAGGCATTTACAAGAATCCCGATATGTATCAGGAGAACTACTGGAGTCAGTACGGCAATGGGGCTTACTTCACTAGTGATGGAGCAAGATTAGTCAAGAAAGATAACTTCCGCCTTACTGGCCGAGTGGATGATGTAATGAAGGTTGCCGGTCACCGGCTCTCCACTGCTGAGGTAGAGAACGCCATAGGCGGACACGATGCTGTGGCTGAGTGCGCTGTAGTATCAGCTCCACATAAGATTAAAGGTGAGACCCCGTGGGCTTTTGTTAGACTTAAGAGTGGAGAGCCATCAGATGAGCTTACCAAGGAGATTATGGATCATGTGGTTAAAGTGCTCGGTCCTACCTGCCGACCGGATAGGATTATATTTGCCAAGGCAGTCCCGAGGACGAGGAGTGGCAAGATTATGCGCCGAATCCTGAAAAGCCTAGCCAAGGATGAGCCAATAGGAGACATTGCCACTATTGAAAATCCGGAGTGTGTAGAGGAACTTAAGAAACTGGTCGGCTACAAAGAAACAACCTAAAGCAAATCAAGTTTTAAGAGGTTTCGCCGCATGTCAAAAGACGATGTTGTGTGGGCTAACCCAAGTGCTTTGGGATTAGCTGGATTCGGTTTCAATACTATTTTACTGCAAATACATAATATTGGTTGGATATCCAGCACAATGCCTCTAATTTGGGGGTTCTTTTGGGGAGGAATGATTCAGGTTATTGCCGGGATAATTGATGCTCACCGGGGAGATACCTTTGGCCTAACTGCATTCACCTCCTACGGTGTGTTCTGGATAGGCCTTAGCTTTGCTTTCCTCCTGCAATGGCTGGGTATAGTTAAGCTTGATGGTCCCGGGTTAGCCTGGACTTGCATATGCTGGAGTATATTTACCGGCTATATGACAGCTGGTGCCTTTAGAATATCTTGGGTGCACGTCTCCATATTTGCCTCACTGACAATACTCTTTGCACTGCTGGCAGCAGTTTTCTTTGGTGCTATACCGGCTCGTGTTGCTGGAATAGAGGGAATTTTTTGCGGTGCGACCGCAGTCTACGGCTCAGCGGCAGTGATTATGAATGCCAAATATGGGCGCTGGATACTCCCGATTGGGTTGTTACCTAGAGAGAGCTAATAAAAACTACCTTGGAAATAGGGGAGCAGAATGGAAAAAGCTCTTACAGACCGCCTACTAAAATTCTTTGACAAGATAGGCTGGGGTGGTGATGTCGGCCTCGAGGACTTAAAAGAAGCCACTCTTTTCACACTCAAAACTCTCGGAGCCACCTACGATATCGATACCATCACCCAAGCCATAGCCGTAGCTAAAATACACCTTGTCGAGTAAACCATGCTGGCAGGGCACTCGGGAAATCCAGGCGTGGGCTTCATGCCCAGCTGCTTACCTCCCGTCCCGTGTGGTGCCTGGACCTAATCGGGGTCAGTGCCCTGCCGGGTGAGCACAAAAAAGGGGACGGGAAAATGATTAAAGCAGTATTTTTTGATTGGGTTGATACCCTAGCCCACCCTGAGCCCGACAAGCACGAAGTAGTCCATCAGGTTGCCCAAGGATTGGGGGTTGAGCTACCTCCCCAGAGGTTAATAAAGGGCCTCCATGCGGCGGAGAATCAAATGCCGTCGGGTGCCCCACCGAGGTGGAGAGAGGGGAAAGATGAAGAACCCTTTATCTGCTGGTGGGAAATATTGTTAGCTGAGGTTAGGGCCTCGCTGTCAAAGAGGTTAGTTGCATTGCCCAGGGGGAAGCGGAGTGCCTGTTCGATGTAACCTGACGGCCAGCTTGAGAGTTAAGCAACAAGACGCCTATTGCCAAAATAGTAGAGCAAGGTTGTTTGCCAGCAGTTGTTAGTTTCGCCCTACGACGGTTCGATGCACAGACCTCTGTGCTAAACAAATACTAACCTTGTATGGATATCTATTGGATGCTGGTTAGAGTTATAATAGATTTGGAACATTTCAGGATTGAACCAAGTGGAGACGTGAAAGGAGGAGTAGAAGAATGAACGCATTTGAAAACATTATAGCTCAATGCTTAGAGTCAGAAGGCTACTGGGTGAAACAAAGCGTGAAAGTTGAAATAACAAAGGAAGATAAAAGGACTATGAATCTACCCAGTATGCCCAGACCAGAAATAGATATCGTAGCATTAAATATGAAGAAAAATGAATTACTACTTGTGGAAGTCAAGTCTTATCTTGATTCTCCAGGCGTTTGGTATGAGGCAGTTGCAGGTAAGGACAAAGACTTCTACAACAAAAGGTATAGGCTTTTCAATAACGAAAAATACAGAAAGATAGTTACCGAACGTCTGCTTGAACAATATTTGGAACAAGGATTAATAAATAAAAGAACCAAAATCAACTATGCGCTTGCTGCAGGGAAAATATATACTGGTGCTGAGCCTCTTCTAGAAAAACATTTCGCTGATAATGGCTGGATTTTATTTGCACCGAATAGGATCAAACAAAAGATGCGTGAATTATCAGATAAGGGTTGGGAAGATAACATCGCTACAATGACAGCAAAATTACTATTGAGAGACTAAAAAACGTTTTGCAAAATGCGGTTTATTATTCTCTTGGTTCACCTAGGCAGAAATCAACCTAGCGAATTTAGCCCTGTAATACTTCTGGATGGTGGTTGAATTCACTGGCTTCATAGCTCTTGGACAATTGCTACCCCAACGATGGTCAGTATCCCGGATATATACTAGGAACTCACGTAAATGCTGAGTTGTAATAGCGCCTATATCATCAGGCCAGTCATAATTCCTAGCATACCAGAGGAAGCCTTTGAGCTTGTCAGCATAGCAATCAATAGTGCCATACGACTTGCCTTCGACTTTGCAGGACAAGAGGAAGCCGTCAATGGCTTGTTTTAGTGGAGTCCCTTGGTCAGAAATTGTAGCTGGATAGCTTTGGCGATTTGAGTGAATCCCTTGGTCTTTGTGAGGTGACTTAAACGTAATAGTGGCAGCGGAGGGATTTGAACCCACGACCAAAGGCTTATGAGTCCTCTGCTCT
>SOKA01000007.1 GCA_004376105.1 Dehalococcoidia bacterium
GAGTGTTAATCAATATATTGAGGAAGTCAAAAGACTGGCTAAACTCCTTCACCTCTTCAGGGGAGCACAGGTAAACAAAGCCATGGATTCGGGCTGGTTTGGGTGGCAGGTAGTGATGTAGTTTATCACCTTGCCTGTGCCCAACCACCAAGGCACTGAATTCACTTTTAAGTAGCTTCAAAAGCTGAGGGCTTGTCTGGTAGATTGCCTCCTCAGTGGTCTCATCCTTGCCTCTAGCAATGGGACGTCGACCCGGCTCAAAGCTGGTGGTAGTAGCATTATAGACTATGCCATATAACTCCATAGCTAAATCTCTGGTCTTTACCAGACTGCCTAAGGGCGGCGACTGATAAAGCTCGTAGCACTGCGCCACGAAATCAGTGGTGCTGGCTTCAACAACCTCACCCACTCTCTGCATTTCAGCCGTGTTCAATTATTAACCTCACCCCCTCTAGGTTTTTCATTAGGTAACCCTATCCCCTTTATCCCCTTCCCCTTCTGTCTGATGTGTCATTGCGAGCCGAAGGCAAAGCAATCTTATCTCCACCTTTTAGTTTGCTTCGTCGCTTTGCTCCTCGCAAAGACATATCTTCTGTCACTCCCTCGCAATGGCTTGCATACTCCAAGAAGGGAAGGGGAATTAGTTGTATAAGAGAGGCTTCGCCTCTCTTTGACTCTCCCTTTTCCTATTTCTTCTTTTGCTTCTTGGGCTTTTTAATATTCTTCCTTCCCTTAGTCCCCATCTCTCTCCTCCTTGTTTTTTTGAGTTTTCATTTCGTTGGCGAACTCTCTGGCTTTGGCGAGTTCTTCATTGCTTGGATGTCCTCGGTTAAAGAAAAACAACGCTCTTCCTTTGCAGTAAAAACAGCCTCTTATCAGCGCACCCGTTGGCTTGAGCAGCTTTTCCATTGCCTTCACTTCCTTACCCTCGCCATCTCCAGAAGTCCCAAATAGGGCAACCTGCCTTCCTTTAAAATCATTTCTGGCAATGAACTTCCGCAATTTCCTGCCCGGTCTGCCTGCATAGCAACCAGAGCCGAGGAAAACAAAGGAGTCTTTAGTCAATCCTCCTTTCGCTTTAACACTCTCTGCCTTCACGCCTAGTTCTACGGCGATGGCTTCAGCGACCTTTTTTGTGCTCCCGCACATGGAATAATAGACAACCTCAAACATTTTTGCCACCTCTTCTAACCTATCATAAATCCTTATTTAAACCCACCTTGTTCTTTTGCTCCGGCTCTTGGCTGAGCTGAGGCTGGGTAGGTGTTCCTCCACCAGGGATGATTCCACTAACTGCCAGAAGTTTTCCCTATCGGCTCCAGTTACCACTGCCTGTTCATGGGCTTCGCTTAATGCCACTGGGTATCCTTGCCCCCGCTGGCACTGGTCTAAGACTAGGCAATGAGCTAAAGTGAGCCGGTTTTCATCCATGGCTACCCAGCGGGGAATCTCAACCCTGGCTATCTCGTCATCCACCCTCAAGTAGAAGAAATAGACCTGATGCTCCCCGTAGCGCTTCTGGACTATAGACGATTGACTGATAAATAGGGCTGACCTTTCTCCCTGGCTTAATAAATTCAGGAATAGCTCCCTGTCCTGAACGCCAGCTACCATATCACAGTCCCTTTTCTCATTGGTCGGGCAGTAACGGTCGCAATCAGCAGGGTCATGGGGGCAAAGAGCCACTCGCAGCGCATTAACTACATCGGTGCTGCGAGGAAAGCTGATATAGCTGGCCAGGGCGACTCTCTTACCATTATTAAGTTTTCTGATATCATCAAGATAGCTTAGAAAGCCTTTATCCAGCAGAGCCTCAGCCACAAATTCAGGGTAAGCCTCTAGACCCCAGAGAATAAGCGAGCCATCAAGCAGTGCCAGACTTGAACTACCCGGTGGCAGCTCAGCTGCCAGTTTGGCTAACTGGCGGCACTCGTCTACACTACGCTTCACACCTAAAAGCGTGCCTTCTATTAGCTGCTCACGACCTTTAACCCCAGTCGGTGTAATAACCAAGTCTTCATCCCCGAAATAGAGACAAGGAAAACTATCAAGGGTAGCACTGGGCTGGGCACCGTAATGAAGAATGGTAGTACCTATGTTTATTAGATAGCACCTTGTTGACCGATGTCGGTCAACATCAATATGAGAGCCATCACTAGCCAGAATGGTGAATTCGGTAGGGGTGGGTGGTGCCTTGTAATGACTGTCAAGCCCATCCACCAAACCAGCCACCAACCAGGTAGTCCTGCTGGAGGCAATCTTCTTTTTTAAATAATTGAAGTCGGAAGCCTGACTATGAAGAACATCCAGAGCATAGTTTAGGCGCCTCTGCCTTTCCTCGCTGCCAGCCTTCAGCCTGGCTATCATATTTCCAACCTGCGCCGCAACCCTAGTTAAATTTAGTGACACCTCTCCTACCTTTATTAAGACTTATTAAAAGTTGATTCATTTTGTTGACTGGTTAATCCACTTCAAAAAATCTGGGTAACCTTTTTCTATGGGTAAGGAAACGATGCATGGAACTTCATATGAATGTAATTCTTTCACTCTTTTAATGACCTCATCAACCAACTCAGCTTTTGTCTTAACCAACATCGCTATTTCACTTTCTTCCCTAATTTCCCCTCCCCACCGATAAATAGATTCTATAGGATGGATATTAACACAGGCTGCCAGTTTTTCTACTACCAATGTCTTGCCTATTTTCCTTGCTTCTTCTTCGTCTTTAGTTGTTATATAAATTAGGTAATACTGCATTTAAAAA
The DNA here is from genome assembly GCA_004376105.1 of Dehalococcoidia bacterium. GTDB lineage: Bacteria > Chloroflexota > Dehalococcoidia > Dehalococcoidales > E44-bin46 > SOKA01. The sequence continues at coordinate 2,765 of SOKA01000007.1, forward strand.
CTATCTCTAGACCTTCTCTTCTAAGCGGTTGACGATTTCCTCCGCATCTTTTTCGCTCCCGATTCTCTGAGGGGTGTCAAATTATCTAATTCACCTCACCATAAAGACCTTATTACTTATACCATAACGCTTAGGATGTGAGTGCATCTCTTCAATGAAATCAACCACAAGCTTATCAAAATCTGGATAGCTAGCAGTCCACCCCCATTCTTCCCTTGCCTTGCTGTCGTCAAAGACCTGTACCCTGAAAGTGCGGTAAAACTCCGTAACTTCCGGGTCTGGCTTGTATGTAACTTGAACTTCAGGGATATATTTCTTTATCGCTAGTTCAAGCTCTTTAGCGCTTAGGGTGGGATTCACTCCGGCAACATTATAGTTTACAGTGTTGATTTGCTCCTTTGGCGCTTGATAAAGCATGTTAGTAGACTTCACTGCATCCTTGATGTAAATAATGGGCATCTTTGCTTCCTCAGTAACATAACATTCATAGGCTTTACCCTGAGCTGCATGCTCGATCATCCAGGAGTAGAACTGGGCTACGCCTGGTGTCTTTACACCTGGACCAATTACGGAGGGACAACGGACAGAGCGGAAATCCAGCCCAAACTTTCTGCGATAAAACCTGCCAAGGAGCTCGCAATAAACCTTACCACAACCGTACATTGTGGTAGGACACTGAATCGTTTCATCGTTGACCACTTCGGTAACTCCCAGAGCATAAGTAGTTATACTACTGCTAAAGACTATCGTTTTCACACCAAAGAGCCTAGCCGCCTCAAGTACATACATCGTTCCACAAACATTCGCTTGGAAAGAAGCCCAAGGGTTAGCCTCCGACGGCACACTCAACATCGAGCCTAAATGATAAATACCTTCAATATCGTTTTCCTTAACAACATTAAGGACCTCATGCCAATTAGCCAAGTTCCCTTGCACCACTTTAACCTGATTCTCGATGTCATCTAGGCGGGCATAGTTAGGGGCAATATCAAAAACAACCACCCTTTCTCCCTGCCTAACAAGCGCTCGTGCTAGCTCAGCACCAATAAAACCAGTCCCGCCAGTAATTAACTTCGCCATCCTTCCCTCCTGGATTGAGATAGCTTATTTTTCGCATTTTGATGAGGGCCACATCAACTATGAACTTTTATGCTCCAGTGGCTATTGGGAGTACAACAATTTGAGGAGGTGGATAAGTTTCTTATCCCTCGCCTTAATACTCTCATCCTGACTATAATCAAAAAAGCCTTTCCTAGTTTTTAGACCTAGCTCGCCAGCCTCCACCTTCCTCTTGAGCGCCTCGGGTGGTTCGTGGGCATCGTTAATCACCTTAAATAATCGGTCGGCAATACCATACCACAAATCGAGACCAGCTAAATCACAGGTTTCTAGCGGTCCAATAGCAGCCAAGCGAAAACCAAAACTCCCTTTCACAGCAAGGTCAATATCTCTAGGGTTGGCAATGCCTTGTTGCCAAAGTGACCACACTTCGCGAAGCATCCCCGTCTGTATGCGATTGACCACGAAACCGGGGATTTCCTTAAGGATTTTCACCGGCACCTTCTTGACCTTCTTGAGCAAAGCACAAACCAGCTCCATCGTCTCATCAGAGGTCTCCTCACCTCGCACAACCTCGACTACTGGTACTATGTGGGGAGGATTAAACCAATGGGTAATGAGTATCCTGTCCCTCCTTCTGCTTTGAGAAGTAAAATCTCGCAGAACCAACGAAGATGTGTTACTGGCAAAGATAGTATGCTCAGGGCAAAAGACATCAAGGTTGCTAAAAATCTCCCTCTTTACCTCCACGTCCTCCACAACGGTTTCTGTAATAAAATCGGCATCCTTCACCGCCTTTTTGAGGTCAGTGGTAGTAGTTAGGTGGGATAGCGCTTCCTCAATCATATCTTGAGAGATTACACCGCTCTCAGCAAAGGCTTTAAGGTCATTCCTGATGTGGCTTATGACATTACTGAGAATCACTTCTCTTGTGTCATTCAAGACTACCTTATAACCACCCAAGGCGTAAGTGAGACCAATTCCATGTCCCATAAGACCAGCTCCGATAACACTTATGTTCCTAATATCTTCCAACTGCACCTGTGCCCCCGTTAAAACGCCTCCTGTGTCATAGATAAACCCATATTGGTTATGAAAATTATCTCTTACCTTCTTGGCTCGCTGAGAAACAGAAGGGTCAGCAATATCCTGACCCTCAGAAATCATCTCCAGTAGGTAAGTAACTGTGGTCTTATCGTTTCCATTCTCACCCATAAACAGTATAATTGATTAAACTGACGAACTCAAACGGGACGTGGGATTGCTGATTAACCTTATTGCCTGCCGGGCATTGCCTCTAGTATCATCAAATCGGGCTAATTCTGCGAAAGGGGAGATACACTGTGAAAGTAGGCTATGTTTATGACCCCATCTATCTCAAACATAATACAGGACAACATGTAGAAAACGTTAGAAGGTTAGAGGCAATTATTTCCTACCTTGAACAAACCGGGCTTAAGCAGCAACTGTCACAAATTAAGCCTCGGGTTGCCACTACTGAGGAAATATCATTAGTGCACCATAAGCAGTATATATCATATATCCAGGAGGTAGCTAAAAAGGGCGGTGGCTGGCTGGATGTTGATACAGTAATGTCGCCTAATTCCTATGATGCAGCCCTTTACGCTGTTGGTGGCGTCATTAGGGCAACCGAGGCAGTTATGGATGGAAAGGTAGGCAGTGCCTTTGCCTTGGTCAGACCCCCGGGGCACCATGCCACCGCTGCCCGAGCTATGGGCTTCTGTCTATTTAATAATGTGGCTATTGCCGCTAAATATGCTCTGAATAAATATAAACTAGAACGCATTCTTATCATTGATTTTGATGTGCATCATGGTAATGGAACACATGACACTTTTTATGACAACCCCCAAGTGCTTTACATATCAACTCACCAGTATCCATTTTACCCGGGAACAGGTAGTATTGAGGAAACTGGTAGTGGAGCCGCCAAGGGAACCACGGTTAATATACCATTGCCGGCTGGCTGTGGTGATACTGAATATTTACTAGCCTTTGAACAAATCATTATCCCGATAGCCAAGCGTTTTAGCCCCCAGCTTATCCTGGCTTCGGCTGGTTATGACTCCCACTGGGCTGATGGAATAGCTTTGATGCAGGTAAGTGTCATTGGCTTTGCCCAAATGGTAAGAATTATTAAGGGATTAGCTGATGAATTATGTAGTGGTCGTCTTGCCTTCGGCTTGGAGGGTGGTTACAATCTTACCGCTTTAGCGGCTTCGATAAAAGCCACCTTTGACGTGCTTCTGGGTAATACCAATATTGAAGACCCTCTCGGTCAAGCACCGCGTAGGTTTGAGGCATCCAACATTACTTCTCTGATTAAGTCAATAAAGGGAATACATAACTTGCCTTAAGGGCTTCGCTTACGTAGATTGCAGGGAACGGAGCACTGGTCGCACTCTATGCTACAGGGTTCAATATGAATTGTTATACTGCAATCACGCAGCCTGTTTTTTATATCCTGCTCTAGGTGGTCGCACATTAGGTGGGCTTCTTCCACATTAACATTCTTAGGCATTACGAGGTGAAGGTCAATAAAGCGCTGGTTTCCTGCCTTGCGAGTACGTATTTCATGGAAACCTACTAGCTGACCACTGTGCTCCATAATGCAAGAGGCTATTTCTTTCTCTTCTGCTTCAGGCAATTTCGTGTCCATCAGCCCGCCAAATGACTTCTTCATTGTAAGGTAGCCAATTCTGGCGATTAGTCCAGCTACTAACAGGGCGACGATGGGGTCAAGTATGCTAAGTCCTGTTACCCTTACCAAAATTAGCCCAACTAAGACTGCACACGAACTCCACACATCGACAAGCATGTGCCGAGCAGTTGCTTCTAGAGCTATAGAATCGGTAGCTCGGGCTACCCTCAATGCATACCAAGAAATAATTACATTTATCACTATTGCCGCTGCCGTTATATAAATTCCCAGGGTTACCAACTCCAAAGCTGCCCCGGCAATTAGCCTTTTTACTGCCTGATAAGAAATTGTACCAGCGGCAACAAATATTAAGCCCGCTATGGTAACGCTGGCAATATTCTCAGCCTTACCATGTCCGAAGGCATGTCGCTCATCAGGTGGTTTACCTGAAATCCTGATGCCAATATAACCAATAACTATTCCCAACAGGTCAATAGCACTATGGAATGCATCAGCCCTGATGGCGATACTTCCAGTAAGGATACTGCCAACTACTTTCATGACTATCAGTAAGCTGACAGCAACAATAGAAAGCTTAGCAGTGTTCTCTTTAGTGGCTAACATAATTCATGCCCCTTTAGCTTTGGCTCTAGATATAGATAGCCGTTTAAAGAACATGCCCCACTCCCCCTTCTCCCAGACTATTAGCAATTGGGGAGCGATACATATAGAGCTGAAAGTTCCAGCAATAATACCGACCAAGAGCACCACTGCGAAATTCTGGATTGATGCCCCAACAAAGAGCAGCAGAGCCAATACTACAAAAAGGGTGGTTAGGCTGGTATTTAAGGAACGGCTGAAGGTTTCAATTAGGCTATTATTAACTACAGTCTCAAAGTCGGGGCTTATACCTTTTCTTAGGTTCTCTCGTATTCTATCAAAGACGACCACAGTATTATTTACACTATAGCCAACAACAGCCAGGATGCCGGTAATAAACATTAGATTGATTTCCCAGCCCAGTGTGCCACCGAGAATGGAGAAAATCCCTAGTGCCACCAGTGCATCGTGCGCCAGGGCTATTATGGCGCAGGTGCCATAGCGGAATGGGTTTGGCATCTTGCGAAATGCCCAGGTGATATAAAGCAGTATGCCAACGCTAGCTACAGCTATGGCAATACCGGCATTCCGAGCTGTTTCAGCAGCTACCATAGGCGATACCGAATAAAAACCCTTCTCCTCAAGGTCGCCAAACCTAGAAGCTAAGGCATCCCTTAACCCCGCCTTGTCCTCCTTGCCCAATTCCCCAGTGCGGATAAGAAAATCACCCTTTCCAGTGCTTTGGACTATGGCATTCCCATAGCCTAAGCTAGCTAACTCCTGCTTCAATTCACTCTGGTTTACCTCCTGCTCAAAGTGCACTGTCATCATTGAGCCGCTACTAAACTCAATCCCCGGTCTCAGCCCAAAGGTGGCTAGAGAAATAATACTAATAATTATCAATATGCCTGAGATAAGAAAAAACCGGAACCTTTTGCCAGTAATATCAAACATTCTCCCCACCTGCCGGTATTCTAAATAGAGATGCCTTTTGCGCCAGACGAGTGCCCACCAATAGCCGGAGTAGTGTTCGAGTAACCACGATAGCGGTAAACATACTTATCGCCACGCCGATAAGTAGGGTTACGGCAAAGCCCATAACCGGGGCACTCTCGACAATCCTGCTGCCTAATATATAAAGAATGCCACAGATAATGAAGGTGGTAACATTGCTATCCCTAATCGCTGGCCAGGCTCGGCTAAAGCCAGTCTCAATGGCTGCCCCTAATGTCCGACCTAGCCTCAATTCCTCCTTCATTCGCTCAAAGATAAGTATATTAGCATCTACCGCCATGCCTATAGAAAGCACAAAGCCGCCAATACCAGCTAGAGTTAGAGTCACCGGTATCAACTTAAATAATGCCAATACCGCCGCCCCATAAAAAATTAAAGCCAGATTGGCTAGAGCCCCAGGCAGGCGGTAATAAATACCCATAAATAGCATAACCAGTATTATCCCAATTAGTCCCGCCTTAAGGCTCATATCAATGAAGCCAGCCCCCAATGTAGCTGACACCTTTTCCTCATAAAGGGGCGGCTTCTCCAGAGGCATAGGCAAAGCACCAGATTCAAGCAGAATAGCTAAGCGGTTCACCTCTTCAGGGGCAAAGTTGCCAGTAATAGCCCCTTCACCACCATATGCTGGCTGTCTGATCCAGGGATGCGAGATAAGTGTATTATCTAGGAGAATGCCCAGCTCCTGCTTAGGAGAGAGGTAAAGTGATCCCCCGTAGAGACGCTGGGCAATCTGGTCAAAGATTTCCCCCCCTTCCTCATTCCACCTAATACTGACCCCGGTTTCGGTGCCTGTGATTCCGGCGGCGGCATAAGGCTTAGCTTCGTCCAAAAAACTGCCAGTAAGTTGAGTCCCGTCGTCACCTCGAGCTGGAATCCAGGATAAGAGTGCTGGTGACCACGGGGTTAGTTGCTCTATTATTTGTTCTTCAGTTTGTTTCAGTTCCTCTATGTCAACAGGGTTACCTGCCTCATCTATATAATCAAGATTACCCTCTTCATCCTTGACCACAAAGACTACGGGATTACCATCATTATCAACAAATATGCGGGAACCATCCTCATCCTCATTGAAAAACTCAGAGCGCGCATTTTCAAGATAGCCACTAAGATAAACCAGCTTGCCCTCTTTATCCAGCTCCACCCCTCTAAACTCAAGGAAACCCGTTTGTTCTACCAGTCTCTTAGCCTCTTCAATATCAGTAAACCCGGGAAGCTGCACTAGGATACGCCCGCCCTCTTGCTTCTGGATGATAGGCTCGGTGACGCCATACTTATCAATGCGGTGCCGAATAGTCTCCAGCGCCCTATCTACATCCCTTGCTTTCTCCTCCCCGGTAGCACCCTCAGGGAACTGAGCCTGATACACTAAATGGCTTCCACCAACAAGGTCAAGCCCCAGTCGTATTCCCTTTTTGCCCAAAATTCCCTCATTGATGGGCAAGACCACAAGCAAGGCGAGAGCGAAAATAATACTTATTATTATGAGAGTTACTCTATTTCTTTTAACCATCTTTTGCCTAGCTAAGGTTGTTTATCAAGGGAAGTTTGAACAGGAAAGCCCCTTCTGCTAATAAGCCTAACCTCATGGGGAGTTTATGAAGGCTTCGCCCTCCTTTTTTGAAGAGAGGGTGTCAGGGGGTGAAGTTAATAAACGTTCTATATAAGATATAGCCTCCTGCCTGGTAGTTAGCTCCCCTGAGGCTTGTGCCTCACGTACTATTTCCAGAAATTCTCCAATTTTAGGTCCTGGGCTCATACCAAAGATATTGATTAAATCATGACCATCAATCAACTTGGGTGGAGCAACCAAACTCTCCTGCTCAAAGCGCTGAGCCAACACATAGTTTGTCATTTGAGCATGCTCTTGCCATTGAGCTAGATTTAGGTGGGGGCCTCTGGTGGCTAAATGGTCAGCCAGACTCAAGAATAGTATATCAATGCCAGCCTCTCCAGTATCACGGAAGTAACGATAAATAGCCCGACGAGAAGGAAGCTCGTTATGGCTCATCTGCACCGGCCTGAGGTGATGCCTTACCATAATTTCCACTAGCTTTATTTCTTTAGTAGTAAACCTTAGCCTTTCCAGAATACCTGCGGCTATAGAAGCTCCTTCCTTGGCGTGCCCCAAAAAACGCATTCGACCACTAGCATCAATAGCTTTAGTTTGAGGTTTAGTAATATCATGAAGAAGTGCCGCCAGTTTGAGTAGTATCCGTCTAGTGCTACCACTACTAACCTCAAGGTCAAAGTGCCGATTTAGCACTGCTGACCATGGAGTAACAGCCAAGGCCTCCTCATTGGCATACTCCCAGGCTCCCTGCCTAAGCAAAAAGTCAACGGCAACTACTGTTTTAAGAGAGTGGTCAAAAACATCCCAGAAGTGTTCTTTGGGCTGCTTGACCCCCTTTGTCTGAGCTAGCTCTGGAATCATGGCCGTTAATAAACCCAACTTATCAAGGTAGGGTAAAAGTTGCTCGGCTCGAGGAATAGCCAGAAGCCGAAGTAGCTCTTCTCTTACTCGCTCACCAGCTACACCGGCTATAAGGTAGGAGTAGCCCTGAATTAGAGCCTCGGTCTCGTTATCAATACCGAAACCAAGCTCGGCAGCCAAACGCACCGCTCGTAGCAAGCGTGCCGCATCCGATTCAAAAGCCGTCTTGGCCACAGCCCGAATCACCCGCTGATGAAGGTCATTCCAACCATTGAAAGGGTCTATGAGTATAGGGGGTTTAGGAGGGACTTCCCTCCTCTTCTTCAAAGGAGAAAGGGTCGGGGGATGAGGTTGGTTAACAATCTTCCTGAGGTCAACAGCCATTGCATCTATAGTGAAATCACGTCGTGCCAGGTCCTGCTTGATGCTGCCCTTAACTGTAGAGAAATCAAGCTTCCACTGCCCCTTGGTTGAGGGTGCTTCTTTATTAATCAGAACCACCCTGCCCACCCTATTTACCTCATCCAGCAGGACATACTTACCACCGATAGCAGTAGCTACCTTGGGAGCAATCTCCACTGCGTCTGCCTCCACAGCGAGGTCAATATCAGCCGTATCTCTCCCCAGCAGCACATCACGCACAAACCCACCAACAACATACGATTGAATATCCTGTTCGGTGAGAAAGTTGCTTACCTTGGTTAATAGTAATGAGGCTTCTATCATCTAAAGCTAAACTATACTACCAAAGGCATACATTTATCAAGAAATCAATAAAGATTGTATTACTAAACAATCTCAAGATGCCATTCCTACCAAGCGATGTACTTGACAATTGGCATTTTTGCGCTATAATATAGCCATCTGGCATTACAGGTGTGATAGCTATGATAGTGAGGACAAGGATTTTTGAACTATATAATGGGAGTTACAAGAACCTATCTGAGTTAGCCGAGACTATGGGGATATCGGTGAGCCAGGTTTATCGGGTGCGTGAAGGCAAGCGCTACATCAACCAAAAATTCATTGTTGGGGCGCTAAAAGCCTTCCCTAATTACAAACTAGACGAACTCTTTTATCTTGCCCCTGAGTCGGGAGATAAGCAATCAGTAAAAGAGGAACAGCAACAAGCATTGGAAAAGTTCACCTCAGCTATAGGCGGTAGTCGATTGTGAACCTCAGGCTAGACCTATAGGGTCAATGTCTACTGTCCAGCCTTGGGGAATGGGTATCTGCGATAGAAAAGCTGAGGGCTCAGAGCCACGAAGTATGAGCTGCCACCGAAACCTCCCCCGTAGCTTATGAATAAATGCTGGCGCTGGTCCAATTAGACTGAGGTCATCTATTCCTTTTGAGTCTATTTCCTCAATAAGCAGGCGCTTCATTCTTTCTGCCTCTCGCTGGCAAAGAGCATCGTTAGTATGGCTATAAACAAGGCAGGCCAGCCGGGTGAAGGGGGGATTACGGAGCTGGCGTCGATAGTTAATTTCCTTCTCATAGAAAAGGGCGTAATCGTGTTTAGCTGCCGTCTGAATAGCGTAATGCTCCGGGGAGTAGGTCTGAATTATAACCTGTCCCCCTAGAGTACCCCGTCCTGCCCTCCCTAGCACCTGAGATAGTAGCTGAAAGGTTCTCTCCCCAGCCCGGAAATCAGGCAGGTTTAAACTGGTATCAGCGCTAACTACCCCTACCAGGGTAATCAGAGGTAAATCCAATCCCTTGGCGATCATTTGTGTGCCAATAAGAATATCAGCATCGTGGGTGCGGAACTTGTTTAATATCTCCTGATGAGAATATCTCCCTTTGGTAACGTCGCTGTCCCAACGCAGCAACCTAGCTTGGGGAAAGGTATAACTGGCTTTTTGCTCCAATTTCTGGGTGCCAATGCCCAAAAACTTTATTCGGCGGCTCAGGCACCGAGGGCAAATCTGAGGGACTGGCATTCTGTAGTTACACCGGTGACAGACCAAAACATCCTCGGCAAAATGATAAGTGAGGGCAACATCACAACGCTTACAGCGGAGGACAAAGCCACAACTACGGCATTGAATAAAGGTGGCCCCTCCCCTCCGATTAAGAAATAGAATCACCTGCTCCTTATTGGCCACAGCTTTAGCTGTGGCTTGTGACAAGGAGCGACTAAAAATGCTCATATTCCCTGCCTTAAGCTCATCCCTCAAATCTACTACCTCAACCTGGGGTAGGGGTGAGCCTTCATCGGGGACAACCCGTTGAGGAAGCTGAAGTAAGCGATAGTCTCCTCTTTGAGCATGGTAAAAAGTCTCTACATCGGGGGTAGCACTGCCTAGAATAACTACTGCCCCAGTTAGCTCAGCCAGCTTTATCGCCACATCACGAGCCTGGTAGCGGGGTGATTTATCATGCTGTTTATAAGTCCATTCATGTTCCTCATCAATAACAATAAGACCCAGCTCAGGTTGGGGGGCAAAAATAGCACTCCTGGAACCTATAACTACATCAAATTCTCCGTTTCTTATTCGCTGCCACTCGTCAAATTGTTCTCCCAGGGAGAGTTTACTATGAAGGACAGCCACCTTATGGGGAAAGCGTGAGGCAAATCGCTCTATAGTCTGGGGAGTAAGTGCAATTTCTGGAACCAGAACAATGCCTCGCTTACCCAGCTTCACCGCCTCAGCCAGAGCCTGCAGGTAGACCTCTGTCTTGCCACTTCCAGTAACCCCATGGAGCAAAAAAATGGTTGGTGAAGCATAACCCGTTGCCATCTGGAGCAGGCTTGACCTAATAGCTTGCCAGGCTGACTTTTGGGCGGCGGTAAGCGTCAGTGGCGCTGATGGGGTAATATCCTGGTAGGAAATCGGCTCGCGTTTTACTTCAATCTGTTGAAGCTCGACTAAACCTTTACTGACTAGGGCGTCAGCCACCGCTTTATCACAGTTAACCCTCTGCCTAGCTTCTGCCCAGGGCACTGGTTCAGCCTGCTCAGCTAAGAAGTCGACGAGAGCAGCCTGTCTGATAGCTCTTTTTTTGCGCAGCCTGGCTGCCTCCTGCCGAGCTTCACTAGCCTTCACTGCCAGACGCAGGTAAGCCACCCTCTTAGGTTTTACTTTAACCCCCTCCAACTCATAGCTTTTAACTACCAATCCTTGACCAATCAGTTGAGAGGTGATAAGCCTGGCTCGCCTAGTCCCTAATGCCTTTTCCAGCTTTTTGAGACCAACTTTGCCTTGTCTCCAAACTAATTCAACAACGTGCCTCTGTTCCCGGGTGAGAGAAGATAGGTCAGGTTCATGAGGGGTCGGGGGACTACAAATGAAAGTGACTACCTTTCGCTCAAATCCCGGCGGTAGCATTAAAGCCACAGCGTCGAAAAGGGGCGATAGATAATAGTCGCTTATCCAGCGAGCCAGCAATACATGGGGTGGGAATAACACCGGGCGAGGTTCAATAATACCGGCTATTTCTTTGGTTTCCTCCACAGAGGGGTAATCGGTTAGCTCCAGAACGATGCCCTGGAGTAGCTTATCGCCAAAGGGAACCCATACCGCCTGCCCAACATCAATACTCAAATCAGGGGGGATAGTATAGCTAAATGTCTTGCGCTGGGCTATTGGCGAGTTAACACTAACCTCAGCATACCCCATCCCATACTCCAACGAGGTAGCTCTGATTTAACCCCCCTGTCTATTTTCCTTCTCTATCCGCTTTTCCTTGATGCGAGCCGCCTTGGCACTGAGCCCACGCAGGTAATAAAGCTTAGCTCGGCGTACTTTTCCATGCCGCACCACTTCTACCTTGTCTACAAGTGGCGACTGGAATAGGAAGGTACGCTCTACACCGACACCATAGGCGACACGCCTCACGGTAAAACTTCCGCCATCGGCGCCATGTCGGACCTTAATTACCACTCCCTGAAATAGCTGGGTGCGTTCCTTTTCTCCCTCCACAACCTTAACCTTGACCTTTATCGTGTCGCCAGAAGCCAAAGCCGGAATATTAGGATTGGGTTTGACTTCAATTAGTGATGCAATATTCATTTTCTAAGAGTCCTTCCTCAACCTTTCTATTAACTGTCTTTCCTCCAAACCTAGGTTAGCTTTGTCCAATAGCTCGGGACGACGCTTCAGGGTGCGTAGAATAGCCTGTTCGTGGCGCCACTTGGCAATTTGGGCATGGTTTCCTGAGAGTAGAACCTCAGGCACTGCCCAGCCTCTATATACATCAGGCCGAGTGTATTGGGGGTATTCCAATAGCCCAGTAGTATAAGAATCATCCAGTGGTGAAGCCTCAGAACCAAGAACCCCTGGCAGTAGCCTGACCACAGCATCTACTACCACCATAGCCGCTAGCTCGCCGCCACCAAGCACATAATCGCCGATGCTAATCTCATCAGTGACCAGGTGCTCACGCACCCGCTCATCAACGCCCTCATAGCGACCACAGATAAGAATTAGATGACTATATCTTGATAGCTCTTGAGCAATTTGTTGACAAAAAAGGCGACCCTGTGGGGTCAGCAGAATAATTGGCAACTCACTGCCCCCTTCCTTAAGGCATATGTCTGATTTTATTGACTCTACCGCTTCAAAAATAGGCTCGGGCTTGAGGACCATGCCGGCTCCACCACCATAGGCATAGTCATCAACGGTGTGAGATTTATCATGAGTATAGTCTCGAATATTATGAATGTTAACCTGAATCAGCCTCCGGTCAATAGCCCGCTTGAAAATACCCGTACTAAACGGGCCTTGGAACATCTGAGGAAATAAGGTTAAAATATCAATTTGCACTTGTTAATCCCCTGCATCCGGAGCTTTATGCTCAGTTACCTCTCCCTTAATAATTTCCATAGCATGAGGAATGACAGGCAATACTACCTTAAGACACTCTCGAACTCCCTTAGGGCTACCTGGTAGGTTGATAATAAGGCACTTTCCTCTAACCCCAGCCACAGCTCGACTCAGTATAGCATATGGCGTCGCCTTAAAAGTTTCAGCTCTCATCGCTTCAGTGAAACCAGGCGCAACCTTATCCACTATAGAAAGGGTCGCTTCTGGAGTAACATCACGCTGTCCTAGCCCGGTGCCACCCGTAGTTAGAATAATATCAATACTACCTTCGTCAGCCCACTCAGCCAGTTTGCCAGCAATAACATCCGCTTCATCAGGAATGACCTCATACTTAACTACGCTGGCATCT
>SOKA01000068.1 GCA_004376105.1 Dehalococcoidia bacterium
ATTTGAACCCTATCTCTTTGTCTGAGCCAGGTGAGGGTGAGTATCACCGACATAGACCTTGAGCTTTTTCATCATACTAGCACCCAGTCGGGTGTGGGGCAACATCCCCTTAACAGCGTGCTCAATCACCCGAGTCGGGTTAGTCTGCATTAATTTGTCAAGAGTTATACTTTTAAGTCCCCCAGGATATCCTGAATGTCTATAATAGACCTTCTGCTTAGCTTTATCACCGGTAACACGAACCTTCTCGGCATTGATAATAACAACAAAATCGCCTGCATCCAAATTCCGGCTGAATATTGGTTTGTGCTTGCCCATAAGTAAGCGAGCTACCTGAGTGGCTAGCCGACCTAAGACTTGGTCGGTAGCATCAATAACATGCCACTCTCGCTTAATTTCAGACATCTTAGTGCTATAGGTTTTCACTATATCTCCCTTCCAAAGGGGCTGGATAATTTATCCGCATAAGGCACAGCCCACAAGCGGGAGCCGTTGGACCGGCTAGACCAGGCTTTTTTGCCTCAATTATACTACGAAACTGGTCAACACTCACTTTACCCAAGCCAACTCTGATTAGAGCGCCTACTGTATTGCGCACCTGATGAGGTAAGAAGGAGTTAGCCACCATATTGAAAACAGCTAAATCCCCATCCTTCTCTATCTTTGCTCGATACACATTCCGCATCGTGTTCTTTGTCCCAACCCCGATACAACTAGTAAATGAGGCGAAGTCATGCTCACCAATAAGAGCCTGACACGCCAAATTCATAGCTTCAATATCAAGGTGTCCAGTAACAAGATAAGAAAAGCCCTTCCTGATTGGAGACCGGGTCAAGCTATTTAATATATAGTAGTTATATTCCCGGTTAAGGGCATCACGCCTGACATTAAAAGAATCACCTACTCTATGTGCCGCCTTAACTGCAATATCCCTAGGTAAATAGTAGTTTAACCCGTTAATAAAAGCCGTTAAGGGAAGGGACGACCTAGTCCTGAAGCTAACCACCTGTGCCTTAGCATGAACTCCAGCATCAGTTCGACTAGCTGTCATCACCCGGAGCCTTTCTCCGGTAAGCTTCCACAGCGCTGCCTCCGCCTCACCTTGAATAGTGGGCAAATTAGCTTGTAGCTGGAAGCCGTGGTAGTGGGTGCCATCATATTCCATAATTAACACAATCTTGGTGGTTGTTGCCAAGTTGACAACCTTCCTTACTCTACCAACTCAAGCCGAACCATAGCTGCCCCATCGCCCAATCTAGGTCCTAACTTAATGATACGGGTATATCCACCAGGGCGTTCAGCATACCTAGAGGCAAAGTCAGTAAATACCCTATCGGTCACCTTTTTATCTATAATAAATGACAATGCCTGACGCCGGGAGTGAAGTCCGCCCTTCTTACCCAAGGTAATCATCTTCTCAGCCAGGCTACGCACCTCCTTGGCTTTAGCCTCAGTGGTAGTAATTTTCTCGTAGCCCAAAAGGTCAGTAACCAAGTTACGATACATTGCCCTTCTGTGTCCCGAGGGCCTGCCTAACTTTCTACCAGCTACTTTATGCCTCATGCTCTATCCCTTCTTCAACTGGCGGAGTTGAGTCTTCAATTTCAGGTGTAAGAGACAGTCCTAACTCCTTGAGCCGCTCCTCTATTTCCTGTTTAGACTTCTGCCCAAAATTCCGCAGCGAAAGCAACCCCTGCTCCCCCTTAGCTATAATTTGCCCCACTGTAGCAATGCTGTCGCGCCTTAAGCAATTCATAGTACGCACTGATAACTTCAATTGGTCTACAGGCATATTATATAGCTCCTCAGGGATAGATAAGCGAATGAGCTCCTTCTCTTCCTTTAGCAGAGAAACCCTGGCATAATTAACAAACGGAGTCAACTGCTCTACCAAAATGGCAGCACTGTGGCTGATGGCATCGGCTGGTGATATAGTACCGTCTGTCCACACCTCCAGATACAACTGCTCGCGGCTACTCTCTCGACCAACATGAGTTGGCTCAACGGTAAAATTAACCTTACGCACTGGGGTAAAGATAGCGTCCACTGGAATCGTTCCTACAGGCAGATTATCACTGGACTCAGCTTGCCTATAGCCCTCAGCTACTTCCACATCAAACTCTACATAAAGTCTGGCCTCAGGCGAATCTAAAGTAGCTAAATAAAGCTCAGGGTTGGCAATTTCAAACTCAGTTGAGGGCTTAATGTCACCAGCACAAACTCGCCCCTCCCCATCTACCTCCAGCGTTAACTTACCTGGTTGACCAGAAAGGGGGATTAACTTCAATTCTTTAACATTAAGTAAAAACTCTGTGACGTCCTCCCTTACATGAGGAATAGTGAAGAATTCGTGCTGAACTCCTTCAATCCTAATCCTAGCTACTGCTGCCCCTGGAAGATAGCTAAGCAGCACTCTCCGTAATGAATTCCCTAAAGTAACGCCGAAGCCTTTCTCCAGTGACTGGGCTAAAAATCGTCCATAGTTATCTTTACTCTCAACACATTCAATCTTCGGTATTGCTAGACGAGACAAAGTGCTACCTCCTCATCAATATATTATCGCGAGTAGTACTCAACTATAGCCTTTCCCTCAAATTTAGCATCAATATCATCAGGGGTAGGCAGCGATAAAACTTGACCAACCAGGTTCTGTTTATCCAGGCTTAACCAACTCAAAACCGACTTAGCCGCAATATTCTGAACCACTTGCTGATAATATTCAGTTTTGGTACTACTTGCCTTCCAACTAATGCTATCACCCTCTTTGACCAAGCAGGAAGGTATATCAGTTTTACGCCCATTGAGCATGATATGCCCGTGTTGAACTAGCTGACGAGCTTGAGAGCGAGAATCGGCGAAGCCTAAACGATAGACCACATTATCAAGCCGTCTCTCTAGCAGCACTAGTAGATTTTCCCCAGTGATGCCTGCCTGCTTCCCGGCTTGAGCAAAAAGCCGCCTAAACTGCCTCTCCATAATTCCATAGGTATAGCGGGCTTTTTGCTTCTCCCTTAATTGGAAACCACGGTCAGAAAGTCGGCGCCGCCGCCGACCAAGCTGTTGCCCCGGGGGTTTCCCTCGCCTATCCAGCGCGCACTTGGGAGTAAGGCACCTACTACTTTTAAGCATTAATTTCTCACCGCTACGGCGGCATAATCTACAGACCGATGCTATATATCTTGCCATTTCCCTGCCCTTACACTCGTCTCCTTTTAGGAGGGCGACAACCATTATGGGGGATAGGAGTCACATCTCTAATACTAGTAATATAAAGCCCTGAACTCTGGAGAGAACGAATAGCTGCCTCGCGCCCACTGCCCGGCCCTTTAACATAAACCTCTATTTGGCGTAAGCCGTGCTCCATTCCCCTCCGGGCTACATCACGAGCTGCCAATTGAGCAGCATAGGGAGTGCCTTTACGCGAGCCCTTAAACCCGGCTGTCCCTGAGCTTCCCCAAGCAATAACATCCCCCTGGGGGTCGGTGAGAGTCACTATGGTATTATTAAAAGTCGACTGGATATAGGCTCTCCCTACCGGAATAGATTTGCGTTCTCGCCTTCTTACTTTAGTTCGCTTCTTCTTCGGCATTCTAATCTCCTATTTAACTATATAAGATGGTTTTACTACTTCTTGGTCGTGCCACGTCTCTTTCCTCTACCAGCTACTGTTTTACGAGAACCGCGCCGGACACGAGCATTAGTACGCGTCCGCTGCCCTCTAACCGGCAGGCTATGGCGGTGCCTGATACCACGGTAGCTACCAATCTCAATGAGACGCTTGATATTAAGGTCAACCCCTTTTCTAAGTTCACCCTCAACTTTATACTCCCGGTCAATAACCTCTCGGAGGCGATTAACCTCATCTTCAGTAAGGCTATCCGCCTTGGTCTCGGCATTGATACCAGTTTGAGCTAGAATCCTCCGGCTCAAGGTAGAGCCAACGCCATAGATATACTGCAGCGAAACCCAAATTTGCTTATTTCTAGGTATATCTACACCAGCTATACGTGGCATTATAGTCCTCCCCTAATAGATATTTAGCCCTGCCTCTGCTTATGCCTAGGGTTGCGGCAAATGACTCTGACTACCCCTCGCCGCTTCACCACCCTACACTTTTCACATCTAACCTTAACTGAAGCTTTAACTTTCATGATAAGTCCTTATTACTTGAACCGATAGGTAATCCTACCTCGACTCAGGTCGTAAGGGGAAAGCTCTATCAATACCTTGTCACCGGGCAAGATTTTAATATAATGTAATCTTATCTTACCCGAAATGTGAGCCAGCACCTTATGCC
>SOKA01000063.1 GCA_004376105.1 Dehalococcoidia bacterium
TTCTTGCCTCAAAGAGCTAAGGTAGCTCGGTAGGAGTTAATCTGGTCTCGCAGTGATGAAGCAACACGCCGCGCTGCCTGAGCGAAATCTTCTTCCCGTGAGGCGTATATAATCTGCCGTGATGAGCTGATAATTGCCTTCTCCCCTTGAGCATTAACCCCATAGCGAACGGCTGAAGCTAGGTCTCCCTTCTGGGCACCGATGCCTGGTATCAGAAGTGGCATATCGGGGTGACTGTGGCGAATCAGCCTTAGTTCCTCAGGATAGGTGGCTCCAACAACTAGCCCTATGTTGCCATATATGTTCCATTGGCTAGCTTTTAGGGCTACGAGCTCAAATAGCGGGCGGTAGTTAGGCTCTGCCTCACAGCGAAGAGACTGAAAATCCAGGGCACCAGCATTTGATGTCCGGCACAGGATGAATACCCCTTTATTGGTGTATTGGATGAAGGGCTCTATTGAGTCAAAGCCCAGGTAGGGATTGACTGTAGTGGCATCAAAGTTAAAGTTAGAGAAAATAGCCTTGGCATAGGCTTTAGCCGTATTACCTATATCGCCCCGTTTAGCGTCACCTATAACTGGAATGTCATTTGGTATGTATTTAATAGTGCGCTTCAGGGCATCTAGTCCCTCATCATCTAGGGCTTCGTAGAAGGCAAGGTTGAGTTTGTAGGCGCATACCAAATCAGAGGTAGCATCAATAATTGCCTTGTTGAATTCAAAAATACTTACTTTCTTGGGCATCAGCTTTGGGTCAGGGTCAAGCCCGACACAGAGTAAACTGTTATTTTTGTGAGTAGCATTGGTCAGCTTTTCAATAAAGTTCACTTTATCCCCCAGTGATAGGTTATCAGTCGATATGGATGAGCGTCAAGTGGTAAAATAGTTATTAACTTAGTTTAATAATAACTTTTCGCCCGTTTTCAGGAAAGCGAGAGATTCAGGGAGTGGGGAGGTAATAAAAGCGGATAAATGGATTATCAGCAGGCTCTAGACTATATATTTAGCTATACTGACTATGAAAAGGTGCCGATGCCACACGACCCAGCTTTTTATGACCTGAGGCGCATGGAGGAATTGCTGTTTCGTTTAGGCAATCCCCACCTGGCAGCCAAGTCAGTTCATATTGCCGGCACCAATGGTAAGGGCAGCATAGCGGCTATGGTGACAGCAGCTCTTACTGCTTCTGGTTATACTACCGGGCTCTATACCTCACCCCATCTTAATGACCTAAGGGAGCGTTTTAGGGTTAATGGAGAATTAATCACTGAGGGAGAGCTTACTGCCGTGGTGGAGAAGCTCAAGCCTGAGGTTGAGACAGTAAACCAGAAAGCTACCTACGGAGAGTTGACCACCTTTGAGCTGTTAACGGCACTGAGCTTTGCCCACTTCAAGCTAAAGGGGGTTGATTTTCAGGTGCTTGAGGTAGGGTTGGGAGGAAAATTTGATGCCACCAATGTAATCCAGCCTGAGGTTTGCATTATTACCCCTATTAGCTTTGACCATACGGAGGTGTTAGGTAACGCTTTGGCTGAAATTGCGGCGGAAAAGGCAGGTATTATTAAGCCTGGCTCTATGGTGGTGACCTCACCCCAGCCCGATGAAGTGGCTCAGGTAATAGAAAAAACCTGTCTCAATTGTCAAGCAGGGTTGGTCAGGGTAGGTAGTGATGTCGTCTGGCAGAGCCTTGGCTTTGATTCTAACCGACAATTACTTCGAGTGAAGGGAAAGCTAGGTAGTTATAAACTATCCATCCCATTGCTTGGTTACTACCAATTGGAGAACGCAGCTACAGCGGTGGCTGCCCTGGAGGTTTTAGCTGGGAAGGGCTTTAATATTTCTAGGGATAGTATCATTAGTGGTCTGGCGCAGGTAAGCTGGCCAGGTCGGTTCCAGATTCTCAGCCATCACCCTCTACTGGTAGTTGATGGCGCTCATAACCCTGACTCAGCTCGGAAGCTAAAGCAGTCTCTAGTTCAATACTTTGACTTTCACCGAGCTATCTTGGTTATAGGGGTATCGTCGGATAAGGATATAGCTGGCATAGTCTCAGAATTAGTGCCCCTATTTGATAAAGTGATTGTCACCCGGTCTCGTCATCCTCGGGCTATGGGACTAGAACCGCTTATAGCTGCATTTAGAAGGCGCGGAGTTGAAGCCCAAGCAGTAGAGGCTGTCTCTGAAGCGCTATCCCTGGCTCTAAATATGGCTGGGGCTCGAGACCTTGTCTGCGTTACCGGTTCTCTGTTTGTGGTAGCTGAGGCAATGGAGCAAGCAAATATACGGGGTTGTTTATTAAGGGAAGTTTAACGGGTCGAAGAGCCCTCTTGCGGAATTCATTTCCTCTTTGAAGGAGAGGGGACACAGGGGTTAGGTTGATAAGTGAACTCAGGGAGTGGTCTCATGTGGCGTAGTTAGAGCCTCTTCGGGTAGCATACTACCCAGGACTCTCTCTAGTGCCATAGTGTGACTGCAAAGCCCCCAGCTTGAGAAAAAGTGACAGGAGCAATGCCATTCCCCATTTTTATATTCAGTAGTGTAGTTGTCATTGTCTCCCCGGAAATTTACTGACAGCTCAGAGAAGGTAATCCGATCTGTCTCTTGAGCGTAGCGTTTGGCCTTTTCAATTTTCCCAATCAGGCTTGACTGCATAACTACACCTCCTTAATTTAAGAAGCACTGGCTCAATTAGGCTCAGTGCTTCTTTTGTTGCCAACAGTATGACTGTAACTGCTAAGCACATATTCTCAACTTCTCTTAAACCTTTATTTAATTTTACTCCTTTTTTGGTTATAAGTCTAGAAAAAAGAGCCACTTGCTGAGGTAGCTTGAAAGAATGTAATCCCCTGTCACAATCGTCCCCTTTAATTTGCCTTAGTAAAGCTATTACTATAGAATGTTTGGGAAAAGATTAGGCGAGTGAAGTAAATGCCTATCTGTGAATATGAGGGGCGTGGTAAGAAAAAACGGAAGGAGAAGTAGGGGTGAAGGCACTGCTACAGAGGGTCACCGGTGCCTCGGTTAGCGTTGCCGGTGAGGTGGTAGGTAGGATAGGTCGGGGGCTGGTGATTTTCGTAGGAGTAGCCAGTGGTGATACGGAAAAGGATGTAAACTATTTGGTACAGAAGATTGTCAACCTGCGCATTTTCCCTGACGATGGGGGTAGGTTTAACCTTTCGGCTCTGGATATTAAAGGTGACCTATTGGTAGTCAGCCAGTTTACCCTCTTGGCTGATACCAGAAAGGGACGTCGTCCTAGTTTTGTTGAGGCAGCGCCACCGGCTCAGGCTGAAGAATTGTTCGAGCAGTTTGTGGAGCAGGCTCGTGCCACAGGATTAAAGGTGGAAACCGGGCGTTTTCAGGAATACATGCAGGTGGAAATCCATAACGATGGCCCGGTAACAATATTATTAGACAGTAGACAGAAATTTTAAAAAACAATTTTTATTGAAACTAATTGCGAATACAAACGGTTGCAATTAACTAATATTTGGTATAGAATGTTTTAGCTAGCTTCTTAGGTTAGGTGAAACTTAAGTGGGACAACCTAGAGACATAATTCATAAACTAAGTGAGTTAGGTTACCGGGTGACACCTCAACGAATGATGATTTTGTCGGCCATTGAAAATAGCGACAGCCATATTAGTGCCGAGGAAATCTATGCCCAGGTGGTGGCTAAATACCCTCGGGTTAACATCTCAACTGTTTATCGCACCCTAGAACTGCTTAAACGACTTGACCTAGTAACTGAGACCGACCTAGGGGAAGGTCGGGTTAGATACCATCCTGCGGACAGGGGTCATCACCATCACCTGGTTTGTCAGGAGTGTGGAGCCATAATTGACCTTGATGAATCAGCGCTGTTCAGTCTAAGGGATACCTTGCTCCGCGAATATAAATTTGTTGCTGATTTGAGGCACCTAGCTATTTTTGGTCGCTGTATAAATTGCAGGCAATAAAATTTTTTTAGGCTGTTATTGCATATTGTTGCAGGTGCGCTAAATTGCATAAACATAACTACACATCATGAAAAGGAGGATTTATATCTGTGCAAAAACCTAACCTTCTAGTCACCGCTATTCTGGTGTTAGGTCTTGCTGTTGCTTTACTTCTGGGTAGTTGTTCGCCGGTAGGCACATCAAAGCTCAATGTGGTTACCAGCACGTCCCTGATAGCTCAAATAGTGGAGCGAGTGGGGGGCGACAGGGTTGATGTGGTCAACATTATTCC
>SOKA01000064.1 GCA_004376105.1 Dehalococcoidia bacterium
AGGTAGGTGCTGTCCCAGGGGCCGGGGGAGGCTTCGGAGTGATACTGGATGCAGAAGATAGGTAGCTCTTTGTGGCGCAAGCCCTCTACGGTGTCATCGTTAACATTTAGATGGGTGACCTCTAGCCCGTCTTTGAGGCTGTCGGGGTCTACGGCGTAGCCATGATTTTGAGCGGTGATGTAAACCCGGTTAGTGGCAAGGTCTCGGACAGGGTGGTTAGCCCCCCGATGCCCGAACTTCAACTTGAAGGTCTTGGCACCAAAGGCTCGGGCGATGAGCTGATTACCCAGGCAGATACCCATCATCGGTTTTTGGCCAATAAGTTTCTTAACTGTATCTACTATGTAATCCAGTAGTTCGGGGTTACCCGGACCAGGGGAAAGGAGGATGCCACCAGGTTCTAGTTTTAGGATTTCATCGGGTGGCATAGTGGCGGGGACAGCCGTCACCCCACAGCCCATAGATTGCATAGTGCGCAGGATAGAGTATTTTAAGCCACAATCGAGAACAACTATTTTACATAAAGTTTCTGGAGTTTCTTCAGTTAATTCTGGTTCCCACTGGTAGGGGGCATCGGTAGTAACTTGCTTAACAAAATCGGTTGACCCATAGCTGGGCAGCTTTTTTAATTCTTTTAGAGCTTGCTCAGGAGTTTTATCACTGGTGAGCATGCCCATCATTACCCCCACTGAGCGCAATCGGCGGGTAATAACCCGGGTATCCACGCCGCAAATTCCAGGTATGCCACTCTCCTTCAGAAATTGATGAAGGCTGCTGACACTGAGATAATGATTGGGCTCAAGGCACTCCTCCCTCACCACAAAGCCACTAACCTGGATTTTATTAGATTCAAAGTCCTGCTTATTGATACCATAGTTGCCGATAAGAGGATAGGTAGGGACTACAATCTGTCCAGCATAGGATGGGTCAGTTAGCATTTCTTGATAGCCCACCATGCTGGTATTGAACACTACCTCACCATAGGCACTAGCCTCAGCCCCAAAGGCATAACCTTCATAAACTGAGCCATCTTCCAAGACTAATATTGCCTTTTTAGTCATATTGAGATTATTTATCTACCTCACCCCCTTTATCCCCCTCTCCTTCAAAGGAGAGGGGGAATTGGTTGTTTAAGAGAGGCTTCACCCCGCTTAAACTCCCCTTTTAATACTTTCTTCTTCGGAGGCTTCGCCTCTCTTTAACTCTCTTTCACAGTAATAGAGTCATCCCTATAAACTAGCTTTCCCTGTGATATAGTTGCCACTACCTTACCTTTAAGCGTAGAGCCAGCCAGGGGGGTATTCTTGCCTTTAGAGGCAAAAGCCTTGGTATCAACTACCCACTCCATATCGGGGTCAAAAATAGTAACATCGGCTGAAACTCCAACTTCAAGGCTGCCCAGCTTTCCATATTTATCACCAACAATCTTAGATGGTTCGTAGGTAAGCTTGGAGATAAGGGTAATTAGGGTTAGCTGTCCATTGTGCACCAAACTTAAAAGGCTGCCCAGGGCAGTTTCAAAGCCACTGATGCCAAAGGGAGCCAGAGCAAAATCAACAAGTTTATCGGCTTCAGTATGGGGGGCATGGTCAGTAGCAATGGCATCAATTACATTTTCCTTAAGCCCCTGAATTAAGGCTTGGATGTCCCGTTTAGTCCTCAGTGGCGGATTCACCTTAGCCTTGGTATTATAGCCGATGACCTTTTCCTCGGTCAGGGTCAGGTGGTGTGGCGTAACCTCAGCAGTAACCTTTATACCTTTCTCTTTGGCACGGCGAATAAGGTCAACCGAGCCTTCGGTAGAAACATGGGCAATATGCACTCTAGCTTCAGTCAGGTGAGCCAGAATTAGGTCACGGGCAACTATAATCTCCTCAGCCGCAGCTGGTATTCCCTGAAGACCTAACCTGGTTGATATTATACCTTCATTCATCAGTCCACCCTCAGTGAGGAGAGTATCCTCGCTGTGGTCAATAATGGGCAAGCCAAGAACACGGCTGTAGCCCAGTGCCTGGCGCATCAGGTTTGAATTTAGGACTGGCTTACCATCATCACTGTAAGCAATCACCCCGGCTGAAGCCAGTTCAGACATTGGGACTAGCTCTTCCCCCTTTCTACCCTTAGAGATACAGCCTATAGGCAGAAGGCGAACCACGCCTTCTGCCGCTGCTACGGATTTTACATAATCTATAGTAGCCCGACTATCCAGGGGCGGGTTGGTATTAGGCATGCAACAGATAGTGG
This sequence comes from Dehalococcoidia bacterium, assembly GCA_004376105.1. Classification (GTDB taxonomy): domain Bacteria; phylum Chloroflexota; class Dehalococcoidia; order Dehalococcoidales; family E44-bin46; genus SOKA01. The sequence continues at coordinate 2,245 of SOKA01000064.1, forward strand.
TAAAGCCGCCTCTGGCAGCAGCTTGGCTTCCAGTAGCGATAGTCTCCTTCTCCTCAAAACCGGGCTGTCTGAGATGGCAGTGGAGGTCAACAAATCCAGGGCAGACTATTAGCCCCTGGGCGTGAAGGACATCATAATCTGGCTGAGGCGAGGCCATTTTTCCCTTGCCTAGCCATGAGATTTTGCCCTCGGTGATAAGCAAACTGCCGATTTCATCTATCCCCCGGCTGGGGTCAATTATATGACCACCCTGAATAAGCAAGGGCTTCATTGTTTTTGCTTATCTTCCCTTCGTCATCATTTCTCTAGTGACCCACTCTGGCGTAGTGGCTAGGCTTAAAACCGTGAACCTCAGCTTCACTTTGTGAATCAAAAATAATCAGATTCTCTGGTTTAATTCTTCTAGTCCAATGGCTGGCAGCGCTATGGTATTTTTTGTTCTCCAGCGTCCCATCATGCCACTCTGAGCTAGCAATATACTGTGGGTAAACTTCGTGTTCGCAATAGACACATCTCAGTGTCAAAGGCTGGCTACTTACTATTTTGAATTCGGGCTTAATATACTTTGTTTCAGTTTCCTGTGTTGACACGCACCTTGGATTAGGGCATCTGATTCCAAAATCTCGCCGATACACGGGATAGTCTATTTTGGGGATAAAGGAATCGCCCTCTCTTGAAACCGAAATTTCCTTAGTTCCTAGTAAGAAGGCTACGAGTGCCATTCTGACCGGTACCCCGCGTGCAGCTTGTTTAAAGTACATACTCCTTGGGTCAGCATCTACTTCGTAGGCTAACTCATCAATACGGGGTAGTGGGTGCATAACAAGCGTTCTCTTAAACTCTTTTTCCTTGAGGAGTTTCTTATCTACCACTGGGTAACTCTCTTTTAACCCTTGTCTTTTAGCCCTAGCTGAAAGTCTTTCCATCTGAAGCCTGGTAACATAAAGGGCGTCAACTCCTGTCTTCAACTCGACCTGAATACTCACATCAGGCATCATTGCCAGTTGATGTGGGCTGCTTGGCGTTATGTATATAGCATCCAAGGGGAAAGGTTCTCTTTTAACTGGTTGGTCTTGAGCCTCATACCTTTTCAGCTCACCTCCATATTCGGTGGTTAGTTTCCTTATAACGTGCTCTGGTAGCTCAAGACCTGGTCCGGGACGGAAGAGAATAGTGGCACCGAATCTAGCCAGGCCGTAGGTTAGCGAATGTATTGCTCGCCCATATTTCAGGTCTCCCCATAGAGCAATCTTTAGCCCCTTGATGGTTTGCCTTTCCTTCCTGATGGTGTAAAGGTCACACAAGGTTTGGGTTGGATGTTCGTGACTTCCGTCACCAGCATTTATCACCGGGACGCCAGCGTAGTCGGCAACTACCTTGGCTGCCCCCTCCCAGGGGTGTCGGATGACAATTATATCGGCGTAACTCCCGACCACCCTCGCCATATCAGCAATGCTTTCACCTTTAGCCAGCGAAGTTGCCCTTACATCAACCGCACTTATGACACTGCCTCCAAGTCTGTGCATTGCTGTCTCAAATGACAGCCGTGTCCTAGTGCTAGGCTCAAAAAATAGACTCGCCATAATCTTACCGTGACACACACCAAACTGCTCATCCATGGAGCCTGACATCTCATCAGCCAAGGAAAACAGCGCCTCTATTTCCCCATTGGATAAATCGTCTACGATCACTAGACTTCTATTTGCCAGAGCCATAGCCACTCCTTTTGAAGTAGCCTACTTTCTTCAATTTACTTCTGGTATGCTTGTCGTTAGCTATGCTCATGATGGCTACTTCATCTATGCCATCGATTTCTACCAGTTGAACCTGTATCTCCTCATGTCTTGAGCTTGGCACATTCTTACCTACATAGTTAGCCCGTATCGGCATCTCACGATGACCGCGGTCAACAAGCACAGCTAGTTGGATTAATTTTGGT
>SOKA01000019.1 GCA_004376105.1 Dehalococcoidia bacterium
TTCATTGAGGAGTCTGACATCATCAGGCCAGCCTTGTCTTTGAGCATACCACAAAAAGCGCCTGAGGTTCCCCTCGTAATAAGCTACTGTCCTCGGGCTTTTCCCCTCTGTTCGCTGTGTGAGGATGAATCCGTTCACTAACGACCTGAGAGAGCTCTGCTAGTGCCCCTGGTTTGATGCTTGTAACCACCCGTCATTTGCGGCCCCGTCTTTTCTCTACCCAGGTGGTTTGAGTCATATTCGCCCACCTTCGGCTTTTTGCTGACTCAGGTGGTCTAACCACCATATCTCCTATCTGTGGTCGGGGTGAGAGGATTTGAACCTCCGACCACCTGAACCCCATTCAGGTGCGCTACCTGGCTGCGCTACACCCCGACCTGCTTTTAATTCTTTTCCAATATACTAGCATAATTCATTTTTAAGAACAAATAGAGCCCAACCCCTACCAGGTCACCGGCTTGTCCCGGCTAGGGCACGGGAATATTTCTCTAGCTTGAGGCTAGCAGTAACTAGTTCAGCTATAGACAACATCACTCAAATCTGCTAACATTAATGCCTTAGTAACTGGGTCGCCTAAAAGATTGGCCGTGGCTAATATAGGGAAGGAGCAATCAGCATCATGGCGATTCGGGCACTGTGCCACCTTTTTAATGACCCCGTGTTGAGGCAAAAAGCCAAAAGAGTGCCAAACATCGATAGCTCAATTCAGCAGCTAATTGACGATATGGTGGAGACAATGCGGCAAGCAAACGGTGTGGGATTAGCCGCTCCTCAGGTTGGGGTCCCTCTCCGAGTTGTGGTACTCCAGATGCCGGGTGAGGAGCCTATTGCTATCATCAATCCTGAAATAGTGAAACGTGCTGGGGAACGGGAGGTGACGGAGGGCTGCCTTAGCCTCCCTGGCTATGCCGGTGAGATAAAACGATCAGCTTCAGTCACCGTCAAAGGCCGGGATCGGCAAGGGAAGACAATTAGGATTAAAGCTACCGGTCTTATGGCCCAGACTCTAGAACATGAGCTTGACCACCTCAACGGTATCTTATATATCGACCACATAGAAAGGCGGGATAAGTTACACAAGATTGAGGCCGAAACTGGGGAGATGTGAAGCAGTGAAAACCCTGATTCAATGTGATTTCGATGGTACCATCACCCAAGAGGATGTGAGTTTCCTGATATTGGATGCCTTTGCCAGCAGGGACTGGAGGCAACTGTTAACAGAGTATAGAGAGGGCAAAATATCTGTCGGCTATTTTAATACCAAAGCCTTTGCCATGGTTAAAGCTGATAAGCAAACCTTACTCAAATTTGTGAAAAGTAGGGCAAAGATACGAGCTGGATTTCACGAATTGCTAGCCTATTGTCATAGGAGGGGCTTCCAGTTTGTCATCGTAAGCAATGGTCTGGATTTCTACATAAAAACAATTTTAAGAGATATTGGCATAGATAATATCGAGGTATTCTCTGCTCAAACTCAGTTTGGTCCTAACGGTGTTAATGTCCAGTATATAGGACCCGAGGGTAACCAATTAGAGGATAGTTTTAAAGAGGCATATGTTAGGTTATTTCGAGAAAGGGGTTATCGCCTAATATATGCGGGGAATGGTGTCTCCGATATCTCCCCGGCAAGACAGGCTCATCACATCTTCGCAACAGGTGAGCTACTAACCTACTGTAAGGACATGAATCTTAATTGTATGCCCTTTATTGACCTTAATGATATAATTAGGGGCTTGGAGTTTTTGTAATAGCTCCATAAACCCTCTCTCCAAATATTTTACTTCCTATTCTTACTATATTGGCTCCTTCCTCTATAGCAATTTTATAAGAATTTGTCATCCCCATTGAAAGATATCGCATCTCAACATTAGGCAAATTAAGCTTTTTAATTCTTTCAAATATTTTTTTCGCTTCCACAAAATAAGGCCTTGAATCTTCGGGGTTCCCAAAACGAGGTCCCATAGTCATAAGACCCATTATTCTTATATTTTGACAAGTTGAAATTTCTTTCACTAACTGTTCAGCCTTTTCAGGGAAGACACCTGATTTTTGTTTTTCCCGACCACTGTTTATCTCGATTAATACCGGCATAATTTTACCGATCTGAGCACATCTTTTATCAATCTCCCTGGCTATCTCCAAAGAATCAACAGTTTCTATCATGTCAAATATCCTTACCGCCTTTTTTACCTTATTTGTTTGAAGGTATCCTATAAAGTGCCATTTTGCTTTATTTCCTATTACTTCATAGGCTCTTACGGCTTCTTGGACATAGTTTTCGCCTACAATTTTTACTCCTGCCTCAACTACCCCCAGGATTTCTTCAGGTTGTCTTGTTTTGGCAGCGGCCACCAATTCAACCCCATTCGGCAGTTCACTCAATATTTGGCTAACATTTTGTTTAGTCATTATGGGCTATATGTCTCCATTCATATGCTTATTTATAGCTCAAGAACAAGTCCGGCGCCACAGTCTAAACATCGGTCTTGGAATAGACGCTTCATCGCTGACTTATATTGGCTGCAATGACAGGGGTAAATCAAAGAGGAATACCTTGCTTTAATATCGTCGTGGCTTTCATTTCTTCTTTATCCTTTAAAGGAGATATTTTAGCACTTCCTTGACACAATTAAAAGAATATGCCTTTATAATTTTGAAAGGTATTGCTACAACCAGGGAATAGAGATAGCCTCCAAGATTCCCTTTGATAATGTAGTAACCGAAGCACTAATTCAGGGATTGCCCGTGTAGAATACTCCCAGAATAAGATTAGCCACGAGATAGAAAGACTATGGCAGGCTATTTCCAGAGCGATGTGAGTCTCTTACTCTACAGGGTAAGAACAGTAAGAGGAAAACCCAATGGTAACTGAAGGACAGGTAAGAGAGAGTCTAAAAGAGGTGCTGGTTCCCGGCATTATGCGTAGCCTGGTGATGCTGAACATGGTTCGTCAGGTCACCGTCTCCAATCAGAGAATCAATGTCACTCTAGCTTCGACGGCTCTGAGTGAGGCTACCCAGGACTGGATTGGAACCAAGACAAAAACGGTTGTAGAAAAGCTGCCTGATGTAGATAAAGTAGATGTAGAATTTATTGAGATTAAGCCTATTGAGCTAAATCAGATTCAATATGTCATTGCTGTGATGAGTGGTAAGGGGGGAGTGGGTAAATCGTTGGTGGCTAGCCTTACTGCAGTTGCCCTCAAACGTCAGGGTAACGAAGTAGGTATTCTGGATGCTGATATCACTGGCTCCAGTATTCCCAAAATGTTTGGCATCACTGCTCGACCTGGTGGTAGTAATACTGGAATTCTGCCCGTGCTCTCAAGGTCGGGGATGGAAGTCATGTCCTTCAGCCTTCTTCTGCCTCATGAGGATGATGCCGTTATCTGGCGCGGTCCTCTCATCTCCAAGGCTATTACCCAGTTCTGGGAGGATGTAGTCTGGGGCAAGCTTGATTACCTGGTTGTAGACCTGCCGCCGGGCACTGCCGATGCTTCCCTTACTGTAATGCAAACACTCCCTGTATCCGGGGTAATCATTGTTTTCACCCCTCAGGATTTAACAACTATGATAGTTAAAAAAGCAGTAAATATGGCTAAGAAGATGGGTAAACCCATTCTGGGTGTAGTTGAGAATATGAGCTATTTATATGTACCTGAAATAGACAAGCGAATTGAACTCTTTGGCAAGGGCAAGGGGGAAGAGATGGCGCAAGCAGCTAAAGCCCCGCTCCTGGGGCAATTGCCCATAGACCCAGAGCTAGCTAAGTTATGTGATGAAGGAAATATAGAACGCTACAACTCTGATGCTTTCACCAATCTTAGTCAGGCTCTTGCCCAAGCATTGCTAAAGCTAAATTAGAGCAGCCCAAGTAATATGCTAGGGCAAGGAGCAGACCTAGAAAGGAGGGGAATAGAAAATGCCTCCCATAATTTCAATCGTAGGTAAATCAAAATCGGGAAAGACGACCTTTATAGAAAAACTAGTCAGGGAATTAAAATCGAGGGGTTATCGAGTAGCCACCATCAAGCACGCTCCTCAAGGTATGACCTTTGATGAGTCGGACAAGGACAGTTGGCGTCACATTCAAGCCGGAAGCGAAGCTACGGCAATCACTTCACCGAACAAGATTGTGTTAATCAAGCCTGTGGCTCAGGACCTTACCCTTGAGGAGATAGTTCGTTTCCTCGGTGAGGACTACGACATTATCCTGGCTGAAGGTTTTAAGCAGAGCAGCGCACCTAAGATAGAGGTCCACCGTAGGGAAGTCGGTCCACCCCTTAGTACTGTCAGGAAGCTTATCGCCATAGTCACCGATGAGCCCCTTGAAACCAAGACAAGGCAGTTCTCCCTGCAAGACATTAAAGGTTTAGCTGACCTCCTGGAGGAAGGCTTCATAAAGCCCCAAAGAGAACGAATCTCTCTTTATATAAATAATGTCTCCATCGTTTTGACCGCCTGGCCCAAAGAGGTTATCACCAATGTCATCCTGGCTATGGCTTCCTGTCTGAAGGGGGTAGGAGAAGTCAGGAGCCTTGAGGTTTTCCTAAGGAGAGGTTCAAGAAAATAAGCAAGGCTATAGCTAGAATATACTCTCACGATGAATATCTTAGAAAATACTACTATTGAGACCGAGTCCTTCCGGGAAATCTTGCTCTTGTTGCCGATATCACGGCAATAAAGCCCATATCATAAGATGAACCTTAATTTTAATTAGCCTCACCCCTGATAAATAATTTCCTAGCTATATTTGAAAAGGTTGCGCTTTTGCGTTATAAATAGGGGGTATTAAGTCTCCAGAAAAGTCTTTTGTGGACCCACTTTTAGTCAGTTTTACGCCAAAGAGGCTCAGGTTTGGTTAAAAAGAAGGTAGAGAAACCAAAGCGTGAAGTTACCAAGCGCCAGCTTTCCCAATGGCAACAGCAGAAAAGGAGACGACGCCTTATTCTTATCTTGGGGATTAGCGTTATCGCTGCTGTTTCAGGGATTATGGGGGGTGGGTGGTATATTAATCAGTATCAACCGCTACATCAAACTGTAATTAGAGTAAATGACGCCGAGTTTGATATGAGCTATTACATAAAAATGCTTGAACTCAGAGGGAAAGGTCAACCTGCCTATTTGCAATATTTGGCTGATGAGGTGGTGGCAGTTATTGAGCAAAATGAGCTAATAAGGCAGGGGGCTTTGGAATTGGGCTTCAGTGTTAGCGACAAGGAAGTTGACGAGGAGCTTAAGAGCTATGACCCTCCTTTAAGCAAGGACTATAGAGATATAGTCAGGACTGAAATACTGATGAGCAAACTTCTTGATGAGTATTTTGACCAGCAAGTGCCCATGTTTGCTGAGCAGAGGCATATAATGATAATGTTCCTGGAGAGTGAGAACCAAGCAACTGAGGTTAGAGCCAGGCTAGAAAGTGGTGAAGATTTTAGTGAGCTGGCTGGCGAGCTTTCTCTAGATAATCTTTCCAAGAATGAAAATGGCGACCTGGGCTGGCACCCTAGTGGGGTCTTATCGAAAATACTGGGGCTTTCTATACCTGAGGATTATGCCTTCGCTTCTGAGGTAGGAATATTAAGTCAGCCAATATATGATGAAGCTAGAACCAAGAGCGTTGGCTACTGGGTGATTAAGGCGTTAGAAAGGGATGAGGAGGCGGAACAGACTCGCCTTCAAGCAATATTGTTAGGTAGTGAACAAGAGGCGCAAGATGTAATAGCCCAGCTAGAAAACGGTGAGGATTTTGCTACTCTGGCTAAGGAGCTTTCCCAACACAATGCATCTAAGGAAAACGGGGGTGACTTAGGCTGGCTGACGCCAGATACAATGAGTTCAGCCTTTGATGAGTTTGCTTTTAACTCTGAGCTGGGAACGCTGAGTGAGCCGATAAGGGATGATGAGGCTGTAACTAAAGGGGGATACTGGCTGGTCAAGGTTTTAAATAAGGCTGATAATAGACAGATTGAGGATAGTGATAGGGATTGGCTGAAGGCTAAGGCTCTAGATGAGTGGGTCTCTTCGCTGTGGGATAACCCTGAGAATGAAGTTGAGAGTTATCTGGATAATGAGAAAAAGGCGTGGGCAATAGAGAAAGCTATGCAGGCTATAACTAGATAGAGGAACTAAGGCAATGAAGAAACAGAGCATTGGCATTGGCTTAATGGGGTTAGGGGTAATTGGTGGCCAAGTAGCTAAGGTCTTAATAGACAAGGCAGATGCTTTGGCCGAACAGGTTGGTTGTCCTCTCGTCCTGCGGAAGGTAAAAGTGCTGCCTCAAGATTTAACCAGGCCGCAGGCACAAGCGATGGATTCTCAGCTTTTTACTACCGACGCTGATGAGTTTTTCGCTACTCCAGAGATAGATGTATTTGTCGAAGCCATAGGAGGTGAGAGCCCAGCCCTGGAATATTTAACCAGGGCGCTTTCTGACAGTAAGCATGTAGTTACTGCCAACAAAGAGGTTATTGCCAAGCACGGGGTAGAACTATTGACTTTAGCTCAACAGCATGGGGTGGGGCTGCATTATGAAGCTGCTGTGGGTGGTGGTATCCCCCTTATTAGCCCTTTTCAGCGTGACCTGTTAGCTAATAAGATAAGTGGTATTTATGCCATAATAAATGGGACTACCAACTTTATCCTCACCAGGATGGCTAGAGATGGTGTGGATTTCCCTTCAGCTCTTAACCGAGCTCAGGAGTTAGGCTACGCTGAAGCCAATCCAAGGGATGATATAGAGGGGATAGATGCTGCCTATAAGCTGGCTATTCTTGCTTCTTTAGCCTTTCACAGTCAAGTTCGACCTGAGGATATTTACTGTGAGGGGATTTCACGACTTGGTAGCCGTGATTTCCAATACGCTCGAGAGCTTGGTTTCGCTATAAAGCTTTTGGCTATAGCCAAACAGAGTGATGAGTCGATTGAAGTGCGGGTTCACCCCGTTTTTATCCCTGAAGACTCTCTTCTGGCTAAGGTTGATGGTGTTTATAATGCTGTTCTGGTTGAAGGCGACCTCGTAGGCAAGGTGCTTTTCTTTGGTGAAGGGGCTGGTGCTCTACCTACCAGTAGTGCCGTCATAGCTGATATTGTGGCAGCGGCACAGGATGTTATTCTCGGTATTGGTAGTAGAGCCAAGTGGGGAGCGCAGCCGGGTAAAGACATTAAACCCATGTCTGAGATTGAAACACGATATTATCTCAGACTCAATGTTGCTGACCGCCCTGGAGTTTTAGCTCAGATTTCTAAGGTTTTGGGTGACCATCAAATTAGTATTTCTTCAGTTATTCAGAAGTTGGTTGATTCAGTAGCTCAGACCGCTGAAATTGTTATTATGACGCATCCCGCTCAGGAAAAGGCAATGCAGCAAGCTCTTGACGAGCTGACACACCTAACTGCGGTTAAGGAGATAAGCAACTTTGTTCGGGTTGAAGCTTGAGTAAAGGAGTGATGATGAAATCAGGAGTTCTCGTTAAGTATAAAGACTTCCTTCCAGTTACGCCTAATACACCACTGTTCTCATTGGGAGAGGGAGATACCCCATTGGTCAGGTGCAGTGAACTGGAGAAGGAAATTGGCTGTAGGGAGCTATATTTTAAGCTGGAGGGGTGCAACCCTACCGGTTCATTTAAAGACAGGGGCATGGTGGTTACTGTAGCTAAGGCATTGGAAGCAGGTAGTAAAGCTATAATGTGTGCCTCAACCGGTAATACCAGTGCCTCTGCCGCTGCCTATGCTGCCTATTGCGGGCTTACTGCTATTATTATTGTGCCTAAGGGCAGGGTTGCTCTGGGAAAGCTGGCTCAAGCTATTGTCTATAGGGCTAAAATAGTTACCATAGACGGAAATTTTGGCCAGGCTCTAAGCATAGTAAGAAGTCTAACCCAGAAGCATCCAATTACTCTGGTAAACTCGATTAATCCCCATCGTATAGAGGGACAAAAAACGGCCGCCTTTGAGATTATCGAAACTTTAGGCGAAGCTCCAGACTACCTTTTTATCCCGGTAGGTAACGCTGGTAATATTACCGCTTACTGGAAGGGTTTTGTGGAATATTATCAGAAGGGGAGGACGAGGAATAAGCCCAAGATGATGGGGTTTCAAGCCGAGGGTGCTGCCCCTATCGTTCGGGGTTACGCCATTAAGGAGCCACAGACTGTTGCCTCAGCGATACAGATAGGCAATCCAGCTAGCTGGCAAAAGGCTGTAGCCGCTCGCGATGAGTCTGGCGGAATTATTGATATGGTTAGCGATGAAGAGATTCTAGCCGCCCAGAGCCTTATGGCTGCTAAAGGGGGTGTCTTTGGTGAGCCAGCTTCAGCCGCTTCTTTAGCCGGCCTTATTAAACTTTCCCACAACGGGATGGACTTCTCACAAAAGAAGGTAGTTTGCGTGGTAACTGGCACTGGACTTAAGGATACTGATACTGCTCTGAAAAGTGCTGAGCCCTTTCTCGAGCTTCAGGCTAACTTTGTAGCTGTGGAGCGGGCTTTGGTTGGGGCTAAAGGAGGGATAGAGTGATTGACGAGGCTAAAATTAAGGTAGCGGTAGCTTCTATTATTAAGGCTATCGGGGAAGACCCTAAACGGGAAGGCTTAGTAGGTACTCCTGCCCGCGTGGCTGAGATGTATGCTGAGCTTTTTGCCGGGCTTGATACGAACCCCAAAGAGGAGCTGAAGGTAGGTTTTGAGGAAGGGCACCGGGAAATGGTAATTCTCAGGGATATTCCCTTCTACTCTATGTGCGAGCATCACCTTTTGCCATTTTACGGCGTAGCTCATATAGGTTATATTCCCAATGCTAAGGGGTGTGTTGTCGGTGCCAGCAAACTAGCTAGAGTAGTGGAAATCATCGCTATGCGCCCCCAGCTCCAGGAGAGGATGACCACTCAGATTGCCGATACCATCGTTGACGGGATTAAGCCTGATGGAGTGGCGGTAATTATTCAGGCTGAGCACCTGTGTATGATTATGCGTGGCATCAAGAAACCGGGAAGCGCTATTGTTACCTCAGCCCTCAGGGGCACTTTCCGTAGCCGAGTAGAAACTAGGACTGAATTTTTCTCTCTGTTACAGGGTAAATAGGTTAATTCTAATCACCCATAATTTGCAATATAATTTGTCTTGACCGGGGCCGGTTGTCGAAATCTACCAGGACTATCTGTTGCCAGGTGCCCAGGGTTAGCCTTTTGTCATTGAAAGGAACTACTAATGAGGCACCCAGTAGTGAGGCACGGACGTGTGAGTATCCATTACCATCGCCCCAACGGCGGTCGTGGTTATAAGGGATATTTTTAGGGATATTTCGCTCCCACATATCATGGAAATCAGAGAGTAAGCCAGACTCAAATTCAATAGTAGCTATTCCAGCGGTTGAACCAGCTACAAATAGAGTAACCGTTCCATTATTTATACCGGCTTCAGCAACCTGCTGTTCTACCTGAGGGGTAAAATCAATAATATCACACTCTCCTCTAGTATGGAGATTAATTCTCCTAGTAACTACCATATTTTACCTCCTCTGTTAATAGTTATAAGCTAATTCCTCCCCGGTGAAATCATCTAAGTCAAATATTGGCCCATCCTTACATACTTGCTTCAGCCCATTTTTTGTCTTCACTGTGCACCCATAGCAGACTCCGAGCCCACACCCCATCCTTACTTCCAGGGAAATCTGGACTGATTTCACCTTCAGTAGTTGTTGGCTTTGAGCGGCCATAGTATGATACATCAAGGTAGGTCCACAGGCAAAGATTTGGTCTGCCCAACCAACAAAATCTGGTAGGAAGTCGGTTATCAAGCCCTCCCTGCCGGCAGTTCCATCCTCGGTAGTAATGATAAGCTCAGCTTCGGCAGGCAAGAGGTGCCTGGGGTAAAGCTGAGTAGCCGTTGATGCTCCTAACAGCAGCCTTACTGAGCATCCTTGATTAAGGGCTTTCTCAGCCAGAAAACATAATGGCGCAATACCAATACCGCCAGCCAAAAACAGCAGGTTATGCCAGTCAGGTTGAATAGAATAACCATTACCTAGCGGCCCAAGCAGGTCCATATTATTACCAGCTCTGCATTGAGCCAGCCAGTGTGTGCCTTTACCTACTACAGTGAACAAAAGGGCAAGTTTATTATTATCTAGCCGGTGGATGCTAAAGGGGCGGCGTAGCAGGTGCTCAGAGCCTTCTCCACAGCGCACCATAACAAATTGTCCCGGCTTAGCTTCAGAGGCTACTTGGGGCGATTCCAGCCAGATAAGGTAAACCCCTGGCATTACTTCACTATTAGAAATAATGGAAGCTGAAACTTGCTTCAAGTCGGTCCCTTTCTTCGGTAGTCTGGCAGCGGTTGAGCGCTATAAATTTGGCTTCCGTTGGCAAGTGCCTCGGCTACAGCTCGAGCCGTGTCAAGGGAGGTAAAGCAAGGGATGCGCTTCTCAGCCGCTGCCCGGCGGATTTGGAAGCCATCTCTTAGCGGAATGCGACCTCCAGTAACGGTATTGACAACGCCATTTACTGTCCCATCATTAATGATGTCAACAACATTGGGATGTCCCTCACTCAATTTCTTGCTAATCATTTTTACCGGGAGTCCAACTGCCTCAATCATAGCCGCCGTGCCCTCGGTGGCATAGAGTTTATAACCCACTGATGAGAACTTTCTGATTATAGGTAGCGCCTCAGGTTTATTCCTGTCAGCAACACTGAAAAGTATAGCCCCTTGAGGTAGTAGCATCAGTCCAGCGGCAAGAAGAGCCTTGGCTAAGGCAGCATCAAAGGTGTAGTCAATTCCCATGACCTCTCCAGTGGACTTCATTTCAGGACCAAGGTAGGTGTCAACACCAAGTAGTTTTGACATAGAAAAAACTGGGGCTTTAATACCAACCAGATTTTGTCTCTTCCACAATCCGGTGTCATAACCCTGTTCCTTGAGGCTCTTACCAAGCATAACCTTGGTCGCCACATTTACCATTGGCACACCAGTAACCTTAGAGATAAATGGGATAGTACGGCTAGCCCGAGGATTAACTTCCAATACATAAACTAATGACCCTTGACTACTAGGCATGATAACGAACTGAATGTTCATTAAGCCTTTAATTTTAAGCTCCAATCCTATCCTAATGGCATAGTTAACAATAGTTTCTATCTCCGGCTCAGTCAGGTTCACTCCGGGGTAGACTGCCATAGAATCTCCGCTATGGACTCCTGCCCGTTCGATGTGCTCCATTATTCCAGGAATGAGAACACGCTCCCCATCACCTATGGCGTCAACCTCTACCTCTTTTCCTTCCAGATATTTATCAATTAAGACAGGGTGTTTGGTATCCAGTTCTATAGCTAGGCTCATGTAACGGATGAGTTCGCTAGCATCATGCACTATTTCCATAGCTCTGCCGCCGAGGACGTAGCTAGGGCGAACCAATACCGGGTAACCGATGAGCTTAGCTATACCGAGGGCTTCATCTACAGAGGTTACCCCAGCTCCTGGGGGCTGGGGGATACCTAGTTGGTTAAGGAAGTTCTCAAACCTACGCCTATCCTCGGCTAGGTCAATAACCTCAGCACTGGAGCCGAGGAGAGGCATTCCACTGCGGGATAATGGCTCAGCCAGGTTTATGGCTGTTTGACCACCAAATTGAACTATAGATGGTGTGGGGATATTACCCCAAGATTCAGTTTCCTCGCTTTCATTTTCTAGAATATCACGCAGGCTTTCCTCATCCAGGGCTTCAAAGTAAAGGCGGTCGCTAGTGTCAAAATCGGTGGACACCGTTTCTGGATTGGAGTTGACCATAATGCTCTTGAAGCCAGATTCCTGCAATGCCCAGGCTGAATGAACGCTACAGTAGTCAAATTCAATGCCCTGTCCAATGCGGATGGGTCCGCTGCCGATGACTACCGCCTTGTCTCCCTGAAGAGACTCAGCCTCATTCTCCTCCTCATAGGTGCTATAGAAGTAGGGGGTAGCCGCATCAAACTCAGCGGCACAGGTATCTACCATCTTATAAACAGGTCGGATATTCCAGTTATGGCGCAGTTGCCTTACCTGCTCGGGGAGTCTATCAGCTAGGGTTCCAATCTGCTCATCAGAGAAGCCAAGTCGCTTTGCCTGCCACAGAAGTTCTGGTGTCAGTGGCTGAGATAGGAGTTGTTTTTCCATACCTACAATGTTCTGAAGCTTATTTATAAACCACAGGTCAATCTTGGTCCGCTCGGCTAGCTCTTCAGTAGTTACCCCCCTTCTGAGAGCAGCCATTATTGCCCATAATCTCAGGTCGTTAGGTTCCAAGGGGTAAGAGTTGATATTTGTTCCCATCTCCCATTTTCGGTCTTCCCACAGTAACGACCTCTTACCAAACTCAAGGGAGCGTATTGCCTTCTGCAAGGCTGCCTCAAAGCACCTATCAATAGCCATTACCTCGCCAGTGGCTTTCATCTGGGTGCCAATAACTCTATCGCCTGAGGCAAACTTGTCGAACGGCCACCGCGGAATCTTAACCACCAGGTAGTCTAGTGCTGGCTCAAAGGCAGCCATTGTTTTTTTGGTTACTGCATTAGGGATTTCATCAAGCCTTTTGCCAACAGCTATTTTGGCTGCCACCCGGGCGATAGGATAGCCGGTAGCTTTACTGGCTAGGGCTGAGCTGCGGCTGACCCGGGGATTGACCTCAATCACATAGTAATTATTGCTATTGGGGTCAAGGGCAAATTGTATGTTACAGCCACCTTCAACACCCAGGGCACGAATAATCTTGAGACTGGCCGTCCTTAACATCTGATGCTCTCTATTGGTCATGGTTTGGCTGGGAGCGACGACAATACTATCACCGGTATGCACCCCCATTGGGTCAATATTTTCCATATTACATACCGTGATGCAGTTATCGGCTCCGTCACGCATTACCTCATACTCAATCTCCTTCCAGCCGACTACCGATTGTTCTATCAGCACCTGATGAATGGGGCTGGTGGCTAGCCCTATGGTTACCACCCTCTCCAATTCCTTCCAGTTATTGGCTATTCCTCCGCCGGTTCCACCCAAGGTGTAAGCCGGGCGGATTACCACGGGCAGACCTATCTTTTTGGCTACTTTTCTGGCTTGTTTCAGGGTATTAACGGTAGCGCTGTCTGGCACCGGCTCCCCGATACTGATTAGCATTTGTTTGAATAGTTCCCGGTCTTCGGCATTCCTTATCGTTTGTATCGGAGTTCCCAGAGACCTTACATTGTATTTATCCAGGATGCCGGCATCAGCTAAATCTACGGCCAGGTTAAGCCCAGTCTGACCGCCAAGGGTGGGCAGCAAGCCATCGGGACGCTCCCGCTCAATAATGCGGCCTACCATCTCTACGGTGAGCGGCTCAATATAGACAATATCGGCAATACCCTCGTCGGTCATAATGGTCGCCGGGTTGGAGTTAACCAGCACCGAGATTACCCCCTCCTCTCGCATCGCCTTGCACGCCTGGGTGCCGGCATAGTCAAACTCCGCCGCCTGCCCAATAACTATCGGCCCCGAACCAATGATTAATACTTTAGATGGTTTAGACATAATCTGTTAATCAACCCACTCCATTTCTCTATCATTTTTCTTTGTTAACTGACGGACACCTTTTTCTCGGAAAATAGTATAATCCATAGGATTCCCAGCAAATGGATTATGATAAATCTCTAAAGTTTGTTCTATGGATTCCTCTGTATATTTACGTGCAAAAAGCCCTATTGCACTTAATTGCCGATTTCGGTCAGGGCGAAAGAAACCGTCGGGCTTGCGAATTGACTCTGCCTTTGCAGGAGTTCCGTTGCTATGTCTATAAATACGATATGCAAGGGTTCCTAACACGACATTTAGCATATTACGCTCACCTATAGGGAATTCGGTCTCTGAGCATAGTATTACTAAACTCGGTTGATATCCTTTCGGTAGTTGCGCGTAAGCTTTAGAAAGCGAATGGCGAATATAATCTTCATTATGTATAAATCTTGCTTCACCACCTACACATCCTATATAACTACTTTCTTGAGCTGGTTTAGGGGAAACTGGAAGGATCTCAATTTCAAGAAGAGTACCAGTAGAGGGGTCTCTATAATTGGGCAGCTTCAACTGAAATTCTTCATTATTCTCGTAATCAATCTTAGACAACTCACATTTTAAAAATTGTCTAAATTTGCTTATACTAAAGTTCTCAGAATCGCCTATCTCTCTAACTTGAATGTCCAAAGCAAATGGGAAAGGAATATTCTCCACTGATTTGAACAATTTGTCTTTTAGCCGTCTTTCCAACTCTTCTATTTCTCTAGGGAAGATAGATTTAACTTCTATGAAAACCGGCATATCTGCTATAAGTAATTCAAATTCTCCCACTTTTTTCTCTCGACCTTGAGGATGCCAGCGTAAGCAGTTAGTTCCAAAAAGATTTTCGAATTGAAGAGCAACACGTAGTTCATTCATGGCAGATTGCCATATTTGTCCGTCAGGGCTTCTTAGTCTCGCTTCTAAGTCGGCGTCTAGCAATGTATATCTATGCGCCAGTTCAAGACAATTGTTAATTTCTATGCGTAAATTCTCAGTCTGCGGTAAGTCTACAGTTAATATCTTGTGCAAGCGACTGTCCTCAGGTAATAAATTAGTAAAATCGTCATGGTAAAAATTTTTTAAATGCTCCTTTTTGTTCACTTCCTCTCCCTTCCCATCCATCTCTACCTCACCCCCTTAATCCCCCTCTCCTTCTGTCTGATGTGTCGTTGCGAGCCGAAGGCGAAGCAATCTTATCTTTTAGTTTGCTTCGTCGCTCTGCTCCTCGCAATGACCTCAAAAGCTTTATTTATTTCTCCTCCTTCACCATCTCCAAAAACTCCTTAAAGAGGTAGGTGCTGTCCCAGGGGCCGGGGGAGGCTTCGGAGTGATACTGGATGCAGA
>SOKA01000044.1 GCA_004376105.1 Dehalococcoidia bacterium
AGGTCATAAATGGCATATCACCAATCACCATCGCCCGCTTTGTACCTCTAACCACGGCTTTAGTGTGGTGTAGCATCTCCTCCACAGTTACCGGTATGGTTGATTCATAACCAAGGACTACCATACCTAAGCTATCCCCGACCAGAATTAGTGGTATTCCCACCTCATCAATTATCCTAGCTGTGGAGTAATCATAGGCAGTGAGCATGGTGATTTTCTCACCTTTTTGTTTCATATCCTTTACCTGATTTATCGTAATACGCATTTGTTCTCTCCTTAAAAGGGCATAGCCTCCCCTCAATAATTGTTTTTATCTAGTCGGGTTGTTTTAATATAGCTTTCAGTTCCTCAGCCTGGTGTTGATTTATCCTTCCCTTTGCCAGAGCAATAGGGATGGTCTGTAGACCAAGCTCCCGATAGGTAGAAAGCAAGCTGGGAGCTACCTTTTGTAGAGCATGAAGATGTTTCCTAATAGTTCCGGTATCACCCCGGGCAATTGGTCCGGTGAGACATTGAGGTATACCAGCAGTGTCAATATTATGAATTGTCCCTCGTATCAGCGGCAGCAGTGCCTGAGTTGCTTGATGCATTGGAATGTCAAAGGTTTGCCACAAGTCAGCAGCTAATTTGACCAAGGTTACCAAGTAATTACAGGCAATAACTGCTGATGCATGATAAATTACCTTATCACTTGCCTTTAGCTCAATCCAACGACCATCAAGAGCGGTAGCCATATCCTTAAGTGTTTTTAACAAAGGCTCCTCAGCCTCTAGGGCAAAGGTTGAGCCTAGCATATTTTCTATAGCCTGTCCTACATTGGCAAAGGTCTGCAAAGGGTGAAAGACACCAACGTAGGCACCTAATTTTCTGGCTGGTTGTAGAATATCAGTTGAATCGGCACCGCTGCAGTGAATTACACTTTGCCCCTTATGCCACTTTATTTGAGATACTACGGGAGCGATAGTATCGTCGGGAGTAGTAATGAAGACAAGCTCGGCAGCATCAGCCACAGCTTGATTACTACTGACCGGGAGACAGCCACTAATTGCCCGAGCTAGATTTCTGGCTGAAGTTTGGCTCCGACTGGATACAGCTACTACAGGGTAACCCTTATTGCTTAAACTAACCGATAGGGCAGTGCCTACCGTTCCAGCCCCAATAAATCCCAATTTAATCATTTTAACCCCTCCCCTAAGCCAAACTCATATAAAAATGCCCTCTCCGACCCGCCAGAGAAGGCATTCAAAATACAATTTAATTCTTGCCGTCTCGGTCGTGTCCGATCCAAGCGACTAAAGTTATTAATAATAAAACTATTTTTAGAAGCTCACCGCCTAAATGGTCGATGGCTAACAATTATTCTTGATTTAAGTATATAAGGTTAATATCAATCTCGTCAATGGGTTGACAAACTATATTTCTTGTGATAGGGTTAGTTTAGAAAAAATTAGGTATATAGTAATATGTTAACTGATTCTGCCCTTCGTAAGTTATATTATATGTATTTCACATTTCCAGGGCGCATAAGGTGCGCTTGGGAGAGTTTTAGTATGAAAAGGTAAATACATCATAAGGTAGCAAATTTAGACTAGAAAAGTTCAAGGACCCTCCCAAGCCGGAGGGTTTTTCTGTTTTAGATGTCCAGCTTCTAGTAAGGCTATAAAGAATTGGGGGAGATGAAAAATGATAATAATGAAAACTGATGCCACACAGGAACAAATAGCCCAGGTAGTAAAAGAAATAAAAAAATACGGACTAAGAGCCGATGTTTCCAAAGGAAAATACAGGACCGTGATTGGCTTAATTGGAGATGAGAGTAAAATACCATTTGCTCACTTTGCCGTTCTCCCCGGGGTGAAAGAGGCAATGACGGTTGAAACCCCCTATAAACTGATCAGTAGGGAATATAGTAAATTCTTTGAAAGGGAACGGGAACGTTTGGTAGTTAAAGTAGGCAACATTAAGATAGGTAGCGATGGGCCAATATTCATTGCCGGACCCTGCGCCGTGGAGAGCAAAGAACAGCTATTCAAAATTGCGGAAGGGGTAAAGAAGGCTGGGGCTCATATTCTGAGAGGAGGCATCTTTAAGCCAAGGAGCTCCGTTCACACTTTCCAAGGGCTAGGAGCTGCGGGTCGGGAAGAAGCAGAGGAGGCTTTAGAGTGGTTGCGTGAAGCCGGGAAAAGGTTTAAATTGCCAGTGGTAACCGAAGTAAGGGGGGAAGCACAAGTTGACTTAGCCGCAGAGTATGCTGATATGCTCCAAATAGGAGCCAGAAATATGTACAACCAAGACCTGCTAACAAAGGTAGCAAAGAAAAATAAGCCTGTTCTATTTAAAAGGCATTTCGGTGCTGGCATTGAAGAATTCTTATCTTTTGCTGAATATATCGCCGTCGAGGGCAACAAGAATATCATTTTATGTGAAAGAGGAGTACTACCCGTAGGCAAAGGAAAAAACTACACCAGATATACCCTTGACCTTGGTGCTGTCCCAGCGATACAAAAAGAGACCTACCTACCGGTAGTTGTTGACCCCAGTCATGGGACTGGTCGCCGAGACCTTATCTTCAATATGAGTTGTGCCGCTATAGCCGCCGGTGCCAGTGGATTAATGATTGAGGTGCACTATAACCCAGCAGAAGCACTAGTTGATGCTCAGCAGGCAATTACGCCTGACGAACTTAAACAAGTCATCGATGCCTGCCAAAGAATCCACAAACTGATTGTGCCTGGAAGAAATGAAGAAAGTTAAGGTAAGACTAGGCAGTAATAGCTACGAGATCCATATAGGTTCAGGGATACTTATGCACACCGGGCGCCAGTTAAAAGAAAATGGGTTTACCGGTAGTCTAGTAATTATCACCAACCCCATAGTGAAAGGGCTATATGGTGATGCTCTAAAGCAGAATCTTACTAGAGAGGATTTCAGGGTAATTATTTTGCAGGTTCCTGATGGAGAAGAGCAAAAATCATTGGAGGTCGCAGGTAGATTATACAATGAATTAACCAATTTCTATGCTGAAAGGACAACACCTATTTTAGCTTTAGGCGGTGGGGTTATCGGAGACCTGGCAGGGTTTGTTGCCGCCACATATTTGCGGGGTGTGCCGCTCATACAAATACCAACTACCCTGCTAGCACAGGCCGATAGCAGCATCGGGGGTAAGGTGGCAATAGACCACGGCCAACTGAAAAATAAAATCGGGGTATTCTATCAGCCAAAGTTAGTAATTACAGATATCGATACCTTGAGAACGCTTGACACTAAAACACTCATTGATGGACTAGCCGAAGTCATAAAATGTGCCGTAATTCGAGATAAAGAGCTTTTCACCTATATTGAGGGGAACCTTGATAAGATAAAATCGCTTGATGACAGAGCGCTTGAGGAGATTGTTTTCAGGTCGGCTAAAATTAAAGCCGAAATAGTTGAAAAAGATGAGAAGGATTTAGGCTTAAGAGCTATCTTGAACTATGGTCATACGGTAGGGCATGCCATTGAATCGGCTTCAGATTTCAAAGTAGAACACGCCGAGGCGGTGACTATCGGGATGCTAGCTGCGGCAAAAATTTCAAACAAGATGGGAATACTTGACAAAAATGAACTGCTCAGGTTAAAGAGCCTTATCGAAAGAGCCGGCCTGCCCACAAGAATTCCAAAGCTTAAGGTAGAAAAGATAATCCAGGCGATAAAACATGATAAAAAGATTTTGAGGGGCAAGATAAGATTTGTCTTACTCAAATCGATAGGAAGCGTGTTTATCACCGACGAAGTAAGCCTATCTTTAGTAGAGCAGATTTTGGTAGATTGGAATGAAGAGACCTAAAATTTGCGCTGTTATAGTAAGTAAAGATTTAGAGGCAATAAAGGCAATCGAACAATCTATTGAATTATTTGAGGTTCGAATAGACCTCATCGGTGACGGTTGGCAAGAATTGGTTAAGCAACTTAACAAACCCTGGATAGCTTGTAATAGGAGTGCCGAGGAGGGAGGCAGATGGGAGGAGGATGAAGCAAGAAGAATAGAGGAGCTTGTTAAAGCAATCGAGCTGGGGGCAAACATAGTTGATATTGAACTTGAGACGAGAAACTTAGAGGAAGCTATACCACTTATCAAGAAGAGGGCAAAATGCCTCTTGTCATTTCATGAATTGGAGAAAACGCCCTCTCTTGATAGGATGAAAGGAATTATCCAAAGGCAATTGGAAGTGGGTGCCGATATATGTAAGGTGATTACTACTGCGCAAAGGTTTGAGGATAACCTGACCGTTTTGCAACTCATCGCAGAGTTCCCCAAAACAAAAATGGTTTCGTTTGCCATGGGCTCTTTGGGCCTTGCCAGCCGAATTCTTTGTCCACTGGTTGGTGGAGATTTTACCTATGCCTCAACTGAAAAAGGCAAAGAATCTGCCCCTGGCCAGATAACGGTAAGGAACTTAAGAACAATTTATGAAATGGTGGCAAGATGGGAAATAGGGTCATATCAGGAAAAACACGAATCTGTGGAATAATAGGCGACCCCATAGAGCATACTATGTCGCCAGTGATGCATAATGCTGCCTTTAACCAGCTGGGTATAGATTATCTTTATGTCCCTTTCCGAGTAAGGAAAGAAGAATTAGGCAAGGCTATCGGAGGGATGAGAGCCCTGAATATAAGAGGACTAAATGTTACCATACCCCATAAGGTGGCCGTCATCCCGTTTCTGGATGAGTTAGACCCACTGGCGGAGAAGATAAACGCAGTTAATACTATAGCCAATGACGAAGGGATTTTGACAGGTTACAATACAGATGCCACAGGATTTTTGCAAGCTCTACTGGACAGGGAAGTCGAGCTAGAGGGGAAAAACATGGTCATTCTGGGTGCGGGTGGCGCATCAAGAGCAATTTCTTTTATTCTTGCCGAAAGAGGTGCTCATCTGATTATCCTCAACCGTCTATTGGAATTAGATTGGGCAGAGGAGCTGGCTAGTAGGATTTCACAGATCTTCACCAAAGAAGTTGAAGCCTTAGAACTGACTGACGAAAATCTGGTAAAGGTATTAGAAAAGGCTGATATTTTAGTTAATGCTACAAGTGTGGGAATGAGCCCAAATGTTGATGAGATTCCGGTTCCGGCCAACCTGCTCAAGCCGTCTCTTATTGTTTTCGATATTGTGTATAATCCGATCAAGACAAGGTTACTGAGAGAAGCCGAGGCGGCTGGTGCCGAAACCATAGGTGGGCTTGATATGCTTGTCTGGCAAGGGGCTCTAGCCTTTGAGAAGTGGACTGGTCTGAAAGCCCCGGTCGAACTGATGAAAAAAGAAGCTATTAAGGTGTTAGAAGGACGTGAAAACTAGTATCGCTCTGATAGGTTTCATGGGGACGGGGAAAACTGCAGTTGGCAAAGCTCTGGCGGAGAAGCTGGGTAAGGGATTCGTTGAGCTGGATCCTTTGATTGAGCAGAAGGCGGAGAAAACTATACCCGAGATATTCAAGCAGGATGGTGAGATAGCTTTTCGGGAACTCGAGATGGAGGTCACCAAGGAAGTTTCCAAGGGTAAAAATCTGGTTATTGCTTGTGGTGGTGGGGTAGTCCTTAATAAAATAAACATTGACCGGCTGAGGAAGGAATCCATAATAGTTTACCTCAGCGCGTCCCCAAGAGTAATACTAAAACGGATATCAAACGATGCTGAAGAAAGGCCGCTCCTCGAAGTAGCTAACCCCACCCTAACTATCCGGGAACTTTTAAGATTTCGTAAGCCATTTTATGAACGGGCTGCCGATATCACAATAAATACCTCAAAACTGGATATTGACACTGTCGTTGAGCAAATAATAAGCAAAGTGAAAGCGGATGAAAGTTTCAGTTGGTAAAAGCGAAGTAAAAGGAAAGGTGAGAGCCCCTTCTTCGAAGAGTTATACTATTCGAGGATTGATGTGCGCTGCCCTAGCCAAGGGCGAAAGTGAAATAATACATCCATTAAGCTCGGATGATACCGAAGCTGCCCTAAATGTGTTGAGCCTGGTTGGGATTGGTGTCCATCAAAAGGAGGATTCATGGCAGGTTAATGGAGGCGATTTCCACAAGCCAGCTACCGACCTATTCTGCGGTGAATCTGCCACCACCTTGAGATTTATGACTGCTATCTGCTCGCTAATCTCCGGGAAATGCAGGTTAATCCCCGGGCCTTCTCTTGCCAAGAGACCGGTCAAACCATTAATCCAAGCGCTCAGACAATTGGGGGTCAATTGCTCTTGCCAGGGTGAGGTAGCGCCGGTAATTGTTGAAGGAGGAAGATTAAAGGGTGGGACAACTGAACTACCGGGTAATATAAGTTCTCAGTTTGTATCGGCGTTACTATTCATATCCCCTCTTGCCGACGAGGGTGTAAAAATCAGGTTGACTACACCATTAGAATCAAAACCCTTTGTGCTAATGACCTTAGACTGTCTTGAAAGGTTTGGGATAAAGGTAGAATTCTCCCCAGGGCTTGAGAAATTTGAAGTATCAAAGCAAGTATATAAACCAACTAAATACAGGGTGGAGGGGGATTGGTCCTCGGCTTCATATCTCTTGGCTTTGGGGGCTTTGTCTGGAGAGGTGGAGGTTGAAAACCTAAATCCAGAAAGTTGGCAAGGCGATAAAATGATACTAAACTTCTTGAGAGATATGGGGGCTTTGGTCGAGACGGACAAAAATTCAGTCACAGTAAGAAAGTCGAGGTTAAATGCCATACGAGCCGATTTATCCCACTGTATTGACCTTCTGCCCACCATGGCAGTTCTGGCAGCATCGGCAGACGGGGTAAGCGAATTCGTTGGAATAGAAAGGGCGCGGATAAAGGAATCAAACAGGGTTTCCGCTTTAAAGGAAGGGCTGGAAAAGATGGGCATAAAAGTCCGAGAGGAAAGAAATAGATTAATCATCACTGGCTCAAGACCGAAAGGTTCGGTCATAGATACCAAAGGTGACCACAGGATTGCCATGGCCTTCAGTATACTTGGTTCAGTAGCCGGGGAAACGATAATAAATGATGCTGAATGTATCTCAAAGACATTTCCACAATTCTGGGATGTATTAAAAAGCATAGGAGGCGAGGTAGAGATAGATGGGGAATAGCTTGGGCAAGCTTTTCATAATAACCAGCTTTGGCGAAAGCCATGGTAGATGCGTGGGAATTACCATAGACGGATGCCCCACAGGTCTACCCATCACTGAGGAGGATATCCAAAGAGAGGTAGATAAAAGAAAACCAGGGGTAAGTATGGCAGCAACAAAAAGGGCGGAGGAGGATAAGGTTGAGATTCTTTCCGGCATTTTCAATGGAATCACTACCGGTGCTCCCATCTGCCTGGTGATATGGAATAGGGATATAGATTCAAGTGAGTATGAAAAAGCGAGATTCCTGCCTAGACCAGGCCATGCCGACTATACAGCCTTTATGAAATATGGGGGATTTAATGACTTCAGAGGTGGAGGTAGATTCTCAGGCAGAATCACAGCTAGCTTCGTCATGGCTGGAGCTATCGCTAAAAAATTGCTCAATCTAATCGGCATTGAGGTTCTGGCTCATACTATTGAAATAGGAGGAGTAAAGGCTGAGCCAAAGGGGTTTGATGAAATAAAAGAAAATATTCAAAAAAATCCGATTAAATGTGCTGACCTGAAAGCCGCTGAAGCCATGGCTAAAGCCATTGAGAAGGTTAAAGAAGAGGGTGATAGTCTTGGAGGGATTATAGAAGGCATAGCGCTTAATATACCAGTGGGCTTAGGGGAACCAGTCTTTGGCACATTAGAGGGAGACCTAGCTAAAGCTCTCTTTGCTATTCCTGCAGTCAAGGGGGTTGAATTCGGCTCAGGTTTCTCAGCCGCTAGAAAAAGAGGCTCAGAGAATAACGACCTATTTACTATCAGAAATGGTAAAATAGTTACTGTGACCAATAATGCTGGTGGCATTCTTGGTGGAATAAGTAACGGTATGCCGATAGTGGTCAGAGTCGCCATTAAGCCAACGTCTTCCATAGCTAAAAGTCAGCAGACGGTAAATATTAAAGATATGGAGAATGCCAGTTTGACGGTTAAGGGAAGGCATGATGTCTGTATCGTTCCCAGAGCGGTGGCGGTTGTAGAATCAATGATGGCAGTAACCCTCTGTGACTTCGCTATGAGGGCTGAACTAATCCCGAGGGTGATAAAATGAGCCTAGAAGATTTAAGAAGGAAAATAGATGAAACCGATACCAACATAGTTAAGCTTATAGGTGAGAGGATAAGGATTGCCCAGGAAATAGGAGAGGAGAAAAAGAAACGGGGAAAACAAATTAACGACAAGGACAGAGAAAAGGGGGTTTTGGAAAATATCAAAAGCGTTGCTCGAGGCGAAAATATAAGTCAGGAAGTTATAGAAAGCATCTACAGACAAATAGTGATTGCGTGCAAAAGGACACAAGGAAAGGGAGTCGCTTTTCAGGGTGAAGTTGGGGCCTATAGTGAAGAAGCGGCTCTTCAATTTTTTGGGCCTTCAATAATAACTAAGCCGTATGAAAGCCTGGATGACGTCTTTAAGGTTGTAGAACAGGACGATGTGCAGTTTGGAATTGTTCCGGTTGAGAATTCACTGGAGGGGAGTATAAGTCGGGTATATGACCTGCTTTTGGACTCGAGCCTTAAGGTGTGCGGTGAAATAGAACTTCGAGTCTCCCATTGCCTGATAGCCAGTCCAGGGGCACGACTGGATTTAATAAAAAGAGTCTACTCACATCCACAAGCTCTAGCTCAATGTAAGACTTTCCTAAAGCATTTAGACTGTGAATTAATCCCAACCTATGATACTGCTGGAAGCGTAAAAATGATAAAGGAGGAAGGAATAACAGATGGCGGCGCAATTGCTAGCGCTAGGGCGGCAGAAATCTATGAGATGAAGATTATTGCCAGTGAGATAGAAGATGCCCCAAATAATTTTACCAGATTCTTTATTCTGTCCAAAGAGGATTCACCGCCATCAGGGAACGACAAAACTTCTATAGTTTTCTCGGTAAAACACAAACCGAGGGCATTGTATGAGTTCCTTAAAGAATTTGCTGTTAGAGATATCAATTTGACCAAGATTGAGTCCAGACCAACGAGGCGAAAGCCATGGGAATATAACTTTTATCTGGACTTTGAAGGTCACCGAGAAGATAAGGCGCCTCGAGAGGCTCTAGAGAACTTAGAAAGAACTTCGCTTTTTCTAAAGATCTTGGGGTCATATCCTAAGGCAAAGTGAAGGAAAACCATGGGTAATCAGGTGACAGTAGCCATAATTGGTGGCTCGGGAAAGATGGGGCGGTGGTTTGCCAACTTTTTATTAAAAGACGGTTATGAGGTGGTAATAACCGGTAGAAATGAAAAAAAACTACTGGAAGCGAAGAGGCAACTGGGCGTTGAGGTCACTACTAATAATATAGAAGCAGTTAAGAAGGCTAAAGCTATTTTGATATCAGTGCCCATAGACAATTTTGAGGAGGTTATGGAGCAGATTTGCCCCTATACACACCCTGAGCAGGTTATTATAGACATTACATCCATCAAAGCATTTCCGGTCGAAATAATGCATAAGCATATAAAAACGGGATTAGTGCTAGGTGTACATCCAATGTTTGGTCCTGGTGCCAGAGATATCGCCAATCAGAGCTTTATTTTGACACCCACTAATGAGGAGGAGAGAGCCCTGGCTCAAAAAATCAGGAAGTATTTAGAAACTAGAGGGGCTAGAGTCACTCTAATGAGCCCTGATGAACATGATGAAATGATGGGAGTCATCCTCGGGCTGTCTCATTTCATTGCTATAGTTTCAGCTGATACCTTACTGAGCTTTGATAAGTTAAAACAGATGAGGGCGATTGGTGGCAGCACATTTAAACTGCTGTTAACACTGGCGGAAGGCGTTATTTCAGAGGACCCGGAGTTTTACACTTCCTTACAGATGAATTTACCGAATATCGCCGAAATTGAAAAACTATTCCAAAGAAGAGCCAAAACATGGGCAGATTTAGTAGAAAATAAAGATAGAGAGAAATTTGCCCAGAGAATGAATGCATTGAAAAATAGACTTAATGAAGTTAATCCCGATTTTGGCAAGGCTTATGAAGATATGTATAAGCTCGTGGAAGGATTGTAAAAGTTGCCAGCGGAGTGCTAATCTAGATATCCTATTCGGGACGAGGGTCTTTTCCTTATGTCAACTTCTATGCCAGCCTCTTTAAATAGGTCTATAAACGAATTATCATTATACTTGCCAAAACTGACAAATCGCTTTATCTTGGCATTCACCAGCATCTTGGCACATAGTACGCACGGCGTATGTGTCGCATAAATAGCACTCCCCTCAAGGCTAACGCCGTGGAGAGTGGCTTGTATGATTACATTCTGCTCAGCATGAATGCCTCGGCATATTTCCTGCCTTTCCCCCGATGGTATATGCAGCTCATCCCTGAGACAACCAAGCTCAAGGCAGTCTGGAAAGCCGGAGGGGGCACCATTGTAGCCCGTAGCCAATATGTGTTTATCCCTTACTGCCACTGCCCCAATGTGATGCCGACGGCAGGTTGAGCGCTCAGCAACCACCGAGGCTATCTTCAAAAAATATTTATCGGTGTCTGGTCTGGTCAATCTTTTCATCTTAATCTAGAGATAATCCTTTTCGCTTCTTCCTTCAGGTTTTCCAAGGAAGATTCGTTTATGATAGTGTAATCAGCCATAGCAATAGGTCCACCCTTATTAATATTCTCTACTTCCGCCCTGTCCCGACTGGCAGCCTCTTCTAGTGTCAGGTGCCGGTCTAATCTGCCGGTCAGACGAGTATATCTTGTTTTTGGCGACGCCCAAAGTGCCACTACATAAAAGTCTTCCCCATAATAAGTCTTCAGAAAGGTATATTCCTCCCAAGAGTAAAGCCCATCAACTACCACAGCTGAATGCTTTAGTGCTTCATCAATCCTGGATAAATTCAGTTTAGCATAAGCCGACATGCCGTGCTCTTTCCTGAGGAGTTCCCTAACATAGCGCTCATTTTTCTCGTTTAGCTCCAAGCCCCTCTTCCTTATTTCCTCGTCGGTTACATCTCCAAATCTTATTCTAATAAAACCACTCTCCTCAAATACCTTGGCTACCTCCGATTTGCCAGCGCCGGTCATACCCACAACTGATACTACTCTCATAATTTATACCTTGACCGTATAAGTCTCCTCACTACCTCTGCGGTTCGATGATGACCTTAATAGAATTCTGGGCGCTAGCAACGAGCTGGAAGCCTAATCCTGTCTCCGCTAGGCTCAGCCGATGAGTAATCATCTCACCTGGGCAGATATGGTGAACACGAATCAATTCTAGTGCTGCCATGTAATCGGCGGGGCTGCCACCATAGGAGGTGGTGAGCGTTATGTCGTTGCGCCAAAAAAGCTCATTTATTGAAATTGGGATAGCGACGCCAGGGTCCGTTGGTGCGAAGAGGAGAACAGTACCCCCGCGCTCCACCGATTGCAATGCCTGGGTGATAGCTGATATAGCGCCGGTGCATACAATCACCAGGTCGGCAAGCCGACCATTATTGACCTGGCGCAGGCGAGCGGGCAAGTCCTCTTCAGCATGGATGGTATCATCAGCCCCAAACCGCTGCGCTGCCTCCAGTCGATACTCGTTTATGTCTGTCGCTATCACCCGACCTGCCCCTAAAGTGCAGGCTAATTGCACATGGAGCAACCCGGCAATGCCACTACCAATGACAAGCACGCTGTTGCCCAGCGACATGCGTGCCAGCCTTTGTCCCCGCAGAATGCAAGCTAGTGGTTCAATAAAGGTTGCTTCTTCATAAGATACTTCATCGGGTAGCAGGAATACCCCACGGTCAACATTGATGGCTGGCAACCGAATATACTCAGCGAAGCCACCAGGGTCAAAATTGGTCCGCCTGAGGGTGTCACAGACGGTGTGATGACCACTCAAGCAATAGTGACATGTGTTGCAAGGGACATGGTGAGCTGCTGAGACCCGCTCCCCCTCTTTGTAGAGCTCCACTCCATCCCCCACCTTGACAATCTCACCAGCAATCTCGTGACCCAGCACCAGGGGTGCCCGGTCAAGGCGATACCATTCCATAACATCACTGCCACAGATGCCACTGGCGAGAACACGCACCAATATTTCGCCGGGACCAATCTGTGGCGTGGGCATCTCCTCCAGTCGCACATCTTGGTTGTTATACCACATGGCAACGCGCACGATACTTCTCCAACCGTTAACTCACTCTTTTTTTGCGCTATCGTATAGCTCTTGGGCCTCTTTGGGGGTGGCATTCTCATGAACAATGGCACGTATTGCCTTAATCATCGCCACCGGAAAGTCATTCTGCCAGATGTTCCTGCCCAGATTCACCCCTATCGCACCCTTCTGCATGCCGTCATAGACAAAATCAAACACCTCAAGCTCAGTGTCTACCTGGGGTCCACCGGCCATAATCACTGGAACAGGACAGCCCCTTGTCACTTTTTCAAAGTCTTCGCACCAGTAGGTTTTTACCACCCGTGCCCCCAACTCAGCAGCGACGCGACAGGCCAAAGCGAGGTACCGGGCGTCTCGTTTCTCAATCTCCTTACCCACCGCGGTAACTGCCATTACTGGAATGCCATACCTTTCACCCTCATTAACAAGCCTTGATAGATTTAATAACGTCTCTTTCTCATAATCGCTGCCAACAAAGATAGAAATGCCTACTGCCGAAGCGTTAAGTCGGATAGCCTCCTCCATTGAGGTGGTAATTCCTTCATTAGCTAGGTCTTTCCCCACCATGCTAGTGCCACCAGACACCCTGAGGATAACCGGTTTGGTGTTGTCAGGGTCGACTGATGAACGCAACACACCCCTGGTAATGAAGATGGCATCAGCGTAAGGGAGGAGTGGCTCGATAGTCTTACGTGGTTCTTCCAATTTTCTGGTGGGGCCCTGAAAATATCCATGATCAACTGGCAAGAACAGAGCGTGCCCGTCCGACTGGATTAGTTGTGCCATACGGTTTGCCATTCCCCATTCCATATTTGTCATACCCCCTTCCGTTCTTAAAGGTAGTTTTTATAATATCAGTGGGGTGGTATACCGTCAAGCGAATGAACTCAGTAGTAACCTGTGCTATAATTCGGAAAATGGCCAAAATTACTAACTTAGCCAATAAAATCGAAAAACAGCTACCAGCCGAGCTGGTTAACTTTATGCAGGTAGCCGGTAGGGTAGCTACTAGCCAAGGGCAGAACCTATACCTTGTCGGCGGTGTGGTTCGTGACCTGCTCCTGGGACGAACTAACTTTGACCTTGACCTGGTGGTGGAAGGTAATGCCATAGAATTAGCCCAGCAGTTAGCCGAGATTAACCAGGGGAAAATTGTAACCTATCCCCAGTTCAATACAGCTAAACTACAGTGGAGCCAATGGAGTGTTGATTTAGCCACCGCCCGCTCAGAAACCTATACTAAGCCCGGAGCCTTACCAAGGGTAAAATCCAGCTCTATTGAGAGCGACCTTTCTCGTCGCGATTTCACCATCAACACCATGGCTATTTATCTCAGCCCCAGCCGCTACGGCGAATTGATTGACATGTATGGGGGCAGGAATGACCTTAAGCATAAACTTGTCCGCATCCTACACGAAAAAAGTTTTATTGATGATGCCACCCGTATTTGGCGCAGTCTACGCTACGAGCAGCGGCTAAACTTCCAACTGGGAAAAAACACCCTTAAGCTACTTAAACGAGATATACCTATGCTGGATACCATTAGTGGCGACCGAATACGATATGAGCTGGAATGTATATTACAGGAGGAACGCCCAGAGAAAGTCCTACGCCGCGCTGAAGAACTCAATGTGCTTCAAAGGCTGCACCCGGCTCTAAAAGGTAACGGCTGGCTGGCTGAAAAGTTTGAGCAGGCTCGGCAGCTAAGCTCCCCTAATCCACCACCAGTTGGGCTCTACCTAGCCCTCCTGGCTTACCCTCTGACTGATGAGGAAAATGAACGCCTGATTTCACGCCTGAGATTACCTAAATCATTAGCCCAAGCACTCCGCGATTCTATTAGCCTCAAAACCAAACTCCAACCACTGGCTAACCCTAAACTTACCCCAAGCAGCATCTACCATCTTCTCCACGGCTATTCCTCACCAGCAATTATAACTAATTCGCTAGCTAGCGACTCCCCTGTGGCTCGCCAGCACATCCACTTATTTCTGAACAAACTTCGTTATGTCAAGCCAGCCCTCACCGGTAACGACCTAAAACGGATGAGCATAACCCCTGGCCCCCAAATCAAGGAGATACTACAGCGACTACACGAGGCTAGGCTGGATGGAAAAGTAACCAGTAAGCAAGGTGAGAAGGAGTTGGTTAAGGAGTGGTTAGGTTAAGACAGCCTTCGTGTCTTACCACTCATCCCCAGGCTTATTATATTAATAGCAATTTGGCGACCTATCTTAGGCTTGCTAAATGCCTATCAAGACGCACAGAATCAGGTTCTAGCCTTCTCCCACCTACTCCACCCGCTTAAACATCTTGCGCGGCGCGCCACAGATGGGGCATTTCTCCGGGGCTTTCCCGACTACAGTATTGCCACAGACC
>SOKA01000083.1 GCA_004376105.1 Dehalococcoidia bacterium
AAGTCTGACCTCGGGCTAAATCCGGCTAGTGATGGGAGTGTAATTCGGATAAATATCCCGCCACTGACTGAAGAGCGAAGACAGGAGCTAATTAAGGTAGCACGAGGGAGAGTCGAAAAAGAAAGGATAGTAATACGCAACCTAAGGCGTGAAGCTATGGATGAACTAAAGGGGTTAGAGAAAAATAAGGATATATCCCAGGACGAGCTTAAGCGTGTCTTAGACCAGCTACAAAAGCTTACTGATAGCTTCATAGCTGATGCTGAGCAAGTGGGGCGAGATAAAGAAGTAGAACTCAGGGAGGTATAACCCAGGTTAGATAGGTTTAGTATCTAATATTTGGGTGGCAAAATGAAAGCTGCTTCGTTAACTACGGGGAAAAAAGTTCGCCTTCCCAACCACATAGCTATTATTATGGATGGTAATGGTAGATGGGCAGAGCGGCGCGGATTACCCAGGTTTGAGGGGCACCTAGCCGGGCTAGAAAGCGTGCGCTCTACAATTAGATGCCTTAATAATCAATACCAGATAAAGTATGTAACGCTTTATAGTTTCTCTACAGAAAACTGGAATCGCCCCGAAGATGAGGTTATGAGTTTGTTCCGTCTCTTAGAAGAGATAGTGGACAAAGAAACCCTAGAACTTCATAAAGAGGGCGTTAAGATTCGCTACCTCGGTCATCTCCAAGAGCTCCCACAAGGTCTGCAACTAGCCATAAATAGAGCTATAGAGTTAACTAAAAACAATACCGGGATGACACTTAGCCTCGCCTTCAACTATGGGGGGCGCACTGAGATTTTAGATGCAGTATGCCGCATGATAGCTGAAGGTATTTCACCTCAAAGCATAGATGAAAAATTATTTAATAATTACCTTTATACCGCCGGTTTACCTGATGTTGACCTAGTCATTCGCACTGGCGGTGAACTCCGTATAAGTAATTTCCTAATATGGCAATCAGCTTATAGCGAATACTACTTCACCGATGTTTTATGGCCAGACTTTGATAAAAAAGAGGTTGAGAAAGCGCTACTATCTTATAGCCAGAGGCAAAGGCGCTTCGGCGGATTATAACCAAGAGATTGTTTAGTAGCCCTATCTCCGGCAAGCACCCAGAAAAGTCTTCGATTTTCCCGGGAACCCGCTTTGAGTCCCTGCTCCTTGATAAGGGGCAGGTAATTTCTTTAGAGGGATTGCCCCCCTAAACCCCCTTAATTACTGGGGTGAGGTTGATAGATAACCCTATGCTCAAGGAAAGGATCATAACCTCCGTCTGGTTTGTCTCTCTCTTGGTAATTGTCGTCTGGTTTGGTGGGGAGCCAGGATTTACTATATTAATGGTTATCTTCGGAATCCTGGCTGCCCTTGAATTCTATAGGATGGTGGCTATCTCAAAAGCGCCACCACTTACCTACTTCGGACTAGTTTGGACAGCATTACTCATTCTTAGTCGCAATTCAGAGCTGCTACCCGCCCTTGAATCTTACCTCAAACCCGTACCAGTTACACCGTTCTTATTAACCGCAGCTGTGGTACCGCCTCTGCTCTGGCTCCTATCACGCCGGCAGAAAGAGGGGGCTTTTACCAGCTGGGCGTGGACAATAGCTGGAATTCTCTATGTAGGCTGGCTGTTAAGCTATTTGGTGGCATTAAGGGGTCTAGATGCTGGTAGAAATTGGGTGTTCTTTGCTCTGTTTGTTACCTGGGTTTCTGATACCACTGCCTTCTTCATCGGTAGGAGATTTGGCAGGCATAAAATGGCCCCAAATATCAGCCCAGGCAAGACCTGGGAAGGAGCTATGGGTGGAATACTTGGGGCTATCATAATGAGCATATTATTTTTTACCCCCACACCTTTCCACTTGCCCCTTATCTACTGGCAGGCAATACTCTTGAGCATACTGGTTAGTATTTTTGGTCAAGTTGGTGATCTAGTAGAATCCCTGCTTAAACGCAGCATGGGGGTAAAAGACTCAGGTAAGCTAATGCCAGGACATGGGGGTATCCTTGACCGAATGGACAGCGTTGTCTTTGCCGGTATGGTGGTATACTATTATGTGATATGGGCAATATGATTAAGCAATTGGCTGTCCTGGGTTCAACCGGTTCTATAGGTCAGCAAACCCTTGACATAGTCCGTGCCTTACCCCACAGGTTCCGCATAATTGGGTTAGCCGCTGGTAAAAACATTGATTTACTGACAAAGCAAATCAATGAGTTTAAACCAAGATTTGTTTATTTTCTGGACAGGGATGCACTGGCTCGCCTGGCTAATACTGAATATGAATTTCTAACACTGGAAGACATTGCCCAGCATCCTCAGGTGGACACTGTTATTATAGCTACTTCAGGAAAATCAGGGTTAAGCCCGACACTGGCTGCGGTAAAAGTTGGCAAAAATGTTGCCTTAGCCAACAAGGAATCATTAGTTATGGCGGGCGAGATTATCACCAAAGAGGCAAAGCTAAATGAAGCCCGGATTCTGCCTATTGATAGCGAGCATAGTGCTATATGGCAATGCCTCAATGGTGAAACGCAGCCAGCAACTCAGCTTATTCTGACTGCCTCAGGAGGGCCCTTCCTCCATTATTCACCAACCCAGCTAAACGGGGTTACAGTTGAGCAAGCTCTAAGACATCCCTCGTGGCAGATGGGGAGAAAGGTAACCATTGACTCAGCCACTCTGATGAATAAAGGGCTTGAGGTCATTGAAGCCCGTTGGCTATTTGACGTGCCCTTTGAGAATATTAAGGTTCTAATCCATCCCCAGAGTATTATACACTCTATGGTAGAATTCATAGATGGCTCAATCAAAGCCCAGCTAAGTTACCCCGATATGCGCTTACCCATTCAATACGCCCTGTCTTACCCCGAACGTCTACCTAATCCTCAACTTCCCAGGCTTGACTGGAGCAATATTAAAGACCTGACCTTTGAGCAACCTGACCTTGATACATTCCCCTGCCTCAAGTTAGCTATTGAGGCAGGGAGGCAGGGAGGAACCTACCCGGCAGTACTTTGTGCTGCTGATGAGGTAGCTGTTGAACTTTTCCTGTCGCGAAGGATCAAATTTATTGATATTGCTAATCTTGTAGGCCAGGCATTGGAACAGCATCAATTCATAGCCCGTCCCACTCTGGAGGAGATTATGGCGGCTGATACCTGGGCTAGAGAAAGTCTTGCCGCTGGCTACCGGAGATAATCCATGCTAACTACCATAGCTTGGACAGCAGGAGCCTTTGTCGGCGTTATTGTCGTGCTTATCATTGCCCACGAGTTTGGACATTTTATTATTGCCAAAGCATCTAGGGTAAGAGTGAACGAATTTGGTCTTGGCTTTCCCCCGCGATTATTATCGGTGAGACGGGGAGAAACGGTATATTCACTAAATGCTATACCGTTAGGTGGATTTACCAAAATGGCTGGCGAAGAAGACCCCAAGGTACCAAGGAGTTTAGCTAGTAAGCGCATTGGCACTAGGCTTCTAGTTCTCAGCGCTGGTTCACTAATGAATATCATCCTGCCTCTTCTCCTATTCTCAATTGCCTTTATGGTTCCCCATAACCTGGTAATGGGGCAAGTGTTGGTAGAAGAAGTAGCTCCCAATTCACCGGCAGTCAGGGCTGGCATTGAACCGGGAGATATGTTCCTTAGCATAAACGATAAACCGGTAAACAATATTGGTGACCTGCACCGCTATATTCAGCTTAACCTGGGTAAGGAGGCTACCATACTTGTCAGGCATAGCGACTCAACCACAGAAAATGTTCAGGTAATACCAAGGTGGAGGCCTCCAGAGGGTCAGGGGGCGATTGGTATTACGGTTAATATGATAGACGCAACCATTGTTCGTCAAAGTGAGCCCTTTTGGAGAGCAGCACCTTTAGCTGTATCTGCCTGTATAGAAACCTTCGTCCTATTCAAGAATGGGATACTTGGTATGCTTACCGGGACAACGCCTTTTCAAGTGGCAGGGCCAGTGGGTATTGCTCAAATCACTGGGGA
>SOKA01000061.1 GCA_004376105.1 Dehalococcoidia bacterium
ATTATTAATGAAGCTAGGAGAGGTGTCCGAGTGGTTCATGGTGCCGCTCTCGAAAAGCGGTCTCCGCTTAAAGCGGAGCGTGGGTTCGAATCCCACCCTCTCCGCCACTATGTAAAATAGAATATAATCCGACTTCTCAATGGAGAGGTGCTGGAGTGGGCTATCAGGCGCGCCTGGAGAGCGCGTGTCGCCTTTGGCGACCGTGGGTTCGAATCCCACCCTCTCCGCTCCATTTCCTTTAACAGGAAACCCTATCCCCTTTATCCCCTTCCCCTTGTCAAGGGGAAGGGGAATCATGTTTTTTGAAGGGACTAACGCCCCTTCATACTTCCCTCCAAAGATTCACATTTCCCCTAAATAAAAGTGGAGGTTTTATTAAGAGAGGCTACAGCTTTCAAAGACACTGCCTTCCTCTTGATAAGAGACAAGGTTTAAAGGAGAGGGGGACACAGGGGGTGAGGTAGATAACCCATCTAATTGTCTTCAATTTGTCTCTATGCTAGAATGGCATTGACTTGGAAGTGAATAATAAAGATATTAAATATTGGGTGGGCTTCAATATCATACCCGGTATCGGTCGCGTCAAATTAGCCCAACTGGAGAACTATTTTGGTAATCTAGAGAATGCTTGGCAGGCTGCTCCGGCTGATTTAAAGCACTCGGGGCTGGATAGTAGCTCAATACATGCCATTACCTCCTGGCGTCCTAAGCTCTCTCTGGAAGCAGAGATGGAAAAGCTAGACCGCTACGGAATAAAAGTGCTTACCTGGCACGACCCTGGGTATCCATCTCGTCTCAAAGAAATATATGATTATCCACCAATACTTTATGTCAGAGGTTCCCTGCTCCCTGAGGATGAGTGGTGCCTGGCAGTGGTAGGCACCCGCCGGGCTACTGTTTACGGGAGACAGGTAACCGAGGAAATAGTAGCCGACCTAGCTCGGAGTAAAATCACTATTGTCAGTGGTCTGGCTAGAGGAATTGATTCAGTAGCTCACCATAGTGCCCTGGAAGCAGGCGGCAGGAGCATTGCTGTATTTGCCTGTGGGCTTGATATTGTTTACCCCAGTGAGAACGCTAACCTGGCTCGCAGTATTATTCAGCAGGGAGCTCTGATAAGCGAGTTTCCTTTAGGTACCAGGCCTAAGGCTACTAACTTCTTCCCACGCAACCGAATTATGAGCGGACTGAGCCTTGGGGTTCTAATCACTGAAGCCGGGAAGGCTAGCGGAGCTATGAATACAGCTCATTGGGCAATAGAGCAGAACCGAGAGGTGTTTGCTATTCCAGGCAGTATCCTGTCGCCAGCAAGTAGTGGGACCAACCACCTTATCCAAGAAGGAGCTAAGCTAGTTGGTGACTACAATGATATTCTAGAGGAATTGAACCTGACGGCGGTAGCTCATCAAATGGAAATTAGAGAGGTCGTCCCAGCCTCTGACACTGAGTCCTTGTTACTGAAGCAACTAAGCGCCGAGCCTACCCATATTGACGAGGTCTGCCGCAGCAGTGGTCTACCTGTATCAACAGTCAGCAGTACTCTGGCTATGATGGAGCTTAAGGGCTTGGTAAAGCAGGTGGGGAATATGAATTATGTTCTGGCTCGGGAAGCAAGGGAAGAATATAGGGTAAAAGTGGATTAGGTGCTATGAGAAAGAATTTGGTTATAGTTGAGTCACCAGCTAAAGCTAGAACGCTGAGTAAGATTTTGGGTAGGGGCTATAGTCTCAAGGCCTCGATGGGTCATGTAAGAGACCTGCCCAAGAGTCGATTAGGAGTAGATATAGAAAATAGCTTCGCACCTAAATATGTAGTGCCCAAGGGGAAAAGGAAAATAGTGCTGGAGCTTAAAGAGGCAGCTAAAACTGCATCTACTGTATATCTAGCCACAGACCCAGACCGTGAGGGAGAGGCTATCTCTTGGCATTTAGCTGAAGTAACAAAGTCAAACCGGATGCCCTACCGGCGTGTCGTCTTCCATGAAATAACCAAGGAAGCCATTGAGCATGCCTTTAAGCATCCTCGGTCTATAGATATGCAATTAGTCAATGCCCAGCAAGCACGGCGTATCCTGGATAGGTTAGTGGGCTATAAGATTAGTCCGCTGCTTTGGCGAAAGGTAAGGAGGGGTCTTTCGGCAGGCAGAGTTCAGTCAGTGGCATTAAGGATTATTGTTGACCGAGAGCGGGAGATTGAGAAATTTGTCCCAGAAGAATATTGGACTATTGAGGCTGAACTAACCCAGAAAGTACCCGTCGAGGTAGCAGCCTTTCGAGCTATACTGGTCGGTCTTATTGATGGCACCAAGCTAGATATTCATAATCGGAAAGAAGCGACTGCGATTAGTGATGAGCTTAGGCAGGCCGCCTACAATGTCACTAAAGTAAAGACTAAAAAGGTAACTCGCCAGCCAGCCCCACCGTTTATAACCAGCACTTTACAACAGGAAGCTTGGCGTAAGCTCCACTTCACCGCTAAGCAAACTATGGCTATTGCCCAGCAGCTTTATGAAGGTTTAACTATAGGCGATGAAGGAAGGGTAGGGCTTATTACCTATATGCGCACCGACTCTACCCGAGTAGCTCGCTCAGCCGTAGTTGAAGCCAGAGAATTTATTAGTAATAAGTATGGCCCCCAATTTATTCCGCCGCATGCTCGCTCCTTCGTCAGAATTGTAAAAGGGGCACAAGAAGCCCATGAAGCTATTCGTCCCACTAAGGTTCGGCGGGAGCCGTCTCTGATTAAACCACACCTTACTGCCGCTCAGTTTAAGCTTTACCAACTTATCTGGAAACGAATGGTAGCTAGCCAAATGTCGGCGGCTTTATTCGATAACACTGTTGTTGACATTCAAGCCAGATGTCCAGATTCCAAGACTAAATATCTCCTTAGAACTTCTTGCTCAGTGAGCCGGTTTCCCGGATTTATAATTCTTTATACTGAGGGGAAAGACGAAGATGAGAAAGAAGGAAAGAAAAGCTCCCCACTCCCCCACCTGGAAAAAGACGATGAGCTTGAGCTTATAGGGCTTTTCCCTGAGCAGCATTTTACCCAACCTCCATCCCGTTTTACTGAAGCCACACTGGTCAAGACGTTAGAGCAATGGGGCATCGGACGCCCCAGCACCTATGCCCCAATCCTGTCCACAATCCAGGAACGGGGCTACGTTACCAAAGCCAGGGGTAGTTTTCAGCCAACAGAGCTAGGATTTGTAGTCAATGACCTGCTCACCAAACATTTCTCTAACATCATTGATATTAAATTTACCGCTCACATGGAGGAAGGATTAGACGAAGTAGCTAATGAAAACAGGGATTGGGTGGGCGTTATTCAAGATTTCTATATACCCTTTGAGAAAAGCCTCCAGAATGCCTCCCGGCTTATGGCTAAGGTAAAGCTAGCTGACGAGCTAACTGAGGAAATTTGTCCCGACTGTGGCAAGCCTCTAGTAATCAAAATCGGGCGTTACGGGAAGTTTCTAGCCTGTAGTGGTTACCCTGAGTGTAAATACACCAAATCCTTTCAGGTTAAGATTGGTGTTAGCTGTCCCCAGTGCGGTAGTGAGCTGGTGGAGAGGCTGAGTAAAAAGAAGCGTGTCTTTTACGGCTGTAGCAACTACCCAAATTGCCAGTTCGCCACCAATTTTAGACCCATCCCCCAGCCCTGCCCCAAATGCAGCGGACTCCTCACCCTATATAGGGGAAAATGGACAAAATGCACCAAATGCGATTATAAAGGCAAGCTCCGGCAGGATTAATTCTATGCAAGAAACTTTTAATAAATATATAAATTACCTTGAGGTGGAGCGCAATGTTTCCCGTTATACCGTGCGCAACTATACCACCGATTTGCTTGACTTCTTTCACTTCCTTAAGACTAAAGGGATTAGTTCACTAAAGGAAGTAGATAGGCATATTTTGCGTGATTACTTGTCCTATCTTCTAGAAGAGGGCTTTGTCAAGGCAAGCATTGCCCG
>SOKA01000082.1 GCA_004376105.1 Dehalococcoidia bacterium
TTCGAGCTTCCCTTGATTAAACGATGGCTAGGGCTTGGTTGTGAGCCAAATATAGGCGTGCTATAATTCGGCTATGAAGGTCTCGGAGCTAGGGGAATTTGGACTGATTGACCTCCTAGCTAAAATGGTAAATTTTGCCCAGGACAAACAGATAGCACCCAAGCAACAACTAATTATCGGTATTGGCGATGATGCTGCTGCCTGGCATGGTGATGCCTTAACTCAACTGGCTACGGTTGATTCCTTCATCCAGGACGTTCACTTCTCCTTAGGTATTACCCCATGGAACGAGCTGGGTTGGAAAGCACTAGCCATCAACCTGAGCGACATTGCAGCTATGGGCGGCGTGCCCAGATATGCATTGGTATCGTTAGCCCTACCTGACCATACTGAATTAGACGATGTTACTGCCCTTTACCAGGGGATGATTGAGCTGGCGCAGCAATCTGGAGTAGCTATAGTTGGTGGCGATACCAGTAGCGCGCCACTAGTGGCTATTAATATTACTGTTTTTGGTAGCATCAGAAGTCAGGATAAGCATATCCTCACCCGCTCAGCAGCCAAGGCCGGTGAGAAGGTAGCCGTTACCGGTTATTTAGGTGCGGCTACCGCCGGCTGGGAGATGCTCACCAAGCAACTTCAATTTGACCCCGAAGCTAGCGCTTGTTTAAAAAGGGCTTTCCTTCATCCTTACCCCCGAATAGCTGAAGGGCAACTGCTTGTAGACCAGGGAGTGAAGACAGCTATAGATATTAGCGATGGGCTGATTTCAGACCTAAACCACATATGTAAAGCCAGCCAGGTTAGCGCCCGAATAGAAGTTGACCGCGTGCCCATTCAGCCTACAGTCAAGGCTAACTTCGGTGATAGAGCACTCGAACTGGCACTATCGGGGGGAGAGGATTACGAACTTTTGTTTACTGGAAGCACTGAGGTCATTGATAAAATAAGAACGACAGCCCGTTGCCCAATAACCGTAATCGGTGAAATCATAGCTGATAAGGCAGGCAAGATAACCTTGGTTGACAGCAAAGGAAATCCCTTTAACCTCCGTAAGGGGGGCTGGGAGCACTTTACTTGGAGACGAAGTTAAGCCACCTCGATTTAATTAGCCATAGCCCGGAGCAGACCCAAAAAATTGGAGTCTGTATCGGTGAGTTAGCCCTGCCCGGTGATATTTTTCTCCTAGTCGGCAGATTGGGAACGGGCAAGACCTGCCTCACTCAGGGTATTGCCTGGGGGCTAAATATCAAAGAATATACGCTAAGCCCCTCCTTTGTTATAATTAGAGAACTTTACGGTAGGTTGCCTCTATATCATATAGACCTGTTTCGGCTAGACCATGTAGAAGAGATTGAGGAATTAGGCTTGGATGACTATCTATATGGTAAAGGTGTTTGTGTAGTAGAATGGGCAGAAAAGGGGTTAAGTCTATTACCAACTGAGCATCTGTTGATTCAAATAGACTATCTTTCCGATACTGAGCGCAGTTTTCGACTCGAACCCAGAGGCGAACGCTATCTAGAAATAGTGGCCCAACTGAAACCCCTTTCCCCGAACTCATAGAAAGGGCTGGAATAAAACTAATGCAACTGGCTATAGATACTTCAACAGATACAGCTAGTCTGGCTCTAGTTCAAGACAGCGAAGTGCTAGCTGAATTAACCTGGCGCTGCGAACAAAACCACACTATTGAACTGCTACCTCGCTTGGCTGACCTCCTAAGTCGGACTAAGTTAAGGCTTCAATCTATCAGTTGCATTATGGTAGCCAAGGGACCGGGAAGCTTCAACGGATTAAGAGTTGGGATTAGCACGGCTAAAGGGTTGGCCTTTAGCTTGGGTATTCCCATGGTTGGTATCAGCACCCTAGAAGTAGAAGCCTACCAGCATGCTGAAACTAATTTGCCTATTTGTCCCGTATTTAATGCTGGCAGAGGAGAGATTGCCACGGCGATATACCAGATGAAACGCAATAAGTGGCGTCAGATTACCGGTAAGCATATAACTACTGTTGAAACTCTATGCTCACAGACAACTACAAAAACCATATTTTGCGGCGAATTCGTAGCCTCTATCGCTGGACAGCTAAGAAAGCAGCTTAAGCAAAGAGCGATAATACCATCGTCAACTGCCAGATTGCGGCGAGCCAGTTTCTTAGCCGAGCTCGGGCAACAGCGGCTGGAAGCAGGCAGCTATGATAACCCAGCCACTTTACACCCACTATACCTCAGACGACCACCGATTACTAAACGTAAACATCAATAAACTAGAGTGGGGATGAGAAATGATAAATCAGCCACAAATACCCATTGAACCTGAAAAAGGATGGGACATGAACTTTGTCTCTGGGCAGGCTAACCCTATTGGATTGAAATTTGACCTTCAATGGGATGGCAAAATAGGCAGGGGGGAGTTTACTCCCAGTGAGCTTCATCAAGGCTGGGTTGGCATTGTCCACGGCGGCATTATTGAGTGCCTCCTCGATGAGGCAATGGCTTGGACCGCCTGGTACGAAGGGGTGAATGCTGTTACTGCTGCCACACAAGTGAGGTTTAGACGTCCGGCCAAGATAGACGAGCCTCTAGTTATCACCTCTTCTATAATTAGGAAGCGCAGGAACTTGTTAGAGGCTGAAGCAAAGATGTCCTTGAAGGATGGCACCCTGATCGCCGAAGGCACATCTAGCTTGCTTATCGTTAGTCTAGTGCAGGAGGAGGAAACAAAATGGTAACCGGACCACAAATATCAATTGCAATCAGCGACCTGTGCTTTGGCTGCGGGCGGAATAACCCCTGTGGATTAAAATTAAAGTTTGAATGGGATGGTAAAAAGGCCAGAGCAGAGTTTACCCCTAACAAGTTCCATCAAGGTTTGGCAGGCATTATCCATGGGGGCATTATAACCACTATCCTTGACGAGGCTATGGGTTACGCTACCTACTACGAGGGTATAATGTGCGTCACCGCCACCATGCAAATCAAATTCAAGCGCCCACTTTTAATAGACGAGCCTACCATCGTCACCGCCTCGATGACCAAGAATGCGCGAAGATTCACTGAGACCGAGGCAAAGATGACCTTGAAGGATGGCACATTAATAGCCGAATGTACGGCTATGCAGTACGTTGGCAGCTCGGAACCCAAGA
Organism: Dehalococcoidia bacterium; assembly: GCA_004376105.1. Classification (GTDB taxonomy): domain Bacteria; phylum Chloroflexota; class Dehalococcoidia; order Dehalococcoidales; family E44-bin46; genus SOKA01. The sequence goes on from SOKA01000082.1 coordinate 3,148, forward strand.
ACAATGCCTAGAGGAGCTTAAAAATGGAAAAATCTCTGGTCCTTATCAAGCCTGATGCTATACAGAGGGGGTTGGTGGGCACTATTATTACCCGTTTAGAGAAGGTAGGGCTTAAGCTGGTGGCAATAAAGATGCTTCACATAGATAAAGCCTTAGCCCAGTGCCACTACGCTATCCACAAAGACAAGTTTTTCTTTAACAGCTTAGTAAATTATATTACCTCGGCGCCGATAATTGCCATTATCTTCGAGGGTAAGAAGGCAGTGGAGGTAATTAGAAAAATGATGGGGGCAACTGACCCAGCTAAAGCTGAGGCGGGAACTATCAGGGGCGATTTCGGCCTAGATATTGAACACAATATCATTCACGGCTCTGATTCAACAGAAACTGCCACAGAGGAAATTAAACTGTTTTTCCTTGAGGATGAAATTTTTAGTTATTGAATTCTGACTACCGGGATAGCCTGGCTCCAAAGCTTGTCCAACTGGTAGTGCTCCCGCTCAAAGGGAGCAAAAATATGCACGATAACATCGCTAAAATCAAGAAGGAGCCACCCTGAATCTACAGTACCTTCATAATGGTGAGGTAAAATACCCTCTCTCTTTAAGGCATGGCCAACTTCATCACGAATAGCCTCGATTTGTTTACCGGTATCACCGCTACAGATGACAAAGTAATCGGCAAAGGTGCATACCCCTCGTGCATCCAATAATATAATATCAATAGCCTTTTTAGCACTGGCAGCTTCTACTGCCCGACGCGCCACCTTTATTGCTTCCAGAGATTATCCTCCAAAACTTTTGTCAATAGTTTGTACTGT
>SOKA01000049.1 GCA_004376105.1 Dehalococcoidia bacterium
GGGGATTAAGGGGGTGAGGTAGATGAAGAAACTGTTGACTACTTAGCTACGGGCAGGTAGACTTGGCTAGGACGGTGGATAATGAAGGTTATAGGTCTTACTGGCGGTATAGGCAGTGGCAAGAGCACTGTGTCTGGGTTTTTGGCTGAACTTGGCGCCGTTATCATAGATGCCGATAAGGTAGGGCGTGAAGCCCTCAAGCCTGGTACCGAGGTATGGCGTGAAGTAGTAGCTGCCTTTGGCAGGCAGATTCTTACCCCCGGTGGCAATATTAACCGTAAAAAACTAGGCGAGATAGTATTTAGAAACTCCGAGTCTTTGTCACGGTTGAATCAGATAATGCATCCTCGGATGTATGATATGGTGAGGGCTCAGCTTGAGGGATACCGAAAGCAAGGAGCGGGAGTGGTGGTGCTTGAAGCCCCTGTATTAATTGAGGCTAACTGGACTTCATTAGTCGATGAGGTCTGGGTTACGGTAGCTACTGAGTCCACGGTCTTGAGGCGACTTAAGGAAAATTTCGGGCTGTCTGAGCCGGAATCTCTGGCTCGTATTCACTCCCAGCTACCGTCAGAGGAAAGGGTAAAGCATGCCGATGTTATTATAGATACTGATTGTGACCTTGATGAGTTGAAGGCGAAGGTAAAGGAGTTGTGGCAGGGACTTCACGCCAGTGGGGTGTGATGACCACTAGCGCTTGACACCTAGCTATAGCAATTGGTAGAATGTGTTGGTTAGCGGAGGTAGAAAAGATTTACGCTATTATTGAAACTGGCGGTAAGCAATATAAGGTGACCCCTGGTCAGACTATAGATGTAGAACGCCTGGATGTAGCTGAGGGCGATACCGTTGAGCTAGATAGGGTGTTAGTTATTGCCAATGGTGACAGGGTAACTGTAGGCAAACCCACTGTTGACGGGGCGAAGGTAATTGCCACCTCACAGGGGGAAGGCAAGGGTAAAAAGATTATCGTTTTCAAGTATAAGCCAAAGGTGCGTTACCGCAAGAAGACAGGACATCGTCAATTTTATACCAGGCTGATTATAGACAAGATAGTTGGGCCGGAGGCTATGCCAGGCAAGCCGATGAAGAAGGTTCGGCGGCGTAAAAAGGAAGAGGTGATGGCAAGTGGCACATAAAAAGGGAGGCGGCTCCACCCGCTACGGTCGGGATAGTCAAGCCAAGCGGCTTGGAGTGAAGAGATACGCTGGGCAGAGTGTGAACGCCGGGACTATTTTGGTTCGGCAGCGGGGCACACGTATTCACCCCGGCAATAATGTGGGGGTAGGCAGGGATTATACCCTCTATGCTCTTATTGATGGTGTTGTTAAATTCGAGCCTACCAGTAACAACAGGAGGAAGGTTAGCGTTTACGCTAGCTAAATAGTGTGAAGGATAAGATTCACCCCCCGTATTATAACGATGCCAAGGTAATTTGTGCTTGTGGCAATACCTTTATTACTGGCTCCACCGAGAAGATATTGAAGGTCGAGGTGTGTAGTAAGTGTCATCCATTTTTCTCTGGAGTGCGTAGAGTGATAGATACTGCAGGACAGGTGGAGCGGTTTAAGCGGCGCTACAAGTTGGAAGATTAAGCGGGCGTATTGTAGAGGCAGGAGCAGCGTTGCTGAGCTGCTCCTTTTTGTTTATTAAGGGGGTTTGTTGTGGCAAAGAGGTTTTATTACGGTGGCCAGGCAGTTATTGAGGGGGTGATGATGCGGGGGCAGAAGGCTATGGTAACTGCAGTGCGTCGGCCTGGTGGGGGAATGGTTATGGATACTCAGCCATTGCCTGGCATCTCTACTGGTAAGATGAGGAAAACTCCTTTAATCCGGGGCGTCGTTGTCTTGATTGAGGCTCTGGTTCTAGGTATTAAGACTCTAGTCTACTCAGCTAATGTGTCTATGGAGAAGGAAGAGGAGAAGATTTCGGGGAGACTAGTTTGGACCATGGTAGCCGGTTCGCTAGCTTTTGCCGTTGCTCTGTTCTTTATAGCCCCCCTTTTCCTCACCAGATTGCTTGACACTTATATTCAATCATCCATCATATTCCATTTGATTGAGGGCTTTATCCGATTGGGTTTTTTCATTGCTTACCTTAAGTTAATAACATTAGCCCCTGACATTAAGCGGGTGTTTGCTTATCACGGTGCCGAGCACAAGGCAGTGAACGCCTATGAGGATGGTGTTCAGCTAGAGGTAGAGGCAATCAGGGAACATAGTACGGCTCATGTGCGTTGTGGCACCAGCTTTCTGTTTGCCGTTTTGATTATAGCCATCATCGTTTTTGCCCTTATTGGTCGACCCTCAGTGGGGCTAATGGTGCTGTCGCGGATTGCCTTCATTCCGCTTATTGCTGCCCTGGGCTATGAAGTTACCTACTTTGGCGCTAGGCATATTAAGAATAGTTTAGTTAGGGCTCTGCTGGCTCCGGGATTGTGGTTACAGAGGCTGACAACCAGGGAGCCTGATGATAATCAGCTTGAGGTTGCCCTATCGGCGTTAAAAAGAGTGGTTGAAATTGACCGGGTTGAGGAGGCAGCTTAGGCTTCCTCTTGATGACTTGCCTCTATATCTTGTTTGGTTAGCTTCTGAAAGAAGCAGGTCTTATTGCCGGTGTGGCACACCGGACCTGTAGGCTGTCCCAGAATTAGAATAGTATCGCTATCGCAATCCTTCAATACTGAACGCACCTTGATGCGGTTGCCCGAGGTCTCACCCTTATGCCATAGCTTCTTTCGGCTTCGACTATAAAACCAGGCTTCGCCACTGGACAAAGTTCGGCGCAGTGCCTCCTCATTCATATAGCCTAGCATCAGCACCTCGCCGGTATCAGCATCTTGAGCTATAGCCGGGATAAGCCCCTTTTCGTTAAACTTTATATTATCTATCAACCTCCCCCCCTCTTTCTCAACTCAGCTAACGGTGGCTAGGACTTGTTTTAGGTTGATGTCCCCAGTATAAAGTGCCTTACCTATTATAGCGCCTTCTACGCCGAGCTGCTTTAACATTTTAAGGTGATTTAGCGATGAAATGCCTCCAGCGGCAATAATAGGTAATCTGATGGTATTGACCAGCTCAAAGATAGCAGCAAAATTAGGCTCAGTCAGGGTGCCGTCACGACTAATATCAGTGTAGATAAAACGCTTTACCCCGAGTTGGACCATAGATTTAGTAAACTCTATAGCCTTTAGCTCTGTCTGCCGTTGCCAGCCATGTATGGCAATATGTCCTTCCCAGGTATCAATGCAAACAATGATAGATTCGCTGAACTTACGGCATGCCTCTTCAATCAGCTTAGGGTCTTCCACGGCAGCCGTACCCAGGATGACACGCTCTATGCCAGCTTTAAGTAATTGCTCTACCGTTTCCAGATGGCGGATGCCACCACCCAGTTGGGTGGGAACTAATACAGCACTAGCTATTTGCGTAATAATGCCCAGATTACAGGGTTCACCCATAGCGGCACCATCCAGGTCAACAATATGTAATCTTGGTGCTCCCAGTGATTGCCACTCTAGAGCTACTTCTACCGGGTCATCAGAGAATATCGTTTCCCGAGCATAGTCACCCTGATAGAGGCGAACGCACCTACCCTGTCTAAGGTCTATGGCAGGGATTATTTCTATTGTAGTCTTATCTCCTTCCTGCTTGTGAATTTTCTGGTATCAATGAGCATTATCATATCATTAATGTTACCGTAATAACAATATTTCCTTTTAGCTTGTTTCTTGACATGGCTGGGTGAGGTTGTTAGACTGTATTGCCTTGGTCTTTGGCTATTTGGTTACCCAATTTTTGGTTAGAGGCTTTCATTGACGGAACAGGTATCACAACGGAGTCCGTCGTCAGAACCCTTCACCAGGGGTTTGGTTCAGATCTTCACTGGCGATGGTAAGGGCAAGACCACAGCAGCACTGGGGGCAGTAATCCGAGCCTTGGGTCACGGTCTAAGGGTATATATTGTTTTCTTCATGAAGGGTGAATACCCCTATGGGGAATACAATATCCTGTCTGAGTTACCTAATGTTAATATAGCTAGGTTTGGCAGTCTAGAATTCGTTGACCCGGCTAATATTAAGCCAGAGGAAAAAGAACAGGCAAGGCAGGCTTTGGCTGCCGCCCGTGAGGCTGTGCTCAGTGGTAGCTATGACCTAGTGGTGCTAGATGAGGTTAATCTAGCGGTAGCCTGGAAGCTGGTCGAATTGGATGAAGTGATTAAGCTTATTAGCCATAAGCCAAGGAATGTGGAGCTTATCCTCACCGGTCGTAAGGCTGATACCAAGTTAATTCAACTGGCAGACCTGGTCACTGAGATGCTGAAGATTAAGCATCCTTATGATGAAGGGATAAAGGCGCGAAAGGGGACTGAATATTAGAAACCACTGTAAAGGAGGGAATTATGACTATCACATTGAGTGTGATTAAGGCTGATGTTGGTGGTTATGTAGGGCATTCTGAATCTCACCCTGATGTCTTAGCCAAGGCTGAGCAATGCCTGGCTAAGGCTAAAGGAGAGAGGCTACTGATTGACTATCATGTGACCAAGTGTGGCGATGACCTCCAACTGATTATGACCCACCAGCAGGGTGAGGATGGTGAAAGAATCCATAAGCTGGCCTGGGATACCTTTGTTGACTGCACCCAGGTGGCTAGAGACTTAAAACTTCATGGCGCTGGTCAGGATTTGCTGTCGGATGCTTTTACCGGTACAGTGAAGGGGCTAGGTCCCGGGGTAGCTGAGATGGAGTTTGAGGAGCGCGTTGCCGAGACTATTCTAATCTTTATGGCTGACAAGACCTCGGCTGGGGCGTGGAATATGCCACTATACAGGATATTTGCCGACCCATTTAATACTATCGGGCTGGTTATTGCTGCCAATATGCACACTGGTTTTGCCTTTGAAGTGCACGATATCAAGGAACATAAGAAGATAACCTTTAATGCCCCAGAGGAGATTTACGACTTACTCGTTTTCATAGGCGCACCTTCACGCTACATGGTAAAAGCGGTTTATCATCGGGAGACCAAGGAGATAGCTGCCGTGTCTTCTACCCAGCGTTTATCGCTCATTGCCGGACGATATGTGGGTAAGGATGACCCGGTGTGTGTTGTTCGCTCTCAGGGTCAATTCCCAGCGGTAGGAGAGGTTCTGGAACCATTTACCTTGCCTTTACTGGTGGAGGGGTGGATGCGGGGCTCGCATCATGGTCCTCTTATGCCGGTAGCTATTGAAGATAGCACCCCAACCCGCTTTGACGGACCACCCCGAGTCGCTTCCCTTGGTTTTCAACTATCTGGTGGTAAGCTCGTTGGGCCTCGTGATATGTTTGGTGATAAGTCGTTTGATAACGCTCGCCAGCAAGCCAATGATATCGCTGATTTTCTGCGTCGTCATGGTCCTTTTGAGCCACATCGCCTACCCCTAGAGGAGATGGAGTACACGACCATGCCTCAAGTGGCGAAAAAACTAGAGGGAAGGTTTGTTGACCTTGATTAAATAGATGGTGAGAGCTATCATTTGGAAAATGCCTCTAATATTAACATAGGCGAAAGAGCATGGTGAGACTCGCCAATATTTAAAAAATATTTAAGTGGAGGTAAGACAAATGGCGACCTATGTTATGCTGACTACTTTAACTGATGAGGGAAGGAAGACTATAAAAGAAAATCCACGGAGAATCAAAGAGGTGAATAAAGAGGTCGAGGCCATGGGAGTTAAGATAGTAGCCCAGTATTCCCTTTTAGGTCCATATGACTTTGTCAACATCTTGGAAGCCCCGGACAACATCACTGTATCTAGAGTAGCTATTGAGCTGGGCTCGAGAGGTACGCTCCAGACTATGACTATGGCTGCTATGACTCTCGACGAGTTTATGGGTAACCTCTGAGACAATCGCTTATTCTGGAGTCCCAATTGCGTTACAAGCTCCTCTTAGCGACAAACAATGAAGCCAAGGTGCGTGAGTATAGGGGTCTACTCCAAAATCTCCCCGTTGAGCTGGTTACCTCGGCTGAACTGGGCATGACTACTATTGTTAATGAGGTAGGCGAAAGCTTGGAGGAGAATGCTAGGTTAAAGGCAATGGCCTTAGCTACCAAGAGCCAGCTAGTAGCACTAGCTGATGATTCGGGGCTGGAGGTTGATGCTTTGGGGGGTGAACCCGGTCGGCTATCGGCTCGCTACGCTGGTGAAAAGGCTTCAGATAGGGATAGGATTAATTATTTATTGGCACGGCTCAAGGGAGTGCCCTGGCAGAGGCGCTCTGCCCGTTTCAGGTGTGTTATTGCTATAGCTATACCCGATGGTAAGGTGGGGCTTTGCTCCGGCGAGTGTCGTGGCTTTATAACCTTTGAGCCCAGGGGGGAGCAGGGCTTTGGCTATGACCCAATCTTCTACCTCCCTGAGTTAGATAAGACAATGGCTGAATTACCTCTGGAAATCAAAAACCAGGTTAGCCATCGGGGGCAGGCAGCCGGAAAAGTGCGCCAGGTGCTGAAGAGGTTAGGCTATGACCGGACTTTCTGATTCCTTCCAGCGTCCTATAAACTATTTGCGTATCTCGGTAACTGACCGTTGCAATCTACGTTGTATCTATTGCATGCCAGCCGAGGGTGTGCGGCTGATGTCTCACCGGGACATTCTTACCTATGAGGAAATCTACACCCTAGCTAGGGTAGCCGCTGAGCTGGGTATAAATAAGGTAAGGCTCACTGGTGGTGAACCCCTGGTGAGGTCAGGGCTGACTGAATTGATACAGATGTTGGCACAGATAGAGGCTATAGATGATATTTCTCTGACCACAAACGGTACCTTGCTTAGTCGTTATGCCGCTGAACTGAAGCAAGCAGGCTTACAACGAGTTAATATAAGCCTAGATACCCTTAAACCAAACAAATTTAAGTTCATTACTCGTCATAGCCTTAATCTTGGCGATGTGCTGGAAGGTATCAAGGTTGCCAGGTCGGTTGGGCTTAATCCGGTTAAGCTTAATATGGTGGTTATGTCTGGCATTAATGATGATGAGCTTCTCGATTTTGCGGCTAAGACTATTGATGAGGAGTGGCATGTGCGCTTTATTGAGTTTATGCCCGTTGGTGGGGTGAGCACCACAGCCTCATATTTTGTCTCGGTCAGTGATATAAGAAAGCGCCTTGAACTATTGGGTGAATTAGAGCCTTGCCTCCCCAGTGTCGGTAATGGGCCGGCCAAGTATTTTCGTTTTCCTCATGCCAGAGGCACTGTTGGCTTTATCACCCCGGTTAGTGAGCACTTCTGCTTTCATTGTAATCGGCTACGGCTTACTGCTGATGGTAGACTGCGCCCCTGTTTATTAGCTGAGGATGAAATAGACCTGAAGCAGCCCCTGCGTAGCCGTATATCTTCAGCCGGGCTGAAACAACTGATTGAGGCGGCAGTGGCTAATAAGCCATTGCGACATTGGCTGGCAGAGGGCTATGTTCCTAAACACCGGCCGTTCTCTCAGGTAGGAGGTTAATCGTGGAAGAGCTGACGCATATAGATGCCTTAGGTCGACCTCGGATGGTAGATGTTACTGGCAAGCCTGATACCCAGCGTGAGGCAGTAGCCAAATGCCGGGTCAGGATGAAGGCTTCTACCCTTGAGCGGTTAAAAAGGGGTTCGATGCCAAAGGGAGATGTTTTGACTGTAGCCCAGTTAGCTGGTATTATGGCGGCTAAGCAAACACCTCATATAATACCCCTGTGCCATCCAGTTCTTATCGGAGATATTAAGGTTGAGTTCAGCTTGGATGAAGAGAGTAGCACAGTGGAAATTACCACTATAGTAAAGAGTATAGGTAAGACGGGGGTGGAGATGGAGGCGCTTACTGCTACTGCGGTTACTGCCTTGACTATTTATGATATGTGTAAAGCAGTAGACCGAGGCATCCAAATTGAGAGTATTCGGTTAATCAGAAAAAGTGGTGGCAAAAGCGGGACAATCATCCTTGAGTAGAATTAATTATTAGTATATACTACTCGGTTACAAGAATAACTTTTTGGGGGTGTATTATGAGGTTAACATGTCTTCAGGAGAACCTAAACCGGGGGCTTAGTGTGGTGGGGAGGGCGGTAGCTACTAGAACAACCCTGCCTATAACCAATAATGTCCTCTTAGCCACAGACCAGTCTCGGCTTAAGCTGGCTGCTACCAATCTAGAAATGGCTATTACCTGCTGGATTGGTGCCAAGGTAGAGGAAGAAGGGGCGATTACTGTTCCTGCCCGACTTCTCACCGAGTTTATTAACTCCCTACCCAACGATAAGGTTGATATTAGCCTCCCCCTACAGACCAAGACCCTGGAGCTAAAGTGTGCCCGATTTGAGGCGCGAATCAGCGGGGTTGATGCCAAGGATTTCCCGCCTATACCTAAGATTGAACAGGGTATTACCACCAAGGTTGAGGTAGAAGCCCTTCATTGGGGAATTACTCAGGTTGTCTTTGCTGCTGCCTCGGAGGAGTCTCGCCCGGTACTTACCGGTGTTGATGCTGAATTTGATGGTGACTTACTGACGCTGGCTGCGGCTGATGGCTTTAGGTTAGCAGTATATAAATTATCTCTTGCCACCCCGGTTAGCCAGAAGACCGAGGTCATTATTCCAGCACGCACCCTGGCTGAGCTAAATCGGCTTATGACTGACCAGGAGGAGGCAGTTGAGATAACGGTAAATCCCAATAAGAGCCAGGCTCTATTTCGCCTGAAGAATATTGAGCTGGTATCCCAGCTCGTGCAGGGCACCTTCCCCCAGTATGCCCAGCTTATTCCTCAGAGCTACAATACCCGGGTGGTAGTTGATGTCGCTCAATTCTTGAGGGCGACCAAGACAGCCTCTATCTTTGCCCGTGATGGCAGTGGCATTGTCCGTTTGGTGATAGTCCCCGGTGGGGAGCTAACCCCAGGCAAGATGACCATCTCTGCCCGTTCAGAGGAAATAGGCGATGATGTCGGTGAGATTGATGCCATTGTCGAGGGTGAAGAGGCAAAGATTGCCTTCAATGGTAAATATCTAACCGATGCCCTTGGTGTGCTTCGTGAGACACAGGTAGCTCTGGAAACTACTAATCCGTCAAGTCCCGGGGTTATCCGTCCAGTAGGGGTGGATAACTACATCCACGTCGTCATGCCCATGTTTGTCCAGTGGTGAGTAGGCACGAATCAGTTTCAAGTACGCTTGGGTCAAGGAATCCCTTTATATCCGTGCCTTCATTAGTGGCTTTAACCTTCAAGTCAAGGTAAGTATAGGCGTCCTTTTTATCATTTGTGTTGCAGTTGTCTAGGTCAGACACAATCCGAGCGCATAGCTCTTTTAGATTGGCTTCCATGTCAACCATCTTGTCAATGTTTTCTTTTGTTTGAATAAGGCTAGCAAGTCTTTTCTCATCGACTTCACGTTCCTTTTTCATCTGGTTTAATTCGTCAAGAACAATGTCTGGCGTCGCCACTTCCAGCCTTAGCACACTCATTAACCTCCGTTCCTGTCCGGTCTATCCCAAGCATTTACTATTTCTTCGTAGATAACTCTAGCTTCTTTCGAGTTCTCAACAGCAATATCCACACACAAAGCCGCTAGCAGAAACGGAGTCATTTCTTCCCGCCAGTAATGAGCCGTTTTCCCGTAGACTTTTCTTGCTTGTTTTCTTTTACCCATGCTTGATGTATTCTAGCATTCAGGGCAGGTAGTTGTCCCGATTTATGCTATAATCCTGTTGAAATAGTCATAATCAATATTTTGAGGAGGCTAGAATGGAACCTAAACCAGAGCATTGCTTAATATGTGGACGAGAAATCGGTGCTGGAATCGACGCTCATGTACAGCATAAACATGGTCTTGACTATAAAATCTATTGTAAGTTCTTCTCTCAGGCATTAGGCAGCTATGGAGTATATGAAAAGAACGGTAAAACAATACTAACAATAACAAGGGAAGTGAAGCCTGAGTATTAGGTCGAGTAATTCATATGGCACCTGTGTTAGAAATGTTTAGCGACTGGTTGAGCGTCCTAGACAGCAACATACGCATGGAACGGTAAACATCCCAATGTTCGGATTTTCTTGGCATTTGAGTACGTAAACCAGGTGATATGATATGACCCAGCGTGTTTTCATATTGGGTGCTGGATCTAGTGCCGCCTTTCAGGGCACTAAGGGCAGTTGTCCAACAATTAGCGAATTTTTCATACGAGCTCACGAAATTGGCCTAATCAAACGCTACAGAGAACAAACCATGTCCGAACCGCTATTTCGTTTTATCCAACGGGAATTTGGAATAAGCAAGCCTGAGCTATGCCGTGTTCCCGTTAATATCGAAAGCGTACTCACTCGCTTAGAAGAAGTCATTGAAGATTTCGACCGTGATGGTCAATATCGAATCAAAGGCAATCTCAGACGAAATAAGAAGGCTGTTAATCTCTATGGAACTCGATTGCAGGCCAGTACATTCATTGGTCACGTCTTACTTGAATTAACTCATAATGCTCTTTCGCCATTGCATTTAAAATTGGCAGAGAGTCTAACCAACTTTGATACAGTAATATCCTTCAACTACGATCTCCTTATGGATTATGCCCTAGAAAACACAGGGAATTGGTGGCCATATTCAGGTTACAGAATCCCTTTCAAGCAAATCATCGACGGTGGAAAGTTTTTAGCTCCATTATCGACATCAGACCCTGGCATTGCCTATTTGAAACTTCACGGCTCTTTAAATTGGTTATATGGGGTCAGTCCATACCGACTTATATACAATATGCCTGTACGCAATGGGGAAGACGTTTTTTTACTCAGAAGTATCAACCACGAAATAATACCTGGCCCCATGGATATAGCCGGTAAACATGAATACACGGATAATAATATCTACTATGATTTGCATAGCCTAATCGTGGCACCACTTAAAGACAAGCCTTATGAGTCTATTCCAAAAGCCCTGTTCAGGCTTTGGGACCTCGCCTCAGATGAAATAAAAATAGCGAGTGAAGTAATCTTGATTGGTTACTCCATCCCTGAAAGTGATACTAAATCACAAGAGCTTATCAAACAAGCTAAGACAAGGCGGGTTGCCTTTACAATTGTAGATAAGAATCCCAACCCCGTGGTAGAAAGGTTGGAAAGACTTCTTGCATATAAACCATCTTTGGTTTATCATAGTTTTCAAGACTACATTAATTCCATCAAAGTCTGAATGAAATTGATTTTGCAGTAGCCCCTATATACTCATGGAAAGGGCAAACATCCCCATGTTTGTCCAGTGGTAGATTAACAACAAGCTGAAGGGTGCTTGATAGTTACCAGGCGGCGGATTGATAGCTTACTGGTGGAAAGGGGACTGGTTACCTGAGTGTATTACTTCAACTATCCCATCGTCACCGTCAACCTTTACCCAATCCCCAGTTTTAATCACCTCCAGTGGATTTTTATCAAGTCTATCCACCATAGGCATATTAGCCACCATCGCCGCTGCGGCCAGAACAGGTTCAGCCTCTATACAGACTATTGCCTTAGGGCTTTTCTTGAGTTTCATTGCTCGATAGGTATTTAAGGGACCACGTGATGAGCCCTTCCCAGTTGGACATACAAGTATCTTATCAATCATACTTTTTCCCTCAAGTTCAGGGCTTTTAATAAGGCAGTTCCCAGTAGTTGGGTCGAAATCACCTAAAAATGAGAATGCGTCGTTACATACTATTGCCTCACCCTCTACTCTACCGCCATTTATTTTGTGTCCTTTGAGCTTCATCTAGGTAGTCATCCATTTCCCGGTTATTGCTGAATCTATACATTGCTTCATACTCCCATACAGAAGTTTGATTTTACCCCCACTCGTTCTGGCTGAATAATGAGCACTCCTTGCTGAGTTGGTAGCAGCAATCTTTACTCCCAACTTTGGACCTATAGTGTTAAAGGGGTCCTGTGAACCTAGACAACAGTCGGTGAAAACACCCCCAGCTTTTTTAATAATATCTACATACCCCATTACTTCAGCCAAAGTATACACTTGCTTCCCTGTAGCCACGAGCAATCGGACATTAGAATGAACCTTTTTCCCTCTCAAAAGTGAGGCAATATTCCTAAGTTCAATAATTGAGCAATGGGGGCAACCAAATTTAACCAGGTCAACCTCATTACTATGGGCGGTAGTTAACTTATCCACCGCTTCTTTTATCTGGTCTCTGCCTACAGTTATTACTTCTTCAGGTTTGCCGCCGCCTAAAGCCTCATCTAAAGTTCGAGCCTCGGGGGTGACGCCTACCACATGGCATATGCTGGTAGCTCCAGAAACCGGCATTGGTGATGCAATATATCTAAATTGTTCCAATGTAAGAGTTTTAGGCAGACCATTAATAACAACATTCTTACTCCCTGTTTTTCCACCAATATAGTAACCTAGAGCGCCGTAGTCGGCATTAGTGAAATTTTCTAAATCAAGTCTGTCTAATTCAACCAAAACTTGAGCATACCTGTTCTCCTTAATTGTCAGACCAATGGAGGGGACTCTCCCGGTGACGCTAGTTGCCACATTGGCAGGTACACTATCGCGACTTCCACTAGCGCTGAACATTGAGTTGGCAGTAACTACCCCTGAGCTACCACTCCAAGAAATCACGTCACCCATTTTGGGTAAATTACCAACATAAAAAGGGATGCATGTATTGGTGAGGAGATAACCGAGTCTCTTAAATATATCTACTACTTTGCTCCAGGGTCCCCCATGTATAAACTCATATAAATCATAACTCTCTGGAATGCCTATTCGCTTACAGCCTATAGGGTCAAGTACATTTGGGTCAGCATTAGCATGTGTGGTTGTGGTTACCCGGCACTGAGTAGCGCTTTCGGTTAGCTCCGAGAGTAAGTCAAGCGACACAGCGCAATGGATATGAGCACTCTGCGCCATAACCATCCTTTCAGCACCAAATGCCTCACCGAGCTTTACTAGTAGCTCCATTGACCTTTGTATACCAGGCCCATATTCTCCATTAAGCATCCCCTTCTCTTCTTTAGTCAAAAACATCCTTCTTAATCTTCTTCCTGAAAGAAATTACGAGTTAATTTATTACCTTCTATCTTTTAATTCAGTATCATCGTTAAAGAGTTGCTTCTTTGTGCCGAGCACACCAACATTGCAGGTTAACGGCTACTGGTAGGCTAGCGATATGGGCGGGGAAAACTTCAGTGTGAACTGCTAAAGCGGTAATTCTGCCGCCATATCCCATTGGTCCGATGCCCAGTTTATTGACTCGTTGCAAAATTTCCTTTTCCAGCTCGGCGACCTCAGCATCCGGGTTGGGCTCGCCCACTTTTCGTAATAATGCTCTCTTGGCCAGCATAAAAGTCTTTTCTACTGTTCCTCCTATGCCTACACCAATTATAACCGGGGGGCAAGCATTGCTACCTGCCTCATCAACAGCATTGACTACAAAATCTATGACCCCTTGACGACCCCGCGCCGGGGGTAGCATAGCCAGGCGAGCCATATTCTCAGCACCACCGCCCTTGGGCTTCGCAATAATTTTGAGCCTATCGCCAGGGACAATATCGGTATAGATGATGGCTGGCGTATTATCTTTGGTATTGATTCTGGCAGAAAAAGGCCGGAGCACCATAGACTTGCGTAAATAACCTTCATTGTATCCTTGGCGTACTCCTTCATTCACTGCTGTATAAAGGTCGCCACCAGTTATATGAACTTCTTGCCCCAGCTCCAAAAAGACTATTGCGTCTCCCGTATCCTGGCATATAGGAATTTCCCCCTTAGCTGAGATTTCAGTATTTTCTAATATTCTGTCCAACACCTCACGCCCAACAGGCGATTCTTCAGCCTCTCGCGCCTGCTTGAGAGAATCTAGCACATCCTCGGGAAGATAATAGCAGGCCTCCTGGAAAAGGCGAGCTACTGTCTTGGTTACTTCCTTAGTATCAATAGCTCTCAT
>SOKA01000039.1 GCA_004376105.1 Dehalococcoidia bacterium
TTTTTTGCCACTTGTTTTATGAGGGTAGCGGCACCTCAGCTTGCAATCCTGTAGCATACTCCCCCTGTCGAACCCACGCGTCCCCACTTACTACGGACAGATTAAATATAAACTACCTCCTTTGAGATTTCTGACTTTTTATGGCTCGCCCTATTTCTCTTTCTGTCTCACGCCGAATTATAGACTCTCGCTTGTCATATAGCTTTTTACCTTTGGCTAATGCCACTTCAACCTTGGCGATACTATCTTTAATATATAATTTTAATGGAACCAATGTAAAGCCCCTTTCCAGCACTTTGCTGGAAAGACTATCAATCTGTTTACGATGTAGTAAAAGCTTCCGAGGTCGTGTTGGCACATGGCTTAAATAGCTACTTGCCTCATAGCGAGCAATATGAGCATTTAATAACCATAATTCCCCGGCCTCAGGCTTAACATAAGCATCACCTAAACTTACTCTGCCGGCTCGGATTGACTTTATTTCGGTACCGGTAAGCGCAATACCAGCCTCTATGCTATCCTGTATGTGATAATTATGATAAGCTTTGCGGTTAGTAGCTACCGTCTTTATAGCCACGCTTTAAATTAAATTATATCATATATCAGAGGCTAGCTCAAAACCTAAGGTCTTTATCACTTCACTAATACGATGTGACGTTGCCATTGAGGTGAGCTATGGGGGAAATCGGAGCGGAAATGGGCGCCTCGGCTCTCTTTTCTAAGCAGGGCTGCCTCAGTTACTAATCGACCGGTTATCACCAGGTTGTTTAGCTCGTAGGAGGGGCGGTCTGTAGGCTGGGGTAAGGATTTTTGCCAGGTAGCCAGAATATCTGCTGCCTCGGTCAGGCTTTCCTTGTTGCGTATGATGCCTACTTTATCCCAGTGCAGTTGTTGCAAGGCGGAGCGGCTAGGTGGAGGCACAATCTCAGGAACCCGCCTCTGGCTCAGTGAGTGGCGAACTTCTTCGCCTTGGCCGGTGCTAGGTGGCTCAGTCCCCTTTGTAGTTCCTTCGACGATTCTCTTGGTGAATACGATTGCTTCAAGGAGCGAGTTTGAAGCTAGCCGGTTGGCTCCGTGGACGCCAGTACAGGCGGTTTCACCAGCAGCGAATAGTCCAGCTATATTGGTTTCTCCCCAGCTATTGGTCTTGATGCCACCCATCATATAGTGTGCCGCTGGTGCTACTGGTATCAGACCTTTGGTAATATCTAGTCCGTGGTCTAGGCAGAAGCGGTAGATATGAGGAAACCGGGTGGTAATAACATAGGGTGGTAAATGGGTAACATCAATGAAGACCCTGTCCGAGCCTGTCTTTTTCATCTCATAGAGTAGGCTGTGAGCTACTATATCCCGTGGTGCCAGGTCGGCCTCTGGTGTATAGTCGGGCATGAAGCGATAGCCGTCTACATTGCGCAGCACTCCCCCTTCGCCCCTGACCGCTTCCGATATAAGAAATGGAGTTACCCCGGGCAGGCGGAGGGCAGTAGGGTGGAACTGGAAGAACTCCATGTCAACTATCTCAGCCCCGGCGTTGAAGGCTAGAGCTATGCCATCACCAGTGGCTATGTCTGAGTTAGTACTGAATTTATATAACTGCCCGGCGCCACCAGTAGCCAGAATCAAAGAGCGACAGCCAAATTCCTCAATGGAGCCAGTGCGGCAATCAAGGGCTTTAACTCCCTTAACTACCCCCTTTTCTACTAGAATCTCGGTAGCCAGGCAATCTTCAAGCACTTGGATTTTAGATGAGCGTACCTGTTCACTGAGAGTGACTTCAATGTGTTCGCCAGTGGCATCACCCCCAGCATGGAGGATGCGGGGTATACTGTGAGCTGCCTCCAGAGTCAGGGCAATCTCTCCATTAAGGGTGTCGAAGGGTACCCCAAAATTGACGAGGTCGGTGATACGAGCTGGGGCTTCGTTGACTAGGATTCGCACTGCCTCTATATCACACAAGCCATCTCCGGCAGCTACGGTATCCTTAAAGTGAGTCTCTGGGGAATCATTCTTACCTATGGCAGCAGCGATACCCCCCTGAGCATATTTGGTATTGCAGTCATCAATACTGCCTTTGGTTATAATCAGTACACTCCCCTGCGTCTTTGCCAGCAGGGCGGTATACAGCCCGGCAATACCACTGCCCACTATAACATAATCATACTGCTTCATCAGGCTATCCTATATTTGGCTTTTCCCTCCTGGTAAAGGTCTCCACCATAAATATCATTTATCACCGTGGCTGGGAAATCTTCTACCTCTAAACGGCGAACTGCTTCAGCTCCAAGCTCCTCATAGGCTATTACCTCTGATTTCTTTATGCTCTTGGAGATGAGAGCGCCAGCACCACCAATGGCAGCGAAATATACCGCTCTATATTTCTTCATAGCCTCTTTCACCGCTTGTGAGCGCATACCCTTGCCAATCATCCCTCTAAGTCCCTCAGCTATCAAGCGGGGTGAGTAGCTATCCATACGGCCGCTAGTAGTAGGGCCGGTAGGCCCAATTGGTTGTCCCGGTCTAGCTGGGCAGGGGCCGGTGAAGAATATCGTCTGCCCTCTGAAATCAAATGGCAGGGGCTTTCCTTGGTCCAGAGCCTCAACTATCCTCTTATGGGCAGCATCGCGAGCAACATATATAACACCGGTGAGCAAAACCTCGTCTCCAGCTTTAAGGTCTTTCAAGGTCTCGTCGGTGAGAGGGAGCATAATCTTTTTGGCCATTGCTATCCGCCTGTTTAAACTTTCAATCCTTTTAAGATATCTTTGGCAATGATGCTTCTCCGCAGTTCCAGGGCAAAAGCGGCTGGAACAAATAAAACAGATATGTCAGCACCATGATTACTAACTGCTTCAAAAACCGTATTGTAGACGGGCACACCATTAACTTGTTGTCCACCTTTCCCGGAGTCACCTGAGGCATCACTAAGTTAGAGACTAAAGGTTGAGCGAAATGCCCCAACACCTTTTTATGTTGGTATGATGCCATGCTTCTTCTTAGGTCTTTGTTCTGTTTTGTCTATTGCCATTTCCAGGGCTTTTATAAGCCTTGGCCTCGTTTCTGCCGGGTCAATTACATCGTCAACATGTAGGTGCTCGGCGGCTCTATATGGGTTGGCAAATATACTTCTGAATTCCTTTATCTTCTCCTGTAGCAATTTGTCGGGGTCGTCTGCCTTTTCTAACTCTTTTCTGAATATTATGGCGGCTGCTCCCTCTGGCCCCATTACCGCCAGCTCAGTGGTAGGCCAGCAAAATACAGTATCAGCGCCTAAACCCTTACAGCACATTCCAAGATAAGCACCGCCGTATGCCTTTCTAATGGTGAGGGTAATCTTTGGTACAGTAGCCTCTGAATAGGCGAAAAGCATCTTGGCTCCGTGCCTAATTATTCCACCCCACTCTTGCTCTGTTCCCGGTAGATATCCGGGTACATCAACTAGGTTAATAATTGGGATATTAAAGGCATCGCAGAATCTGATAAACCTGGAGGCCTTATCACAGGCATCAATATCTAAAGCTCCTGCCTTTGACATTGGTTGTTGAGCTATTATACCCACCGACCACCCGTTCAATCTAGCAAAACATGTGATTATATTAGTGGCAAATATAGGGAATATCTCGAAGTAATTTTTCTTCCCATCCTGCCTCTGGTCAAATACCCTCTCAATTAACTTGTGCATGTCATATGGCTTGCTTGGATTCGCCGGGACAATATCAAATAGGGTTGCCTCTGTACGCGTTGGCTCGTCCCCCCAATCAACTCTTTTAGGAGTCTCTCTGTTGTTTGAGGGCAGATAGCCCAGCAGTTCCCTTATACTTTGCAGACATTCCTCCTCACTATTTTCAGAGCGGCAAACAACCCCTGCCTTTCTCTGAGCTGCAATGGCACCGCCAAGCTCCTCATGGCTAATCTCCTCTCCCAGTACAGCTTTAACCACGTTTGGTCCGGTGACATAGGCGTAACTTATACCTTTAACCATGAATATGAAGTCCATTAGCGCTGGAGAATACACTGCACCACCGGCACTTGGCCCAAGGATGGCACATATCTGAGGGATTACCCCGGAGGCTAAAGTATGTCTGAAAAACATTTGGCCGTAACCAGCTAGAGCATCAACGCCATCTTGAATTCTTGCCCCTCCAGAATCATTTATGCCTATGATAGGGCAACCTCCCTTAGCCGCACTATCCATTATGTTACAAATCTTTTGGGCATGTATTTCTGATAGGGTTCCACCTATACTGGTGAAATCTTGGGCGTAAACATATACCTTTCTGTCATCAATCTTCCCGTAGCCAGTAATTACCCCATCCGCTGGCACCTGTATCTTATCCATACCAAAGGCGGTACCTCTACTTGTGCCAAACATTCCAATCTCACAAAAAGTTCCCTTATCCAGTAACTTCTCAATTCGCTCACGCGCTGTTAACTTACCTCGCTTTCTCTGTTTTCCCACACTCTCCCTTCCCCCCATCGCCTCAACCTTTTCTCTACGCTCGCGTAACTCAGCTAGTAATTTGTCCTTTATTTGCTTATCTTCATTTGCTGTCATGTTATTCCCCCGGCTCAACTAGTTCGATTAATGCCTTCGTTTCTTTAGGATGCAAGAAGGCTAGTCTAGTGTCTTCAACACCGATTCTTGGCCTCTCATCGATGAGCTCAACCCCCTTTTTTCAATGTATTTAGCAATTACTCCTTCTTTCTCTTGGTTATCTCCTCAGTTTTCTTCCTTTCAGACATTCTTTTTCCTATATTATATAGGACTTGTATGAAGATTTTTGTAGGGTACTATAGAACAACTCTCGACCCCTTGTCCAGCACGGCAATTAAGCATTATCCGTAGGGATAATTGAGTGATTCCAGACTTTTCATATAAACTGCCCATTCCTCGTCTGATATCAGGTCCTTGTTCCTGTAGTATTCCCTGGCCTCTTTCAATATCCTCTCTATTTCCTCCTCCTGACCCGGGGTCAGCGGTGTGGGCTTATGTGTGGCCAGTATCTCCTCCATTCTCTCTTTGGCATAATCAAGGGCACCCTTTTTACCTGTCTTCTTCCATTCAGGATAGGCTAGACTGTCAGCAGCCCTCGGTACGAACTGCTCCTTCTTCCACCACTCTCTCGTGTGTGCCGTATTGAGGTAGTGACCTGGAATTGGTCCAACCTCATTTATTAAATCTACTGCCAATGTCTCATCACTTACTGTGACTCCCTCTATGAATCTTCCTACCATGCCGGCTATATCATCGTCCAATATGGCTTGGAGAGGGTGAGCTGTAATCTCACCATACAAACTACCATGTATTAGTATAAGATTGGCCCCAGCCAAAGCACTTACCAAAGCATTAAGTGCCTTCTCATACCCAGTTTGGAAATCTGATTTCTTTGAGCTGACGGGGCCACTAGCGGAGTCCCTCGTAGGGATTCCATAACTTCGAGCCATTTGGTTTTCTACTGCCTTAGTTAGGGCACATCCTATCCGCCCAAAGCCAGGGACTCCTGATTTCATATTCTGCGGATAGGTATCACTTGCAATCGCCACTCTCATCCCTGGAGTTAGTAGTTGCACCAGCACTATCAGAGATAGTTGTTCTGCAAGATTAACTACCACCGACCCGACAACCGTTGCCGGCCCGGTTGCTCCAGATATTGTTCCTTGCAATATATACATAGGAAATCCAACTTCCATAGCTCGGTAAGTTGCTCTGATTTGGTCATCATACCATGTCAAGGGCGCTGAACCAGCTGCCATAAGAATAGCCTCTCCTCCAGTTGCTTTCACCATTTTTATATTGAATTGATCACTGTCACTGGCATTACCCGTCATTTGAACCTTAGTTGAATTCCTTATCTTAATAGCCACGCCCTCTGGTATACGCATAACTGGAGGGACACCCTCATATCCATAATATGGATACGGGCTTATAGCGTGCAAATTAGGCAATGCATCCAGAACCGTTATCAGGTCATTATATTCCTGCCTGGTTGGGTCTCTTGGCTCCCAGGTATCTAAATCGACAGTCTGCATTCCAGGAAAATTCCGAAAATAAACAGTATCTCCGCCAATTACCAAATCGTTCTTGGGGTCCCTCGCTTTGACACGATAACTACTAGAGCACCTGTGTATAGCTTCCTCAACCAAATATTCTGGAAAGCGCGCTCTCTTCAGATCATAATCCACCTTACAACCATTCTTCTCTAAGTCCTTTAATGCCCTCTCACTGTGAAACGTTACCCCTGTCTCCCAAAGAACAGCCAAAGTTGCTCGGTGAATTTCCCCAACCTGCTCCTCAGTTAATATCTCTAGAGGCTTAAACCTGCGTGTGAATCCTTTCATAGCCATCATTCGTTTCCCCTTTATTTCCCACGTTTTACTTGCCAACTAAAGTTCTAGCTAGTTTGGCTGCGCCAGGTGCTGTTGGGTCATATCCATCTGCCCCAATTTCATCAGCAAATTTTTGGGTTATACCACCTCCGCCTACCATTATCTTCACTTTGTCCCTTATGCCCTTCTCTTTTAAGGCACTAATAACTTTTCTCTGTTCTGGTGCAGTCGTAGTCATAAGTGCCGACATAGCCAGGATGTCCACTTTATACTTCTTGACTGCTTCTACGAAAGTCTCGGCAGTGACATTGATACCTAGGTCATGCACTGTAAAGCCCTCAGCCATGAGTAGTGTGGCTACCATAGTTTTCCCGATGGTATGAATATCTCCATAAACTGTTCCTATAGCCACGGTACCCAGGCTTTGTCTTTTTGCTCCTTTCCTCTCAATCTCTTCGTCTAATATTGGCATAACGCTCATCATTGTCTCTGCTGCCCCAATTAGGTCAGGAAGCCAAAGTTCGCCTCTACCAAAGCCATCACCAACCTGCCTGACAGCGACCGTGAGTGCGTTTAATGCCTCAAGGGGGTCTACCTTTTCCTCGACCGCCTTTCTGGCTAAAGTTGCTGCTCCTTCATGGTCATATTCCATAACCGCCTTCTTTAAGTTTTCAAGAATTTCGGTGCTCATATTTCCATCCTTTTCCGTTGCTCCCTAGCTCTGATCGCCTTCCTTCCTATCCACAACACCTCTACACTATTGACCAGACACCAAATTCCTCTATATCTCTCTTACCTTCTTGAGCGGCTACTGTGTTTCTTAAGGATAGCTCTGAATTTTCTGAACGAGATCACTGCTTGGTAGAGTTCCTCAATTCCTATATCGTTTATGGCTTGAGTAGCCATAATTGGTGGTTCAGATTTTCCAAGGTTGGGTTCCAATGTAGCCCTAAGTTCACCAACCACCCAATTTGGCTATTGTTGAGGTCATCAATTCAAGATATGCTCTTAATGGCTTAAATTCTATTCTTGATTATACTGTATTCTACTTCCTCAGTAAAGATTTTATTAATGGTGCCAGTGTTCTTGACGAGGCTAGCTGGAAGGTTTGCGCCTCGCTTGCCCCCTTTCCATAAGTAGACTATACTTGGTTTAGGCAGGAGCTGAGCTAATGAGGGTTATTCTGTATACCGGTAAGGGTGGGGTAGGGAAGACCAGTGTGGCGGCGGCTACAGCACTGCGCGATATGCTCGATAGGGCAATTGAGAGGACAGAGAAGTCCGGGAAAGCACCGAAGAAAAAGAGAACCAAGATTGAGGTTCAGTAAAGCTGCTTAGCCTTACTTACGAGGCCTTACCAAGGCTTGTCCATAGGGGGGAACGGAGTCTTGAATCCCCAGCTTCTTCAAGATGCCGTACAATGTTGCCGAGGAGCTTGATATAATTGGCTTACCTATTTGTTCGTCTAAGGTATCCATATTGCCATAATAGAGCTCCACTTACGGGTGACAAATACACAATCTGCGTCTGGATAGGGACCAACCAGTGCCATTTTCTTGATGCCCATATCCGTGAATAGCCTGGCACATAAGTGGTGGTTATTGGCAGAATGCCTGTTGCCTTTTTTATCGTTTCAACAAGCATCTGGTCGCAGCCTGGTCCTCATCTGTCAGTAGTGCTGTGAGACATGGTATAAATAAGGAAGGAGAGATGGACATGAGTAACATTCTTGGTAGAATGTGGAGCTGAGGGGACTCGAACCCCTGACCTCCTCCGTGCAAAGGAGGCGCTCTCCCTGCTGAGCTACAGCCCCGTTTATCCCAAATATTATAGCAATAAAGGAACTTATTCGCAATTTGCCCTAATGGCTTCGCCATCAAAAATGACCTTTATTATCTTCAGTGGCTATATACAAAGGGAAGAAGCCAAATGACAATAGCTCATATTATTATTTTGTTGGCAACCGGTATAGGTGTTGGCTTCGCCAGTAGTTTTCTGGGTGTGGGTGGTTCCTTCATTATGACCCCGGTTCAGTATGGGGTATTTACAGCTATGGGTATCCCGACAGATATGGCTATAAAGCTGGCTTTCGGCACAAATTTGCTGGTTATCTTACCCACCGCTGCCAGCGGCGCCTGGAGACATCATAAAAAGGGGGCAGTGTGGTGGAGAGCAGCCATTATCATGGGTAGCTGTGGTCTAGCCGGCGCTTTTGGCGGGGCTACTCTAGCTACCCACCTCCCCGGGGCAGCGCTAAAGATAGCCTTTGGCGCTGTAATCCTAGCTGCTGGTGTCAGGATGCTCATCACTACACCAGTAAAGATTGAGGAGCAGCCCAAGGATAACCCCTGGCTATGGGCAGCCTGGGCAATTCCGGTAGGCATTGTGAGTGGCCTCATCGGTATTGGCGGTGGTATGTTAATGGTTCCGGTAATGGTGCTGGCGCTTAAGTTCAAAATGCATAATGCTGTGGCTACATCCTTAGCTTTTATCATGATTACCAGCGTTGGGGGCATTATAGGTTATATTGTAAACGGTCTCGGTGTTCCTAATCTGCCGCCCTATTCTATAGGCTATGTTAATCTTCTATCATGGTTTCTATTGGCAGTTACCAGTGTTGGTATGGCACAAGTTGGGGCTATAACTGCTCATCGGTTTCCAGCCAAGCAACTAAGGTATGTATTTGTTGGTGTAATGTTCTATATGGGGCTCACAATGCTCGGCGTCTTTGCCTAGCTGGGCTGGCCAATATAAGCAGCCCTAGACGAGCGGATTATAAGGCTAGGTTCAATATCCCTCCTACTAGCAAGGCAGCCGTAATCATTATTCCTGCCGATTTAAGCATATTTATAACCCCAAGCTCCCTGAGAAGGACAACAAAAGTAGCAATGCAGGGGAAAGACATGGCTAAAACCACACTGCCAACGATTAGTTGCTTAGTGCTTAATGCTAACGGAGCCAGCATACCTAGGGCTACATCCTTACGCAGGAAACCAACAGCTATGGCGGTTACTGATTCCTTGGGTAATCCCAGAAGACCGGTCACTACTGGCGCGGTAAAATTGGCAACAGCACCAAATATACCCAAGACATAGAGTATACTTATCGCTAGAACAGCGCCTAGAATTATAGGAACAGCCCCTCTTAGGAAGCCGTAGACCCTCATCCACAGTTTTTGTAAGACAGTTCGCCATGATGGCAGACGATACGATGGTATTTCTACCAACAGCTCTGGGCTAAATCCCTTAACAGTATGGTTAAGTATAATTCCCAAAATAAACCAGACTACGAACAGTGTCCCGTAGACAATAGCCACATACTGCCACCCACGCGCACCAACTAATCCGAAAATCATCGCCTGCAAGGCAGCACAGGGTATAGCAATAGATATCAGTGTCGCTGCAATAAACCTCTCTCTCTTGCTTTCCAGAATACGGGTAGCCAAAATAGCTGGCACATTGCAGCCAAGCCCCAGCAGGGTAGGAATGATAGCATAGCCATGCAAACCCAGACGGTGCATAATGGTATCCATCAAAACTGCCAGTCGTGGCAGATAACCGACATCTTCAAGCAGCCCCAGTACTAAGTAGAAAGGGATAATGTAAGGCAGAACTATAGCAAAGGGGACGTAGAGCCCGGTGGTCAATAGCCCGAATGATTCAATAAAGTTCACTTCCCCACCGACTATCTTACCTATCACGATATCGTGGAGAAAACCGGTTCCCCCCAGGAGGCTGCTTAACCTCAGTATCACCGGTGCCCACAGATTATTAAATAGGGGGTCGAGCACATAGCCAATTAAGCCTTCACCAATGAAACGAACTGCCAGGAAGGAGCTAGCCAGAACCCCTATGGCTAAAATTGCGCCACCTAGTGGCTTTGCGCTAGCATCCTCCGTACGTTCCAGCCAGGTATGATGGCGATGGGTAATATACTGAACCTGGTCTATGATATTGCCAATAGTCGCCCAACGCTCATCACGACTATGGGGAGGAATATCAGGTGAGGTCGCCTTGGGAATACACTCCACCAAGTCTTTTATCCCCTGTCCGGTTGTAGCTACAGTAGGAATAACCGGCACCCCTAAAATTCCCCTTAGTTTGTCCAAATCAATATGTATTCCTCGATGCTCAGTATCATCCCATATGTTCAGGGCGACTACTACCGGGATATTCCTTTCAAATAGTTGTAAGGTTAAGTAAAGATTCCTCTCCAGCTTGGTAGCATCAATTACATTTATGACTATATCTCCGGTGTTGAGCATCTGGGCGGCTATTTCCTCGGCTTTAGTAGTTGGTTCCAGGGTATAGGTGCCTGGTACATCAATAACCTCAGCCATCTTATCCCCTAGCTTCATAGACCCCCGGCTATAGCTCACTGTCGTACCGGGATAATTAGAAGCAATCACATGAACCCCAGTGAGACGGGAAAAGACGACGCTCTTCCCCACATTGGGATTACCCATCAACAGTATCTTCATCTACTACCTAAACTAGCTCAACTATTATCTTGTTAGCCATGCCAAAGCCGAGAGCCACCTGAGCATTACCTACCCGGATGGTTACCGGTCCTCGCATAAATGTAGAACCAACCTTAGTTATCCTCTGCCCGGGTCTAATTCCTAAAGCACTAAGGCGACTAATCAGGCCATGTCCGCCTTGAATTTGAAACACTATGCCACTCTGTCCAGCCCGCATTTGGCGCAGAGTTATTTGCTTTCCATTAGGCATAAATCATACCCCCTCTAGTCTTTTCAACAAGGGCATTCCTACAAATGCCACTCATTTGCAATAAACGTAACAAAAAAATTATCTCTTCTTTTGGCGGCACTTAGAGCAATAGCCAGTCATCCAAACCTGAGCACCGGTGACTTCAAAGCCCTTCTCATGGCCGATATTCTCTTTCATCTTTTGACTCAGCAAACACTTAAACTCTACAACTTTGCCACAACCCAGGCATGCCAGGTGGTGATGCTCAACGGATGATTTCACCTCATAGTGATGGTGAGCCTCATCAAAATGAAGTTCCTCTACTAAACCTAGTTCCTTGAGCCTCCGCAGGGTTCGATAAACAGTGGATAAGCTAAGGCGAGGTTGCTTCTCTCGGGCTTGGCGATAGACTTCATCAGCATCTAGGTGTCCGTGCCCTCGGCTAATAATATTCAGGATTAAAGTCCGCTGATTGGTCATCCTCAGCCCGGCTGAGCTTAATGTTTTGCGGTTAATCTCCAATGTTTGTTTTTTGGTAACCACTGTCATTATCGCTAATGCATCTTATTTGCAATTATTATAATACACGGATGTTTCGCTGTCAAGCCTGGTGTAGGGTGTTTAAGAGGAAAGTTGAGGTATTTAGAGGGTAGGCTAGAAATTTTAGGCTTCTAATTGCCTTTTTATTTCGGGAAGGGCATGTCGAGCCGCTCGTTGACCTCGTAGAATGCACTCTCGGCCTCGGTGGAAGTTACCAGGGCCGATGTGTCCTACCTTGGGGGTAATGGTTACATCAGCCTCTTTAAGGCCGGACATCGCCGCCTGATACTCCATAATATTAAGCGTCCGTATCACGATACTGAAGATATTAGGCGCTTTAAGGTTCTCTATCTGTTCCTTGTCCACCCCTTCAGTTCTGTCGCTTATATAGGGGTTTACATTCACGGCGATAACAAAGTCGGCTCCCATTTGTCTAAGGACTCTCACCGGTACCGGGTCTACTAGACCGCCATCAACCAGATACCTGCCTTGCCATTTGGCTGGAGTAAATATTATGGGCATAGAAGCACTGGCTCTCACCCCTTCCAACACCGAGCCCTGTTTAATTACCACCTCCTCACCAGTCATTATATCGGTAGCTACACAGGCGAAGGGCATCTTCAGATCCTCAAAGTCTATGTCACCAATAATTGACTTCAGCCAGTCCTTAATCCTTTTTCCCTTAATGAAACCGGTTTTGGGTAGGGTTAGGTCTACTAGAGAGAGTATCTTTCTCCGACTTAGGCTCATTACCGCATTTTTTATTTGACTAATATCTTTCCCTCCTGTATAAAAGGCACCAATTATTGCCCCAATACTGGTACCAGCAATCATGTCGATAGGAATGCCCTCTTTTTCCAGGACTGTCAACACTCCCACATGAGCCAAACCCCGGGCGCCACCACCACTCAGAGCCAATCCAACCTTTCTTTTTTGCAACTTAACTTACCTCTTTACTCCCACAGCTCCTCAATATCCTTCTCTGCTTGCTTTCTAATCTCAGTCTCTGGTCTAGAGATAAAGTCTTTATAGGACTCAGCAGAGCCATACTCCCTTGTCCTGATAACTACCGGCATTGGCACGGCGTGACCAAAGATAAGTGCCTGCTGCCTGGATTCTAGCCTGGATAATACTGATTTGAGCTCACTCTTACCAGATACCCCAGCTAAGACACTATCGATATCACGCTCGTTGTCCAAAAGACAGGTTATCTTGGTCCCGATTTGGGACATAACCTCATCATCAATGCCGCTGGGTCTCTGGTCAATTACCAATAGGGTAACATTATATTTGCGCATTTCACGAGCAATAGTGCCAAAGATAGTCTGGCTG
This sequence comes from Dehalococcoidia bacterium, assembly GCA_004376105.1. Classification (GTDB taxonomy): domain Bacteria; phylum Chloroflexota; class Dehalococcoidia; order Dehalococcoidales; family E44-bin46; genus SOKA01. Next base: position 12,905 of record SOKA01000039.1, read on the forward strand.
GCCACCTCTGGATTAAGGAATTTATGTGCCTCCTCAATAGTTATCACCAGAGGACGGGGTGGAGCCATATCCTCGCCCAGCGCCTTCTCCATTCTCTCCCGATATTGAGCATGGATGCGACGGGTAAGCAGATTGGCTACTAGAATATAAGCCGTAATATCAGTATATCTACCAAATTCCAAAACTACATTTATACCCTGGTCAAGATATTCTAAAATGTGTCTTACTGGATTATCAGGGGCGTGGGGTAAGAGAAAGGGAAGGCGTCTGATGGTTTCCAATCCACGGCGCAGATTCCGGTAGGTGCTATCATGAATGTTTAGTTTGGTCAATAGTTGCCTGGTCTCATCCCTATCCTCTAGCTCTAGAGTAGCTTCAATCCACCTCTTATTACCGAACTCCCGGTATAGCTGGTATACCGCTTGAACTGAGGCTTCGGTAAGGTTCAAGGTTTGACGAAGTAGCCCGATGTCTTCGGGCTCTATCTCGTCATAGCCTATTCTGACCACAAAATCGGTGCTCACTCGTCGGCGCCTTGAACTTTCTTCATCAAGGGTAAACACAGCTACCTGTGATGGGAAAAGCTGCTTTAAGGCTTTAACCTTCCGACCTTCCTCGCTCCTGCCTTCCCAGCCATACTCACTATGCATATCAAAGACCAGATTGGCTGCGGTTCCTTTCTGGAGCATGCCGATGAGCAGTAACCTGGTGAGAAAGGTTTTTCCCGTGCCACTCTTGCCAAAGATGCCGTTAGACCGCTTAACCAGCTCAGCTAGGTCAAGACAAATCTTGGTCTCCATATCCAGTGGTGTGCCAATGTAAAATTTCCTTTCGTCCTCGCCACCAAAAACTAGCTCTACATCCCGCTGTGAGGCTAGATTTACTGCCGAGAAGTGGCTGGGCACTGTCTTAACCGGTTGCGGTCCCTCAAGCAAGCTGGCAACATCACCCCCAATGGTGAGCATAGGCAAGACATGGAGTGTTCCATAGGTACTGGTGCCAGCTAATACCTCAGCCATAAA
>SOKA01000022.1 GCA_004376105.1 Dehalococcoidia bacterium
AGTGATAGTGGCTCACTTTTACCGTTCATTGCCTGAACATAGGCATTCCAATCGGCGGGCCATCGCTCGGGGGTATTAGGGTCGAGCCGCCTCTTATGCTCGTTCCAGGTAGCCCTATCCTTAACTGGCCAGTCAAGGAATGTGGGCATCAGCTCTTCAACGCGGTCCTTGATATACTTGACTGCTTGGCCTTCAGCATTTATCAGGGTAACAGTACTTTCATCCTCTGAGACAATTCGGGGTTCATAAGTGGGAACGAGTGGTGAAAGAGTCCACGCTCTCACCGTGATACCATGACCGAGGTCAATCTTTGAGGGTACTTCCTCCCGACCCTCCCCAATGGCATCGGTCTTGTTTTTAGTCAGCCAGCGTATATGCTCGAATTGAAAATATTCCCGGTGAAAGCGAGGGTTTATTATCTCCTCAGGGGCACCTTGCTCAACCCACTTCTCTAGTGTTTGTTCCCAGAAGCGATTGAGGTTGATTGACATATACAGGTCACCTGGTCTTTTGAAATGACAGATATCTAAGAACCGTTCTTTAGGTGAGATATTCATCTTAAACCCTCCTTGGCTACAAGTGCCATCAGGCGAGCGGCTTCATCTACTGCCGATGCGCAATCTTCGGCAAAGCCCTCTGCCCCAATCTCGTCAGCATACGCTCGGGTAACTGGTGCCCCACCAATCATTACCTTGACCTTATTTTTCAGCCCGGTCTTTTCCAGAGCCTCAATAACCGTCGGCATGTAGGTTATGGTGGTGGTGAGCAGACCAGACATGGCCACAATATCGGCATTACTCTCTTTAGCGGCACTGCCAAAAGCATCAGCGGATACATCAACACCCAGATCAACGACATTAAAGCCGTTGCTCCCCAGCATCATCCCAACCAAGGTTTTGCCGATGTCGTGGAGGTCACCTTCCACGGTTCCCAGCACTACGGTTCCTTTCTTGTGAATATCGGCACCGGCAAGGTGAGGTTGCAGTTCCTCAAGCCCCTTGTTCATGGCACGCGTTGAGATTAATATCTCAGGTAGATATACCTGCCCATCTTTGAATAATTGCCCCAGGGCTTGCACACCAGATACCAAGCCCTTCTCCAGAATATCCATGGCGGGCAGGCCTTCAGCCAGTGCTTCTTTTACTAGCTGAACGACCTTCTTGGCATCACCCTCCTGAACTGCTTGAGATAGAACACTAGAAACGTCTTTCATTATTTAACATCCTTTTGTGTAGAATTCAGGTTTAATGTTAGGGGGTGGGGGATTCGCCCCCACCCCCTCTTTGCTTTTGGTTACTAATCCCATATCGGGAATTGCCGAAGTCTTTGTGCGATAGCTACCTGCTACCTAATACCCCAGCTCTGTTCTCAGGTCCTGGTCAATCCACATGCGGGCTATAAGTGGACCAAAGTAAAAAATACCAATATCTTTCTCACCATAGTAATTCTTTACCCATGGCCACTGATAGCGCAGGTCACGTGCGGAGCCAAAGGATAAATAGGGTGCTTGGTCATACGCATATACGGCTACTTCCTTAAATATGGCGTCTCGCTCAGCCTCATCCATTACTGTCAGCGCATAATCAAACTGAGTGGTAAAGTACTCGTCGACAAAATTAGCGAGATTGCTCACCTCTTTTGGATGAAACGCGTTGGTAAGTCCAGCCATTGGGCCAACGTGTCCCGCGTCCGATTGGACTACGCAGTCATAGTTGCCGGCCCTGTCCTCTAGAGGGGTGCCATACGTCATGGCAGTGTAGGCAGGTGCCTCAACTGTTCTCAGTATAAGCGTAACATCAATCGCTTCCCAATACGCCTTAACCATAGCGGCTACATCCTCCTCTACGGGATTACCAGCAGAAAGAAGACACGTAAGGATAAAGGCCTCCTCACCCTCAGGGTAACCCTCATTAACTAGCATCCGCCTTGCCTCCACCGGGTCATAGGTCAACATCTCTTGGGTTGATAGCGGAAGTTCGTCAAATGGAGTGTAGGCATCAGGGTAGTCTGAACCTATTGGAAAGGTGTTATGGTCGCCGCCCGGGCCCCATGCAGCTCTATTTATAGTTTCCCGGTCGACAGCCATTATCAGGGCACGCCGGACATTGCGATTGGCGAGATGCTCGCTCCGCATATTCAATGCCATAACTAAAGGTTTGGCGAGGTCTACATATTTTACCAGCTCAGGGGATGTTTGGGCTAAGGTCTCCTCGTACATGGCGGAAATACCAAAGTCAATGTCAACACTCGCCGTCCGCAGGGCAGCTATCCGGGTAGATTCATCGGGAATGATGGCATAGATAAGCTCGTCTATAAACGGTATTTCATACTCCTTGCCGTTGATGACCGCTGTGTCCCAGTAAGTAGGGTTCCTTGCGTACGCCATATAAGAACCCAGCACATGCTCCTTCACCATAAATGGTCCGGTGCCAACCAGGTTCATCCAATCAGAAACATCAACACCTGGCTCAAATACCTCAGGCGGATAAAATTCACAGCACCACCCAGCGGCAATCCAATTCCTCCAGTTAGCATCAAACTTACTCGTTTCAACAATCACCGTGTCACCCTCGGCGTATATGGAGTCTATAAAACCGCCATTCCTTGTCCATAGCCAGCCGGGTGCCCCCTCAGCAGAGCCCTCGTCAATGAAGTGGTACAAACTAAAGACAATATCTTCGGGGGTAACCGGCCTCACTGGCATTACATGTTCTTTGCCATACGCTGCCCATAAGACCCCCTTGCGTATGGGGAATATTATCCTATCAGCAGTAACATCCCAAGATTCAGCTAAGGCGCCCTTACAGTACTTTAGAGGGATATAATCCCAAGTTAGAAACTTAAATTCACCGGTGCCTCTCACCGGACCATACTGGTCAACGTCTCCCATTATCAGCTGGTCTAGAACTGGGGTAGTGAACACCATTGAAGGCCATAAACCTTTATGTGAATCGTAAATTGTTGGGTCGGTCTGACTCATGTAGAAATAGGTGAGTGTACCACCACGTTGTGGCTCACCTACTGGCGGTGCTACTACCACATCTTCATCATCTTCATCTACTACCTCATCTACATCTACTACCTCATCTACATCTTCTTCATCTACTACCTCTTCCTTAGCACAAGAGGCCAGCACTAAAGAGGCCACCAATAAGAAGCTCACCAACATCCATAAAATCTTCCGTTTCATAATTCCTCCTTAACTTAAGGATTTTATTTCTCCACCTCACACTACTAAAAGTTTTGCCATAGGCATCAACCCCCTTCATGGGGCAGGGTGCTGACCCAGATTACAGTCATGGCACCTCGCGGGACGGGGAGTGAACGGGAGAATCTTGAAGCCCGGCCAACCCTGCCCCAAATTATTAGAACTTTTCACTGGCTAATCCTCTGAGACATAGAAAAGGTCATCAAGTTTATATCCAGGAAAGGCTTTTGCTGCTCCAATAATAAACCTTCCGTTAATGCCACTCTCACCTCTTCTCACCCGGTAATATAGGTCGTAAGATATCCCCATCGCTTGGACTAAATCAGATAACTTCTGGTATCTCCCGTTACATAACTCAAAAACCCTTGTCTTCAGTTTCATTGCCTTCTCGCCTGTTTTCACCTTTTATTCTCTGGCGGGCCCTGCCGTTAAGCCCGATTACCCCCAGGGCTCCGGCCATAAAAAAGGACTCAAAAAACCCCCGTACTCGGGGTCTCTGAGCCCTGTTGCTTGAGTTATCTTCGGGATTACTCTAAAATAAGAATA
>SOKA01000038.1 GCA_004376105.1 Dehalococcoidia bacterium
TGGTAGTTTTCCATTACGGCGATGAGCACTCTAGGTAGGGCTAGCCCTGAGCCATTTAGGGTGTGGACGAACTGTGGTTTGGCATCGAGGGACGGGCGGTAGCGGATATTAGCTCGTCTGGCTTGAAAATCGCCGCAGTTAGAGCAGGAGCTTACCTCTAACCACTCATCACAGCCCGGAGCCCACATTTCAATATCATAGGCTTTGGTGGCGGCAAAGCCCAGCTCAGCAGTGCACAGCTCCATAACCCGGTAGGGCAGTCCCAGCTTGCGGCAAACCTGTTCAGCGTTATTCACCAATTTCTCTAGCTCCTGGTTAGACGTGGATGGCTCGGTGAATTTGTATAACTCCACCTTATCAAACTGGTGGCCTCGTTTTATCCCCCGGGTATCCTTTCCCGCTGACATTTTCTCACGGCGAAAACAGGCGGTATAGGCGACATAATGGAGGGGTAGGGTTCCCGGCAGTATAATTTCATCACGGTGGAGGTTGGTGATGGGCACCTCAGCCGTAGGCACAAACCAGAGGTCATCCTCTTCATCGTGGTATAGGTTATCGGCAAATTTGGGTAGGTTACCGGTGCCGGTCATGCACTCCCTCTTGACCATAAATGGGGGATATACCTCTTGGTAGCCGTGCTCAGTGGTATGGAGGTCAAGCATAAACGAGATGAGGGCTCTCTGAAGTCGGGCGCCTATCCCTTTGAGCACGTAAAAGCGGGTGCCCGATAGCTTTACTCCCCTTTCAAAGTCAATGATGCCTAGAGATTCCCCTAATTTCCAGTGGGGGGCTGGCTGGAAATCAAAGCTCTTAGGCTCTCCCCGGGAGCGCACCATAACATTATCCTCTTCACCTTTCCCTGTAGGCACTGTTGGTTGAGGGATATTTGGCACCTGCAGCAGAAGCCCTTCCAGTTGTTTATCTAAGTTTCTGACCTCTTCCTCTAGGGTTCTTAGCTTGGCACGCAGACCACGCCCCTCGTCTGAGGAAATCTGTTTCTTCTCCCTGGCAGCCTCTTTTCGGACATGTCGGAGACCTTCTAGTTCAAGCACCTTCTGGCGCCGCTCTAAGTCAAGCTGCAGGATTTCATCCAGCGGGGCGCTATCCTGGCGCTTGGCTATCGCCTCCCTTACCAGCTCTGTATTTTCTCGAATAAATCTCAGGTCAAGCATAGATTTTCCTTATGGTTTCTCTCTGAGCTGGGGGAACAGAATTACTTGACGGATTGATGGCTGACCGGTGAGTAGCATCACCAGACGGTCGATGCCAACCCCTAGCCCTCCGGTAGGGGGCATACCATACTCCAGTGCCAGCAGAAAATCTTCATCAATGGTCTCAACTATCTCATCTTCTATTTGGCGCTCCTTTTGCTGCCCCAGGAAGCGCTGGCGTTGCTCTATAGGGTCGTTAAGTTCGGTAAAGGCATTGGCAATCTCCATTCCGCCGGCAAAGGCTTCAAAACGCTCCACCAAACGCTCATTATCAGGCTTTATTTTGGCTAGGGGTGACATCTCAACCGGGTAGTCCAGAAGGAAGGTAGGTTGTATCAGGTTTGGCTCGACAAAGGTTGAAATAAGCTCATCTATAAGCCTGCCCCTGTCCTTTTGGGGGTCAACCTCCATTTTTAACTGTAACATCTCAGCCTTGAGGGAATCAGCATCAGGGTATTTCTCAAAGTCAATGCCAGAGTATTTTATGATGGCCTGGCGTAATTCTAAGCGCGGCCACGGCGGTTTAAAGTTTATAGTATTGCTACCAAACTCAACCTTATCCCTGCCTAAAACCTGCTGACTGATTTCAGCCACCATCTCCTCTAGCATCGCCATCACATCATTATAGTCAGCATAGGTTTCATAGCTTTCCAGCATGGTGAATTCAGGATTGTGCTTGGTAGAGATGCCTTCATTGCGGAAAGTGCGACCCAGCTCATAAACCTTATCAAAACCACCTATAATCAGTCGCTTAAGGTGAAGCTCAGGGGCAATGCGCAAGTAGAAGTTCTGGTCAAGGGTGTGGTGGTGAGTGATAAAGGGGCGAGCTAAAGCGCCCCCGGCTGATGGTTGCAGCACTGGTGTTTCTACCTCTATAAAGCCTCGCCGGTTGAGGAATTGCCGTATGGCAGTAATAATTTGACTACGCATCTGGAAGATTTCTTTAGCCTCGGTGTTGGCGATGAGGTCAAGGTAGCGTTGCCGGTATCGCTTGTCTATATCACTAAGCCCATGCCACTTTTCAGGAAGGGGCTGAAGCGACTTAGCCAGTAGGGTAAGGTTTTCTACCTCAAGGGTAGGTTCTCCGCTCTTGGTTCGAAAAAGCCTACCGCTGACCCCGATAATATCGCCTATATCTATATCCTTAAGCAGTTTGAGGCTGGCTTCACTAAGCAGGTCGCTATGAAAGGATAGCTGAATTTTCCCTGAGCTATCGCGTATATCAAGGAAAGAAATCTTGCCCATAGGGCGGTTGGCCATAACCCGCCCGGCAATATTAACTACTGGTGCTTCAGCCTTACTAGAGCTTTCCTCTTGCTGCTTGAGTAGAGCCACGGCTTGTTGTGTGGTGTGGCTACGGTGATAGCGATAAGGATAGGGATTAATGCCACGAGCCCGAATCCTCTCAAGCTTTTCCCGTCGTTTTTGGGCTATGCGGTCTAATCTTGATGTCATTTCTATCCTGTTCCTATGTAATATGGTAAAAAAGACTGAGAGTTTTGGACTCCCAGCCATAATTATCTTTTACTAGTTATTATATGGTTTCTTAGTCCTGTAGTAAAGCCGTTTGTTTTATTTGCCCCCTTAAAGTATCCAGCCAGACGGCTGATTTTACCTCTCGTTCCAGAAGGTATTTAAGGTAGTTTCTCATTACCCCCTCCAGCTCTTGAGATAGTTCTGGGTTCATTTTTAGCTGGCTACTAGTATTATAATCGCTATTCTGCAAAAATCTTAGCACCTTTAGGCCGTTAACTGATAGGGGGTAGGTTAAAATTTGGCTCTGGCGGCAACTGGGGCACAGCATGCCACCAGCACGAGGGGAGAACGAGTTGGTGATAGCTTCTAGTGGCGAGTGGCAAGAGACACATTGTTGAAGCTGAGGTCGGTAGCCAACCTGGTTAAGGAGGTGTAATTCAAAGTAACGCAAAATTAGTTCATTATTGTTGCCTTGGCATAGGTTATGCATTGTCTCACGTAGTAGTTGAAATAGAGGGTAGTTTTCAACATTATCAACGGTGAACTGGTCAATTAACTCCACGGCATAGAGGGCATAGGCAGTAAGCTGTAGGTCGCTCTTGAGTGGGAGGAAGCTGTTAATGGTTTGGCTGCCGGTTACCGTATCCAGATTTCGCCCCCGAGCTAGTGATACCTGGCTATGGGTTAAAAGCTCAAGGTGTCCTGCCATTTTACTCCTGGGGCGCCTGACCCCCTTGGCTACCGCCTGAATCTTGCCCAGGTGTGGGGTGTAGAGGGTAAGGATTCTATCCGCCTCCCCCAGCTTAATCTTCTTAATAATGATGGCTTCCGTCTGGTAATTCCGTGGCTTAGACATTTCTAACTACTTCATTTAACAAACTTTAGTTCATCTGGTTTTCTGAATTCTCTTTTTATCAAGATATCCCTTTCTTTTAAAAGGCACGCTCTATTGTGCGCTATCGCTTTTTCAAATTCTCC
>SOKA01000033.1 GCA_004376105.1 Dehalococcoidia bacterium
GTTGTATACCACTTTCTATATATCCCAGTATCTTCTCTTTTTTCTCTTTATCACGTAGAGGCCCCATTTGAACTGATTCATCAAGCCCATAACCAATAATTATCCTGGATGCCGCATCAGCAACTGCATCCATAAAGCTATTGTAGAATCTATCATCACCGACAATAAGAAGGTTGGCACCTGACAAGCATCGTTGACCGGTGTTGCCAAAAAATGACGTCATTAGAGCCGGTATAGTTCTACTTACATTGGTATCTGGCATTATTACCATAAAGTTCTTGGCACCACCCTGAGCAATAACCCTCTTACCCGTTTCACCGCACCGCTTGTAGATAACATCTCTCGCCGTTGGCGTGGAGCCAACGAAGGCTATCCCTTCAATGTCTGGATGGTCTAACATCCCATTTACCACCGTCCTGCCACCATTGACCACGTTCCACACACCCGGCGGGAAACCAGCTTCCTCTAGCAACTCAGCCGCCTTCATTTGACTGAGGGGCACTTCACTCGATGGTTTGACAACGATGCAGTTGCCAGTAGCCACAGCATACGGCGCTGACCACAGTGGAATCATCCACGGGAAGTTAAAAGGACCTATTATCCCGAAAACCCCTAAAGGCTGAGGAATGAGATACTCATCTATGCCGGTGGCAATATCCTCTAGATTGTAACCCATCATCAAGGTGGGAATCCCACAGGCAACTTCTACATTCTCGATCCCCCGCCTCGTTTCCCCCCTGGATTCGTCTATGGTCTTGCCATGCTCCTGCGTCTGGACTCGACTAACTTCCTCAAAATGCTCCTCCATTAACTGTTTCAACCTGAAGAGACATCTCGACCTGGCAACTGGAGTTGTCCGCCTCCAGTCAGGAAAAGCAGCCTTAGCCGCTTCTACCGCCATATCTATCTCCTCCTTGGTTGAAATTGGAACTCTGGCAATCAGCTCACACTTAGCTGGATTCACCACATCCTTAATCTCACCCTTAGATTCAACCCATTCCCCATTGACATAGTTTTTAACCAGTGGCACCCCTTTTATCGGTTCTTCCAAAATCATCCAGTAGTACCTCCTTTTCTATTGTAAGTAAGCTAGTTTGTAAAGCTCTATTATTTCCTCCTTCGTTGCCTGTCGTGGATTGTTGGCTGGACTACCGCTAGCGATAGCATCCTCGGCCATCTGAGGGGCTAACTTATCCAGCTTTTCTTTATCCACGCCCAGCTCTTGTAACGAAGGTATTTTGATGTCCTGAACTAATCTCTTTATAGACTTAGCCGCCAAATCTGCTGCTTCTAGGATAGTGAGATGTTCGACATTCTCCCCCATGGCTTTAGCAATACGGGCATATCTAGCCGGATTGCCAATCAAGCTGAACTCGGTAACTACACCTAAGAGGGCGGCATTAGAAACCCCATGAGCAACGTGGAAATATGCCCCTACTGGTCGGGACATCCCATGAACCAAAGCCACCGATGAGTTGCTAAAAGCAATGCCCGCCTGAAGCGCTCCCAGCATGGTTTTTTCTCTCGCCTCTAGGTTATTTCCGTTTGACCAAGCCTGTCTCAAATTACCTGAGATGAGCTCAATAGCCGAAAGGCAGAAAATATCACTCATCGGTTGCGCCTTCACCGAAACATAGGCTTCAATAGCATGGGTAAGGGCATCAATTCCGGTGGCTGCGGTTAGACCACGTGGCATTGACAGGGTTAACAGCGGGTCAACGATAGCCTCTCGAGGTATCAGGAATGGGCTACCAATGAGCATTTTGACATCTCTTTTGGTATCAGTAATTATAGTAAACTGAGTGACCTCACTCCCGGTACCGGCAGTGGTCGGGATGGCTATAAATGGGGCACCGGCTTTAGGAATCTTACCCAGTCCCATGTAATCTTCGATGGAACCAGCATTGGTAGCCATAACTGTGATTGCCTTGGCGGTATCAATGGCACTGCCGCCGCCTATAGCTAACAAAAAATCACACCCATTTTCTTTATAGGTCTTAAGACCCTCCTGGACGAATTCCACTGTTGGCTCGGTAAAGACGCCTGAATATATAGTAAATTGAACCTTAGCTTGAGAGAGGACTTGTTTGATATTATCTAATATTCCCAGTTTGAGCAGAACTTCATCAGTAACAATTAAGCCCTTTTTAACCCCTAGTTTCCTACTTTCTTCTCCGACTCGTTGTGATGCCCCTGACCCGAAAATTAGCACCGGAGGGATATAAAATGGCTTTACTGATAACATAGTAGCCCCTCCAACATATAGTGTCTGTCAAGCTTTATGTGTTCCATTAAAATTAGTTGCTAGTTGTTGGTTACCCTGAGGTATTTTCGGTATAAGTTTATCCCCTTGACAAGCCTCTTCATAATTCTCTTTAGCCCGGCATAATACCTTTAACCCAGCCATCTCTTCCTTCGCTTATAGTGCTTTACCTCTCTATAGCTTTTCCTCTGCCCCAGGGCACCAAATCCGAGGTAGAATTCCTTCACATCCTCATTTCCCTTTAGTTGCTGTACTGGACCATCAAGGACTATTCTACCAGTCTCCATCACATATCCATATTCGGCTAGATCGAGAGCAGCCATGGCATTTTGCTCCACCAGCAGAAAGGAGGTCCCCTCTTCACTGTTGACCCTCCTTATTACTTCAAAGATCTCCTCTACCATCAGTGGTGCCAATCCTAAGGAGGGCTCGTCCATTAGCACGACCTTGGGGTGTGCCATAAAGGCGCGTCCTGCTACCAGCATCTGCTGTTCACCACCTGATATATAGCCACTAACTTGGTGGCGGAGGTCTTTGAGCCTAGGGAAGTAATCATAAACACGGTCAAGGTCCCTTTGTAGGTGAACGCGGCCATAAATATAGGAAGCCACCTCCAGGTTCTCTTCAACCGTCAGATGCTCCAGCACCCTCCGCCCCTCTAGCACCTGGATGATTCCCAAAGTAGCTATTGCTTCCGGGCCCAGCTTATCTAGCCTTTGCCCATCGAACCGGATATCGCCATGGATTACTTTACCCGCCTCGGTATGGAGCAAGCCGGATATAGCTTTCAGGGTGGTGGTCTTACCCGCGCCATTAGCCCCCAATAGACAGATTATCTTACCCCCAGGAACCTCTAGGGAAACCCCCCTCAGTACCAGGACAACCCCATGATAAGCCACTTCTATATTATTTACGGATAATAAGATATTGCTCACCCCCTTTGTTTCAAGGTTTCCTCACCAGCTCTGGACTTCCATATTTTGAGGGAGGTCTCGACCACCCCTTTCCTTCCATCCGAGTATGTAATGGATGTCTCCATAAGATACTCAGCATTGCCAGAATACATAGCCTCCACCAACTCCTTATAGCGCTCCTCTATAGCATATCTCTTCAGCTTTCCCATCCTAGTGAGGTCACCCTCATCAGCATCGAGTCCCTTGTGGAGGCAGACAAATTTCATCACTCGTATTTCTGGAGGAAGGCAAATATTTACCCGGTCGATTTCACCTCGGATAAGCTCTGCCACCTCAGGCTTCTGAGATAGGTCGATGAGGGTAGTATAGACCACGCCGTTTCTCTCTGCCCATCTTCCCATGTTACTAATGTCCATACACACTAAAGCAGTAACATAATCCCTTCCCCTCCCCCCAACAGCTATAGCGTCCTTTATATAGGGGCTAAACCTCAGCTGACTCTCAATATACTGGGGGGCATACTTGGTACCATTAGGAAACGTCGTCAGCGCCTCCTTACGGTCAAGACAGACCACATGCTTTGTTTCTCCTTCTATGTAACCGACGTCCCCACTGTGCCACCATCCCTGCTCATCAACTACATCTTTGTAAAGGTCTGCCTGTTTAAAATAATTGGAAAAAACATAAGGACTTAGCATCAAAATCTCACCATCATCGGCTATCCTCACCTCTACCCCGATGAAAGGGGAGCCAAGCGTTCCCGGCTTGATATCACCCTCGGCATAACCGCTTATTACCCCTGCCTCGGTGCTTATGAAGACCTCCCTAAGTTTGATACCCAGACCATGGAAGAATTTAAGGATATCAACACTAAGAACAGCGCCGGTTGTCAACGGGAACCTAGTCTTAGAGAGTCCAAGATAACCTCGTATAGGGCTTAGGAGTATTAGATTGGCAAGCCAATAGGCAAACCGCAAAAACGGGCTAGGCTTTCCCCCAACCATAGTAAGCTTCCCCACCTTCAAACCAACGGGCATAAAAATTTTATAGGCCAACCTTTCCAACACGCCAGCCTCATTTATCTTAGCTCGCACCGTCCTAGCCAGCTCCTCCCAGTATTTCGGTACACTCAACATCAGGCTCGGTGCTACCTCTCTCATATCAAGGGGCACCGTCTCCGGCCTCTCAGGGCAATTCAATTTGGCCCCGGTAATCAAATGGGGTATCAAGTTGAATAAAGACTCCCCAATAAAAGCTGCAGGCAGAAAGCAAAGGAGGTTATCCTTATCGCTTAGAGGAAAGCGAGCCAGCATCGCCTGAGTGGAGCCAATCAGGGCTTGGTGAGTCCACATCACCCCCTTAGGCTGACCAGCAGTTCCACAAGTGTAATATATGCTGGCAGTGTCGCCTGCCTTAGTTTGTGAAATAAGTTTTTCGAATATCCCGGGGTGTTCCTCCGCATGCTTCCTCCCCATTTCTATCATCTTATCCCAACTCAGCAAGAAGGGCTGGGTGTAGCCACTCACCCCTTTCCAATACCACCAAATAACCTTCTCCACCTTTGGGAGTTTATCCCAAATCTCCAAAAGCTTGTCAACCTGTTCCTGGTCTCTGGCGACCACAAACTTACTATCTGAGTGATTGAGTATGAACTCCATCTCAGTAGGTGTGGCACCAGGGAAGAGCGCCACGCCTATACCGTGAACCGCCTGCATAGCAAGGTTAGCCCAGTACAATTGGGGTTCATTATCGCCTATAATGGCCACCTTATCACCAGACTTCAAGCCCAGGCTAAGCAGCCCCAGGCCGAAATACTTCACCTGCTCATACTCATGCTTCCAGGAATACTCCTGCCAGATGCCAAAGTCCTTATCCCTAATAGCTACAACGTTGGTACCCCATCTCTCGTAGTTCCGTTTCAGAAGCTTGGGCAAGGTATCCTCATCGGCACCGAGCTGGAAAACCTCTTCCTTTGTCATCATTTTTACCCTCCTCGTCAATCAAGCCTCCTTCGGTTTTCCCAGATAGGCTTTAATAACCTGCTCGTTGTTCCTTATCTCCTCGGGGAGACCGTCAGCGATCTTATGCCCGTAATCGAAGACCACAACCCTGTCAGCTATGTCCATGACCACCCCCATATCATGTTCGACCAGAGTAACGGTAATCCCTCTCATCTCAACCACATCCAAGATAAACCTGGCCATAGCCTCCTTCTCGTCTCTGCTCATCCCCGCCATAGGCTCATCGAGGAGAAGGAGCTTTGGTTCCAAGGCCAAAGCCCGTCCCAGGTCAACCCTCTTCTGCAGCCCGTAAGGAAGGGAACCTACTATGCGGTCCCTTACTGAGGTTAGCTCCAGAAAGTCAATGAGCCACTCCACCTCTTTTCTATGTTCTGCCTCTTCCCTTTGCGCCCGTCCAAAATAGATAGCCCCGCTCACCATCCCGGATTTTAGGTGTATGTGCCTTCCCGCCATTATATTGTCCACAACCGAAAGCCCGGCGTAGAGTTGGATAGCCTGGAAGGTTCGGCTTATACCCAACTCGGCTATCTTGTAAGGAGGCAGCTGGGTAATTTTTCGTCCTTCAAAGTAGACTTCCCCCTCCTGGGGACGATAAAAGCCATTGATGACATTGAACAGGCAAGTCTTGCCGGCGCCGTTGGGACCAATAACCGCCAAAAGCTGATGAAGCTTGACATCCAGGCTTATCCCATCAAGCGCTTTCACCGCCCCAAAGCTGAGACAAACGTTATCAGTTCGTAGTTGGACTTCATCCTCTGTAACCATGTACGCACACGTACTCCTCTATATTATCTTCGCGCTCTACTCGTCGTGAACTCTTGGGAGTAGGGCGCAGCAGCGACCCACTGCCGCGCCCACTCCCTCAATCTATCCAAGGCTTGACCCAGTCGTTTAATCTATCCAGGGCTGCAGCCACTCATCAGGCACCAACACCTTCACCGTAAACAGATCGGTTATGGCGATCCACTTTCCGTCCTGCACCTGCATTATCCTTACAGTTATGGGGTCACGGTTTGTGGGTGAGAAGTTAGTTACCCACATGTCTCTGATGTTGCGATCCCACCAGTCCTCGCCCTCCATGGTCAGCCTTATCTCGCGGCTGGTGACCTGATCCCAGGAGCCGAGTCTAACCAAGGTCTCCTCAATAGCCTCCTTATAGGTGAATACCTCCAGCCAGGCCTGTATGTAAGAGCCACACCTGTCCTCGGGCTTTACGAAGTGGGTGTCCCAGTACTCTACGAGGGCAGTCATCCCCTCGCTTTCGTAAAAAGGACTATCGGGGGTCTCCAGGTCAGCGGCGGTAACATAGTTGCTAATGCCGACCAGTCCATCAGCCCTCCACTTGCCGTCTTCAGTCTGACCAGCTAGGGCGATGGTAGCTTCATCAAGGCTCAGGTTGTTGACACAAAACTGGAGGTTATAGCCCCCGTCGTAGTTCGCCTTGAGAAGAGGCCCCATAGTGGCATACATGGCATTGGTGAAAACGATCTCGGCCCCGGCGTCCTTGGCTGCCGCCAGGATGCTGTCGGGGTCAGGGGGCGCCCAGGGGACAGCGATGTCAGCCACCATCTCAATACCGTGCTCTTCATTGTAGGCCGCTGTCTCGTCGGTAATAAAGGCCCGACCATAGCCGCTGGGGTAGGTTATATACGCTATCTTGGTACCCTTGCCCTCCTCGAGGACCCAATCAATGAAGGCGGCATACTGGTTAGCCCAATAAGGTCCGATGCCAAATGCGTACCCTACCGGGTAGATTACGTTGGGGCTCTGGCTGCAGGTCAGGGTCAGGAACTTGTCGGGGTCGTAGTTCGGCTTCAGCATTTGCTGCTCGCCAGTGCCACAAGAATGATTTGCGATGTACTTCCCCCTCAGCTTGGCGTAACCCGCCTTGGCCTCGTCGGCATTGCTCTTGTGGTCGTACCATTTGATAAGCGGCCTCTTGCCAGCAATCCCATACTCATGGGCGCACAGCCACTCATAGGCAGCGGTGGTGCCCACCAACCGCGGGGCATTCCAGAAGCCGAGGGTGCCACTCAAATCAGCCAGGAATCCTATACCAAAGGTTGGGGCATCTTCAGCTAAAACTCCCATTCGCCCTTCCCACCATCCCGTCTCCGGGTCTACGAACACCCCAGGGGGGGCACCTGTGACTTCCGGAGTTACTGGCGGTGGTGTTACTGGTGGTGTTACTGGCGGTGGTGTTACTGGTGGTGTTACTTCTGGCGCCCCTGGCATACAGCCAAGGAGTAGGGCAGCTACTACAACTACCGTCATTAACGGTATAAAAATCTTTTTCATTCTTCCTCCTTTCTATTGGTACTTTATAATATCTTCAGCCAGCGTTTCTTTTTTCACATAGTTACCACCTCCTTACCTGGGCTCATACCTGAACGGCCAATGCCTCATGCGCGCTCCTAATACTTCCCACAAGTGAGCCAACCCCCTTGGCTGAAAGATCAAGAAAACTATAACCACCACGGCGAAAGCTATTAACCCCAGCCCGGCTCCCATCCGAATCGCTATCTCGATTGGGAAGAAACCTCCGATAAGCGGGCTAAGCATCAACACCATCTCATTTAAAGCCCTGACCAGGATAACGCCAAGGATGGGACCAATGGTGGTCCCCATCCCCCCAATGATGATAGTACCTAGTAACCAGATAGAAGCCATCAAGGGGTAAATGTCCGGCCTAACACACCCGTCATAGACCACTCTCATCCAGCCGGCAACTCCGGCAAAGAGACAGCCAATGAAGAAGGCACGCAGTTTGTAGCCAAACGGGTTGACCCCCATAATCTCGGCGGCTACTTCGTTGTCCCGCACCGCGACAAAGGCCCTCCCCATCCGTGACCGGGCTATGTTTCTGGCCACAATGGTCATAACCACACACATGGGCATAAACAGGTAATATTGGTTTTCCGGAATCCTAAAGCTAAAGTCACCTATGGCAGGAAAGGGTACGGTTATCCCGCTGATGCCGCCAACAATGCCCGGCATAGCGAAAATAAAGACGGTGGTCAGAATGAACTGGGCAGCCAGGGTGGACATCGCCAGATAAAACCCTCCAACCCTAAAAGCGGGCAAGCCGAAGAGCACCCCTGCCCCCCCAGCAGCGAGGGCGGCAACGGGAAGAGCTACCCAGTGGTTCCATCCCAGCCGCACAATCAGCATAGCCGCGCTATAGGCACCCACCCCTTTGAAGGCGGCATGACCAACCGAGACTTGACCACAATAGCCGGTCAATATATTGAGGCCGTGGGCGGCAACTATCAAGATAAACATCATGTTCATGACGTCCACTATCTCGGAGGGGAAAACCCGACCGGCCACAGCCAGAAAAGCCAACAGGATGCCCACGGCTAGCCACTGAGAGCGGGTGCGCAGCATGGCCGCACTCTGTCGGTAATTAACATCCATAATCCCGCTTGGTCGCATATTCTATACCCTCACTATCTCCGCCTGGCCGAAGAAGCCGTGGGGCCTGACTATAATCACTATGAGCAAGATGATGAAGGGGAACATACTGCCTACGTATGCCCCCAGATAGGCGGTGGCAATCACTTCCAGAACACCCACCAAAAGCCCGCCAACGAGGGCGCCAAGGATGGAATCCAAACCACCTATCAGGACAGCCGGGATAGCTCTAAACCCCCACTCGGAAAGGTAACGGAAGGCACCAACGTGAACCCCGAAGAAGAAGGCCATGATAAAGGCAATCACCGCCGCCATTATCCAGCACAGGCTGAAGACCCTGGTCACCTTTATCCCCAGACTCTGGCTCACCTGGTGACTTTCGGCAGTAGCCCTCATCGCCTTCCCCATCATGCTCCGGCGGTAGAAAAATGCCAAGGCAACAAAGATACCGGTGGCAGCAAGAATAGTCCATACCATCCCAGAGCTTACCCGTATCGCCATAAAGGGGAATGATTGCTCCGGATACCACTGAGGGTAGGGAACAATCTTGGTCCCCCAGAATATGGTAGCCACGCCATCTAGGAGATAAGCGACCGCCAGAGTCATCAGTAGTGCCGAAATAATGGGCTGCCCGATAAGGGGACGCAGTATCCCCCGCTCCAGAACCCAGCCGATACCGAAAGCACAACCTATAGCCAACGGTATGGCAATCCGCACACCGAAATTATTTAAGAATATCACGCTAAGGAGTACTCCCATCATCAGGAGGTGCCCCTGAGCAAAGTTGAATACCTTGGTAGCCTTAAAGATAATAACTATCCCAACAGCTATCAGCCCGTATATGCAACCTTGAAATATACCTGAGACAACGTACTGAGTTACAGCTTCTATATCAGCCTCCTAATATTTTTATAAGCCACTGACAGAAGATTCACTCAAAACCTTAACTTTGCTAAAACCACAATTTGATTATCACAAGACTTCTACTATGCCTGTGTCCCCGTTAACCCTTACTTTATCGCCTGTTTTTATAACCTCGATTGGATTCAGGTCGGTGTGGTCAACCGCGGGTATTTTGACGTTATAGAATACGGCTCCGCTGGCAACACCCATCATGGTCATTGGTTCCATTTCGAGCATAACTAGCGCAATGGGGTTAACTTTGTTTCTTACTCCTTCCATGAATATAGCCGGGTTTGTCGTCGACCCTCTGCTGTACGAGTAAATGAACACCTTGTCCCCCAGCTTCATTCCAGTGCAATCATGTCTTGGGTCGATAATTTCTCCAGTTACTGGATTGAATGCCCCGGCCCAGTTAAACATCATTTTACTGACAACGGCTTCACCCTCAACCGTACCTCCGCCAAGAGCTCTACCTTTTAATGTTTTCGCCATTTTTACTATCTCCCTTTAAGCTTCTCCTTTGCACGCGGCGTCGATGCACGCATCCACGTCCCCATATATTACATCGACCTTTCCGGGACGCATTTGAGTCAGTAAACTAGGGATATACCAAGCTTGCTTGCCAGCATTTGCCATCACCGTGAAATGTTCCGGAAATCCGCATAGCTCCACGGGCGACCAGGCACAACACCCGGTATTCAATTTCATTCCCGAATCCTCTATAATCTGAGCCACTCCCATTTCAGTTGCCATATCTTTACAGACTTTATTGGTGAGTACGTAGGTTTCAACTTTTACCTTTCTACCTTTTATCCTATTAGCTAGATCTATGAGTCCTTCCATCGTGAGATGAGGACAGCCAATGACAACAAGGTCCATCTTTCCACCTGGTACGGAGCTCATTTTTTCTGTTCTCCTTTTTAACTCTTCAGGACCGAATTGAACTCGCTGAGGAATTTTCTTGCCACCAAAGGCTTCTTCAACGGTTCTAAATTCAGCGGTTATGCCTGGCATGTGATAAAGGGCTAGAGAGCCGGTTGCGGCTCCTGAGGCACCAAAATACCTAAGGTCCAGGGGCCTCACATCCTCAGGTATTCCGGTTATCACCGGAATCTTATTTTCTACCACTTCTCCCACCCAAGAACCGAAAACATTGTAGTCACCAGGGGTTAAAGGCGTCGTGACTTCAATCAGAATGTTTCCCAGCCTATTCTCGTCCAAATGGAGTCCGTAATAGGGCGTCCTCCCGGTGGTTGCGGATGCCAAATCCTCGTAGGCGCCAACCCTATTGGTTCTGGCTCCAATCAAGCTGTTCACATAAGGAGCAGTTGAGGACTCGGTCCAAGCTATGTGCTGTCCAAACCTCGGCACGATTCCTCCACCTTCATAGGGCACGCATGACCATGTGGGGATAGCTCCCAGTGCTTCGAGCGCTTTCTTCATCCTAAACTGGTCTTCCATAAAGTCTCTCGGGAAACGAAATTCTTCCCACCTTTCAAAATCCATGCTTGATGTATCGATCGAAGTGGGAACTACACACTTAGCGCCCAGCTTAACAAATCTTTCCGCAGTTTCCAGTCCAGCTTTTAGTGCCGTCTTCTGAAATGAGAGAACCAAATGACAACTGGCGATTGGTATAAGTCTTTCAGCATTATAGGCCTCGGCTGCTTTAACAAGAAGTTCCATAGACATGCGTTTCGCGTCGCCGTGCTCACCTGCCAACATTTCTTTTTCTTCTTTTGTAAGTTGAACTACCATTCTTCCTCCTTTGCAAATTGGAGTGTCATTTTGTGAAGCGAATTTTTAATTGATCTTCCGCTCTTGTCACCACCCCCTTTCTTACGGTTTTCGTAAAACACGGAGGGCTGTCTAACTTATTGTAGCAACCCTCCTTGCCCAAGGGATGTGTTCGGATTTTGGGGGAAGAGATATCGAGCCGCCACTTGAATGTCCTTTCTAATTTCAGCCATAGCCATGCCCTATTAAGTAACCCCCGGTGCTGGTGACTACCAGCACCGGGGCTCTTAAAGAGAGGAGAGAAAGATGAAGAAGGGCTCGGAGATGCACCCGTACTTTGGGTTCTCGAGCCCTTCGTTTGACTTATCTTCAGGATTGCTTTACAATAGAAACAGCTACATAACACCCTTATTTAGTCACTTTCCGAAAGACCTGTTGCCGCAGGTCTTTTCTATTTAACCGGTTTTACTGTTTCTTCTCGCTGAATCTTTTCCTCTATGGCATCCTCAATCCACCTGCCGAGCGTTTTGCCCTGCTGAATAGCTTTCTGATGTGCCTTTCGCAGAATGCTGGGCTTCATCTTAAATATGCTTTGATTCCCTGGCCTCAGCATTCATAGATCGCCTAATGTCGCTAGATTACCATTAAATAATACTTTTGTCAATACCCGATGCAAAAATATTTACTAAAATCGACCTAAAAAGTGCCCACTATTTCACTCCAAAGCTCTTGCCGTAGAGCCTCCTCTAGGTGCCCGTCGGAAGGGGAAAAGGAAAGCCCCCTCGTGGGGAAGGCACCTCTTTAGTTGCACCTAAAAGCGGCACCGGCTTACCCACTCGGGGGCACCATATTGGTGCCTTCGCCGTGTGCCTGGGGCTTGTCACCCCTAGCTTTTGTGACCAACCACATTGCAACAACAATAATCTGGATTTGGCAAGCCGTGAGAGGTTGCCTACTGCTTTCAAGGTGCGTTCACCTATTGTTAGGCTGAGAACCTCTGCGTCTAATTGCCAACTAAAATATTATTGTTATGCTAGTGCCCAAAAGGGGGGGCGCGTGAAAAGGAAGTTAAACAAATTTCTGCGTTATCTTCAGATTGAGAA
>SOKA01000011.1 GCA_004376105.1 Dehalococcoidia bacterium
TCTGGCTCAGATTTCAAAGGTTAATCTTCACCCCTTTCAATCTGCCTCAGTCTGGTATCCCCAATGCCAAAGTGATGGGCTATCTCATGCCTCACTACCCTCTGTACCTCGGCGGTAATCTCAGCATCATATCTACATTTAGCCTCGATCGGCTTCTGGAATATAGTTATTTTGTCTGGTGCTACCAGCCCGTAGCGCCTGCCCCGCTTGGTCAGTGGCACACCCTGGTAAAGACCCAGTAGAGTCTCGCCGCGCCTCAGCCCCACATCAGCCAGTTGACCTCGAGTGGGCCAATCCTCCACCACCACATCAATGTTTTCCAGCTTAGCCCGAAACTCTTGAGGTAGACTATCCACCGCCTTCGCCACTAGCTCCTGAAATCTTGCTCTGTCCATAGCCAATCTCCTAAATTTTAACACGGCTCGTCATCCATTGCTCCTCAGGTAGTCTATAGCCCATTGGATGGCATCTTCTTCAAGCTCAAGCTCATAGTCAGGGTATATCCCCTCGCCTTCTATGAGACGACCATTAGGGGTGAGCCAGCGAGCAGTGGTAATATATAATCCTGAGCCATCCTTAAGCTGGCGCAGGATATTGACACTGCCCTTACCATAGGTTCTGGTGCCGGCAATGGTGGCGCGACCATAATCTTGCAACGCTCCAGCCAATACTTCACTACCGCTAGCAGCGTAGCTATCTACTAAAACAACCAAAGGCAAATCAGTAGTAGCTTCCTTATGTTTAACTGCCGTAGCTGTATGCTTTCCCTGATTATCCACCACATCAACAATCACGCCCTCCTTCAAAAAGTGGCTGGCGACATCAACCACTGCTGGCAGAACACCACCGGGATTACTACGCAGGTCAAGGATGATGCTAGTAGCCGCTTCACGGGCTATACTATCCAGCACCGGCGATAGTTCTTCATCAGTGCGCTCGGAAAAATGGGTGATATTAACGTAAGCGATGTCTTGCCTCATCTCAAAGCGGACACTGGGCAGCTCAATTTCAGCTCTAACTATCTCAATTTCCTCAGGCTCAGTCTCATCTTGGTGAAGAATAAGAAGCCTGACCGATGTTCCCTCGGGACCACGGACAAGAAGCACAGCCTCAACCAGGCTCATCCCTGAGGTAGACCTACCATTGATTTCCAAGATTTTATCACCGGCTCTAATACCCGCCTTATCCGCTGGCGAATCAGCAATAGGAGCAATAATCATTAACTGATTATCCTTAACTGCGACTTGGGCTCCAATACCCTCGAATTTCCCTTCCAGACCGCTCAAGCTCAATTGGTAGGTCTCAGCATCTAGGTAGGAGGTATAGGGGTCATCCAGTGCCTCTACCATACCCTTGATGGCTGCCTCGCTCAGCGCACCAGCATCAAGCCTGTCCCTATCCACATAATCTTGAAAAATTATGTTCCACGCCTCCTCGACAATATCCAGACTCTGACTTGAGCTGGGAGGAGTTCTGGTGCCTAGAGCACAGCCAGCACCAAAAGATAGGGCAAGGCTCACCACCAATAGAGCTATTACCATAATTTTTAGTATTTTTGACATCGGACTTACTCTCCCATAAAGTATTTTGTGACAAAATTTATTGGTTATTTATTGAGGAAATTATGAGTAGGCTAGTCTAGTTTAGATTAGGAAGTAGAATTTGTAGCTTTACCACTATGAACCTTCTACTCTTCAGAGGTGACGATATCTACCATCCTAATAGTATCTTCTATATTGGTGAGAGCGAGGGATAGTCCCAGCCTTCTTAACTCGGCATAGCCCAACCCTCTGAATAGTCGGTGCCCAGCTACCCAACACATCTCATCGTAGAGAGCTGGCCATTCCTTCCCTTGGCGGTGAATACAGAAAAGAATAAAGTCGTGAGCTACAGGGTTAAGGGTCTCCATTGGCATCTACTATATGCCTAACCGGCGTGGCTGGCAAGCTCGCTGACGGTTGTTGGCGTTATAATTTTAACCTTGATTATGCTTTATAGCCCTCAATTATTAAGTTTTGCTTCCTTTCCTCAACTCCAAGCTGGAGTGAAAAAAAATTTGATACTATTTGCCTGCCATGCATAATTTAGGTACAATCAGGGGCAAAGAAAATAGAAGACTTGGCTTAAGGAATATTTCCCTCACCACCAGTGACAAGATTTAGATATTCCTCAGGGGTTTATTGCCATCGTCAGCAAGCTATTCAGAAACCGGAATTTCGTATTCATTCTGGGCATTGTGCTGGGTCTGGCTATCGGCCAGGGAGCCGTTTGGACACAGCCGCTGCTACTGCCAGCGATGGCAGTAGCTATGACCCTATCCACCATTAGCATAACGAACCGCGACCTTGCCTCTCTTAAGGCTATGCCTCGCCCGATACTTATTTCACTACTGCTTAACTACGTTGTCCTGGGAGGCATAATGTTGCTCATGGCAAGGTGGCTGACAAATGACAGTGAATTATGGGCAGGATTCGTAGTCTTTGCGGCTATGCCTCCTGCGATTGCAGTGGTGCCCTATAGCTATATGCTGGGGGGAAACACGACTTTTTCACTAATCGGCATAACCGGGACATATCTAGTGGCGCTGGGGCTCACACCTGCAATGATAATGTTGTTCCTCGGGGCTGATTTTCTCAATCCAGCCAAGCTGCTTCTTATGCTCATGCAGTTGATAGTTATTCCACTGGCCGTATCTCGAATACTGCTCTTCAAGGGCTTGACTCAGCGCATAGATAAGTGGCGGGATATAGTGGTGAACTGGTGCTTTTTCATTGTGATTTTCACCATCATCGGCTTAAACCGGCAGGTTTTCTTCGGACAGTTTGATGTTTTGTTTAAGATTGCCATAATAGCTGTTACTATCACTTTCATTCTAGGGCACGCCATTGAATTCATCACAACAAGGGCTTTACATATAAACCGGGCAACCAGCATCAGCTTGTTACTAATGGGCACCAGGAAGAATGCTGGGCTGGCAAGCGTAATAGCACTTGCCTTTCTTGGCGAGAGGGCTGCAGTTCCTATGGCTATCTGGGCCATATTTGGTGTTTTATCCATTGTGTGGTGGGGGCTTTACTTTAAGAAAAAGGTCAAGTAAACCTATAAGCCGAGTTCTGTACTCCAAGTCGCAGGTTCCCAGGAAAATCATAGATTTTTCTGGGTGCTCTGGTCGGAGCGGTGACCATCTATCTAGCCCTGATGTTACCATCAGGGTCAAGCGACCAACCCAGGGACAGGCCGGGCGTCCTTTTATCCCTCTATTTGGTCTTGCTCCAGATGGGGTTTACCCAGCCAGCTGGTCACCCAGCCGCTGGTGAGCTCTTACCTCACCATTTCACCCTTGCTCCGTTTAAATCGGGGCGGTATGTTTCTGTGGCACTTTCCATAGGGT
>SOKA01000054.1 GCA_004376105.1 Dehalococcoidia bacterium
GGTCTCCGGCTCCAGGGACTCGACTTCAAGTACCTATTATTGGTCAAATAGCGGCCGGTGAGCCGATACCAGTGCCTACTCCCGATACCTGGGATGTTATTGCCTCCTCAGAGACTCTGGAGGTGACTAAAGATTTGACTCGGGGGAGGGAAGGGGTTTATGCTCTGAAGGTGAAGGGCTCATCAATGGTGGATGCTTTGGTTAACGATGGTGATTTTGTATTGATGGAGTATGTGAATTTGGTGGAGAATGGGGAAATGGCAGCCATATGGCTTAAGGCTGAAAAAGAGGCCACGCTGAAGAAATTTTATGCTGAGCTGGGTCGTATTCGACTTCAGCCGGCAAATAGCCAGATGCAGCCTATATATGTTGAGCCTGATAATGTTGAGATTCAGGGCAGGGTTATTGCTGTTATCAGGCAGTTGGTGTAGTTGTCCTCTCGGGGGATAAAGCGGGTTCTCAACAAAAAGAGAGGATTATGATGTTATCTCAGTTTCAGACTGTAGGTCACGACCTTTTCACTCGGGGGCTTGTCTCTTCCCATAGTGGAAATCTGAGTATTAGACTGGGAGACCGTTTAATTATTACCCGCCGCGGTAGTAGGATCAGTTGTTTGCAGGAGCCTGATTTGATAGAGACTGGGATAAGTAAGAATGACCGGTCTACACCACTTGCCTCAATCGAATTAGCTGTCCATCGTGCTATTTATCAGGAAACCTCGGCATTAGCCATTGTTCACGCTCACCCGCCTCACGCCGTCGCCCTGTCATTAGTTGAAACTGAGATTGTGCCCAATGATGCTGAGGGTCTGTCTATAGTAGGCCAGGTTCCAGTCCTCGGTTGGCATATGAAAGTAAGACCAGGGGGTCTGGCTGATATAATTGCCCAGGCATTAAAGCAACACCGTATTGTTATGGTTCACGGTCATGGTAGTTTCGCCATTGGTCAACTGCTTGAGGGAGCCTATAGCTGCACCACTACAGTAGAGGAAAGCTGCCGGGTCATCTGCCTGTTGAAGTCGTTACAGGTAGGTTCAGATAAAGAATAGCTTTTTTCCAGCCGCTAGCACAAGGGGTTGTGGTACAGCCAATAACCTATTTCTTATAGACTGGAGTGCACCACTCAAGATATTTAGGGTTGCTGGCTTGTATTACATCAAAGTAGATTTCTTGCAACCTCTTGGTTATTTCACCAGTTTCACCGCTACCTATCTTGCGGTGGTCTATCTCGCCTATCGGGGTGATATGGGCAGCAGTGCCAGTAAAGAAGCACTCTTCAGCAATATAAAGCTCGCTACGGTCAATCTGTCTCTCTATTGTTTCTATACCCAGTTCGTTTTGTGCCAGTTTTATTACTGTATCGCGGGTAATACCCATAAGGATACTATTATAACTGGCTGGCGTGACTAACTTGCCATCTATAACCAGAAAGATATTCTCACCACTGCCTTCGGAGACATAGCCCTCCGAGGTAAGCATAATCGCCTCGTCAAAGCCATTACTGATGGCTTCTGTTTTAGCCAGGGCATTATTGATATAAAGGCCGGTAATCTTAGCCTGGGGTGGAATCACATTATCATCAGGGCGCCGCCATGAAGAGACAACGCATCGGGCTTTATCTATATCCAAATATGGTCCCCAGGGGATAGCAAAGACCAAGAAATCATCATCCAAGTCATGAAGGCGGACTCCGAGGGATTCAGAGCTCTTATAGGCTAGAGGGCGGACATATAAGTTTTCTTGAAAACCGCACCTTTCTACCAGTTCAACTGTTATCTGGCATAGTTCATCAATAGTATAGGGTAGGTTAATCTTCAATAACCGGCAGCCATTGTGCAGTCGTTGATAGTGCTCTTTAAGCCGAAAGAGGTAAATCTGCTTTTGTTGGCTGTTCCAGTTACCCCTGATGCCCTCAAAAATGGCAGTGCCGTAGTGAAGGCAATGAGTCATAATTCCTATCTTGGCTTCAGATAGAGGCACGAACTGCTTATGGAAATAGGCATATGATGGCATTTTGAAAATCTCCTCTCTTAGCTAGGGCTAATTATAGCCACTACTCAGCTAGAAGACAAGTTGATTTCCTTTAGTAGCAGAGTTCGGCCGGTTTGTATGGCGGTGAAGCCATACTTTTTGCGGATGCGGTCAATGGCTTTATTTAGTTGCCCCAGCCTTTGGGCTGATGAATCCAGCATAGCTAGCTGTCTGCCTGGCTCAGTCAGGTTTGATACCCCGATGCCAATAAGGCGGATTGCTTGCTTTTCTTGAGATAACGCTTTGTTTAGTAGCTCTACTCCGGTATCAAAGATGGTCTGGTCAGCATTGCTGGCTTGCCTCAAGGTGTGACACCGGGTAATAGTGGTGAAGTCAGCATATCTGAGTTTTAAGGTTACGCACCTGGCTTGCTTGCCTTGCTGGCGTAACTGGCTACCAACCCGTTCACCAAGATAACGCAGTGTTGCCTTCAGCAGGGAATGGTCTCTGGTGTCTTTGCCAAAAGTGGTTTCTCGGCTGATGGACTTGGCAGCACTCGGGGGTTCTACTTTTCTATGGTCAATGCCGTGGGCGTAGCGCCACAGAATTTCACCAGACGCACCAAAATGGCTTTTAAGGGTACTTAGCGGCATAGCAGATAGTTTGCCTATAGTATGGATACCTAGGCCGTTTAATATTCGCTCAGTCTTCTTGCCGATTCCAGGCAGTTTAGTTATGGGCAAAGGTGACAGGAAGGAGCGCTCCTTTCCTGTAGCTACCTCTAGTAATCCATCTGGCTTTGATAATTCAGAGGCAACCTTGGCTACTACCTTGCAGCTAGCGATGCCCACCGAAGCGCAAAGCCTTAATTCATCCTTAATCCGTTGCTTTATAGCCACAGCCATCTGATAAATAGAGCCATAAATAGATTCAAAACCGGTTACATCCAGGTAGGCTTCATCAAGGCTCACTGGCTCAAGATAAGGTGAGAAATCAGTCAGGATAGCCATAAACCTTTGCGAAGCACTGCGATACTTAGGGAAGCTGCCCTCTATGAAGGTAGCTTGAGGGCAAAGGCGGCAGGCGGTGGTAAGGGGCATACCGGCATGTAAACCAAAAGCCCGGGCTTCATAGGAGGCAGAGGCAACTACGCCTCGTCGGTCAGGTCTACCGCCAACCACTATCGGTTTACCTTTAAGCTCAGGATTTTCTACCTGCTCCACTGAGACAAAGAAGGCATCAAGGTCAATGTGCATAATCTGGCGTGTCATTATTTTCCTCGGGAAACAAAGGCTTTGACTCTACGCTCGAAGACACTGCGCTCAAGGAGGACGCGGCACTGGCATTTAAGGCATTTAATCCCTATATCAGCGCCAAGCCTTACAACCTGCCACTCATAGCTACCACAGGGGTGCTT
>SOKA01000045.1 GCA_004376105.1 Dehalococcoidia bacterium
TATTTATCCGAATTACACTCCCATCACTAGCCGGATTTAGCCCGAGGTCAGACTTTAGGATGGCTTTCTCAATACTATGCGTACTACTTTTATCCCAAGGTTGGATGACGAGCAGCCTTACTCCAGGTGCAGAAATGCTAGCAATTTGATTAAGCGGAGTAGGAACACCAGCATATTCCACCTTAATATGCTCTATTAGGGCAGGGGTAGCGTGCCCAGTACGAATGGTGGCTAATTCTCTCTTCAAAACCTCAATAGAGGTTCGCATCTTTTCTTCAATATTCCATAAAGTGCGGCTAATCATTTTCCTTCCCACTGGATACCAGGGTACCAATAGGTTCACCGATTATAGCGCGCTCAATACTGCGGGGAGCTCGAAGGTCAAAAACGATTATAGGCAGCTTGTTTTCCAGACAGAGGGAGAGAGCGGTAGCATCCATTACCTCCAAGCGCATATTTAATGCTTCAAGGTGAGTAAGTTTGTCAAACTTCTTAGCGCTGTGATTTTTGCTAGGGTCAGCACTATAGATGCCATCAACATTATTTTTTGTCATAAGTAGGACTTCTGCCTCAATCTCTATGGCTCGTAGAGCAGCCGCAGTGTCAGTGGTCATATATGGGTTGCCAGTGCCTCCAGCGAAAATAACTGCTCTACCTTTCTCCAGGTGACGAATAGCCCGGCGTCTAATGTAAGGCTCAGCTACCTGTTGAACGCCTATAGCTGACTGGGTTCTAGTAGTTATTCCTTCTCTCTCCAATGCATCCTGGAGAGCTAGGGCATTTATCACTGTAGCTAGCATCCCAGCGTAGTCAGCAGTGACCCTATCCATTCCATTCTGCTCAGCCTTAGCCCCACGCCAGATGTTACCGCCACCGACAACAATACCTACACCCACCCCCATCTCTATCACCTGCCTAATCTGTTTGGCTATCATGGTGAGGGTAGGGGAATCAATACCATAATCGGCTTTACCACCAAAAGCCTCGCCACTAAGTTTGAGCAGAACCCGCTTATATTTGGTAGTGGTCATCTTGTTAATACCTATCTACCCAATTCAAATCTGGCAAATCTACTTACTTTGATATTCTCTCCTACCTTGGCAATAGTTTCAGCAATAATATCTTGAACGGTCTTATTAGGGTCTTTAATGTAAGGCTGAAGAAGCAGACAAGCTACCTGAGGTTCTATATCAGCCCCTTCAGGGGCTTCGTCCCTTGAGATAAATTGAGGAGGCATGGCTGCTACTTGCATTGCCAAATGATGAGCCAGTTCCTTGAACTCATCAGTACGGGCAACAAAGTCGGTTTCGCAGTTGATTTCAACCATGGCTCCAATGTGCCCACCGGCATGGATATAGGCTTCAATCACTCCTTGGGTGGCAGAACGTTTTGCTTTCTTTTGTGCCTGAAGGAAGCCTTCCTGCTTCAGAATCTGGAGCGCTTTTTCCATATCCCCTTCTGCCTCAAGGAGAGCATTTCTACAATCCATAACCCCCGCTCCAGACTGGGCTCTTAGCTCCTTTACTCTGACTGCTGGAATTTCCAATCTCTCCCTCCCTGTTTTATTCATTATCAGGAGTGAAAACAACAGGTTCAGCGGCTTCCGTAACCTCAAGCTCCTCCAAGCCCTCTTCCCCTCCTTCCTGCACCAGACCCAATGCCTCGCCAGTTCTACCCTCTATCACTGAATCGGCAATACTATTACATATCAGCTTGATGGTTTTAATAGCATCATCGTTGGCCGGAATAGGGCAGTCAATATCAGCGGGGTTACAATTAGTATCTACAATAGCTACAACTGGTATGCCTACACGTTTGGCTTCAGCTAGAGCAATCCTTTCTTTTATAACGTCAACAATGAACAGAGCAGCCGGTAAGCTGGTCATCTCTTTAAGACCACCTATCTGTCGATTGAGGCGTAAAATTTCCTTCTCAAGCTTCAGGGCTTCCTTTTTAGGTAGGCGGTTAAACTCACCTCTAGCTTGCTGGTCTTCCAAACGAACTAGATAATCTATGCGAGTTTGGATAGTAATAAAGTTGGTCAGCACCCCTCCTAGCCAGCGTTGATTGACATAATACATATTACAGCGTTTAGCCTCTTCCTCTATAGTCTCCTGAGCCTGCTTTTTGGTGCCGACAAAAAGGATACTGCCACCCTCAGCTACCAACTGCCGAATAAAGTCGCATGCCTTGTCTAACATGCTTACCGTTTGCTCTAGGTCAATGATATGAATGCCATTGCGCTTGGTAAAGATGTAGCTCTTCATATGAGGATGCCACCAACTTGTCTGGTGCCCGAAGTGAGCACCGGCTTCCAAAAGCTGCTTAATAGTAACTGTATCGGGCAAGCTTAAACTCCTTCCAATTATAAAATAGTATAGCATACCCTTTAGTATCCAGCAACAGCAGGAACATAACGACCTCAGCCCAGCGCTTGCTCTTTTACCGGCGTCATTCATCAAGGGAGATTATTGGTGGAGGTGACAAAATATATCATTAGGTTTATTATAGAAGAAAGGAGCGGGATGAAGCAGATAAGGATTATACCTTGCCTCGATGTCAAGAATGGAAAAGTAGTTAAAGGGGTGAAGTTTGAAAACCTTAAGGATTCCCGAGACCCGGTGGAAGTAGCGATTAAAGGAGTGCAGGGAGCTAAAGATGCAAATTAGGCAAACATACAAAGATGTAGACCCAGAGTTACTTTATGATGAGATAAGAGACTTTACTCTAAAGCAGGGGACGGTTATAGATAAGGCAAAACTGGAAACATACTGTTTGCCCAGTGACACATCAACGTTTATTTCTCGTGGCACGCTAACCTTCAAGATTGAGAGTAAGTCAGGTAAGGGCGAAAAAGAATGTCTCAGGGCACATATCGTGGGCTCAGCCAAAGGTGAAACAAAAGTAATGCTTGATATAGATGAAGAGCTTTTCTCCCGGGAAAAGATTAATGCTTTGCAAAATGACCTAAACTTTATTTTTGGCTCATACGAAGTGAAGCGCCGCTAAAGGCTTATTCAGAATCTAGAAAGCCTACACAAAATAGCGTCCCTGGAGGGATTCGAACCCACGACCCGCTGCTTAGAAGGCAGCCGCTCTGTCCAGCTGAGCTACAGGGACAAGTTATTTACCACTAAAATGTAGCACGGGCCGAGAGAGAGGTCAAGATAGTTTTTAATCCCAAGCCATAGGTGCTTATCATCTGGTTTACAGCAGCTAGGCTGCCGAGTTCAATGCCAATAGTTATAGCCCCTTTTCAGCGAGGAGACAGAGGTAGGTAACAATTGCGCCAGCAATACATATGCCAATGAGGATAGATAATAAGGCATGCTTAAATTTTATCCTAAAAATAGTAGCCTTGCCCAAAGATGACATTTAGCGAGTGTAGCAAATGAGCGCTAGTGCGTCAAACTAGCTTATAACGGCTTAGCTTGACAATCATTTACTCACATTGTTAGTATGAGTCAACTTTTAGATTCAATCTTTGGCTGAAACAAATGGATAAAATGACTGTCAGGGACATAGAAGTTAGTAATAAAAGGGTTTTGGTTAGGGTTGACTTTAATGTCCCTTTGAATGAGGGAACAGGGGTTATTGCTGATGATAGTCGTATCCGAGCCGTACTGCCTACTATTAAATATCTTATTGACCGGGGAGCAAAGGTTATCCTATGCTCTCACCTCGGTCGACCCCAAGGAAAGGTAATTGACAAACTGCGATTAGCCGTTGTTGCTCAGCGTCTGTCACAGATTTTAGGGCAGCCGGTGAAAGTTACTAAGGACTCAATTGGCTCTGATGTAGAGAAGGTGGCGGAAAAATCGAAGAATGGTGATGTTTTGCTTTTGGAGAATGTTCGTTTCCATCCAGAGGAAGAGAAGAACGAAGCCTCTTTTGCTCAAGCCCTAGCCCGGTTAGCTGACATATATGTTAATGATGCCTTCGGCGCTGCCCATCGAAGTCATGCCTCAACAGTCGGCGTTACTAAGTATCTGCCTGCGGTAGCTGGCCTGCTGCTTGAGAAGGAGATTAAAGCCCTGGGTAGTATCTTAAAGAATCCAGTTCATCCCTTCGCCGCACTTCTCGGTGGAGCCAAGATAAGTGACAAGGTTAGTATGATAGAAAATATTATAGGTAAGGTGGACTATATCCTAATTGGTGGCGGTATGGCAGCCACTTTTTTAAAGGCTAAATCCTATGAAGTAGGTTTGTCCTTGGTTGAGCAGGATATGGTGGATTTGGCAGCTAAGTTGAGGGAAGACACCGCAAAAAGAGGGGTGCGCTTGATATTACCAGTTGATGTGGTTGTTGCTGATGGACTTAGTAGTGAAGCTAAAGTCAACACTGTATCTATAGAAAACATTTCGCCCCACTTGAGGATTGTAGATATAGGTCCCCGAACTATAAAAAACTTCAGTGAAGAATTACAAAGGTGCAAAACAGTTTTCTGGAACGGACCTATGGGCATATATGAGATACCTCAGTTTGCCAAGGGAACACAAGCTATAGCTGAACTCTTAGCTAATCTGGATGCGACTACTGTTATTGGGGGAGGCTCCATGGCTGAAATAGTAACCAAGTCGGGATTAGCCGATAAGATGACCTTTGTATCTACCGGGGGTGGTGCCTCACTTAAATTTCTAGCCGGTAAAGCATTGCCAGGAGTGGAAGCCCTATTGAATAAAGGCTCATAATCAAGAAGAGTTTTACAGGGGCTTCATCTATGAGGTTGTTATTACCTAATTTAGAGTTAGTAAAGACAATTGCCAAGCCTTCGCCTACCAAGATTGTATTATTAGTTATTGATGGGTTAGGCGGATTACCCAACCCCCAAACAGGTAAGACAGAGCTAGAGACAGCTAATACGCCAAACCTCGACCAATTAGCCACTAAAGCTATATGTGGTCTTATCGACCCGGTGAGCCCAGGGATAACTCCAGGCAGTGCCCCAGGTCACTTAGCTCTGTTTGGTTATAATCCTTTGAGCTTTAACATTGGTCGGGGTGTGCTGGAGGCAATCGGGATAGATTTCGACCTTGAGTCAGGAGATGTAGCCGCTCGTGGGAACTTTTGTACTGTAGATGAAGTGGGCTTAGTTACCGACCGCAGGGCGGGTCGCATCTCTACCGACAAATGCGCTGAGCTGTGTCAGTTACTTGATGGACTGGTAATAGAGAATGTTAAAATTTTTGTTTGTCCGGTAAAGGAGCACCGTTTTATAGTAGTATTTCGGGGAGAGGGACTTGATTCAGATATCAGCGACTCTGACCCCCAGCAGACAGGGGTAGCTCCAAGGATTATTACTGCCCTCAACCCACAAGCTAGTAGGACAGCTAGTATTGCCAGCCAGTTTATAGCTCAGGCGAAGGCGACCCTAGCCAAGCATCATCCAGCCAACATGGTTCTCCTCCGTGGCTTCTCCCAGCGACCTCAATTTCCCACAATGGGCGAGATTTATAAATTGAAGCCAGTAGCCATTACTAGTTATCCTATGTATCGAGGACTGGCTAAGCTGGTTGGCATGGAGGTCCTGGAGACAGGAACCAGCATTGAAGATGAGTTTGTAACCCTAAAACGGAACTATGCTAATTATGATTTCTTCTTCTTTCATATAAAAGGAACTGATAGTGCTGGTGAAGATGGCGACTTTGACCGGAAGGTCAGGATTATAGAGCAAGTTGATAGCGCTCTATCCAAGCTAATGAGTCTGGAGCCTGATGTTCTTGTGGTTACCGGTGACCATTCAACACCTGCCTTGCTTAGGGGACATAGCTGGCACCCGGTGCCCATTCTCTTATATTCTAAATGGTGTCGCCCTGATAGAGTAAGCGAGTTTTCTGAGTCAGCTTGTGCTTCCGGCGGGCTGGGGCGATTCCCAGCCACACAGATTATGCTTCTGGCAATGGCTAATGCCCTGAAGCTCAATAAATTTGGTGCCTAAGAAAACCGCATATCAAGGAGGTTTAAGTATGGAGGCTCTCATCAAGAAACTATATCGTGAGTGGAATGTGAATAGAAGACTGGATGAAGAGGAATATATAAAGTTGGTAAAGGCTACCTATTTAGCACTTAAAAAGAAAGCCAAAGCAGGAGAGCTCGCCTTTTATGGAGAGCTAGAGGCTTTCAATAAGCTAAAAGAAAGAGGTTTTAGGGGTAATGTGCTTGCTCTTCTTATTGGGACTATAGTAGGAGCATGTAGTGAATATGAGGCAGAAAATGGGCGCCCTTTGCTTTCTTCCCTTGTAATTAGCAAAGACAAAGGTGAGCCGGGTTTAGGATTTTATTACTTATCAAAGGTGCCACCCTCGTTGAGTAGAGAGAATTGGGAAAAGAAAAAAGTAACGCCTCCAGAAGTAGTTATTAGACATAGGCAAGAATTTTGGCTATCTGAAGTACAAAAAGTTCACGAGTGGTGGCAAAAGGTAGACCTTGATTGAGAGAAATTTCTTAGGGGACCAAAAATGCGTGTGCCGTTGATTGCTGGTAATTGGAAGATGAATACCACGGTAAGTGAAGCCACAGAACTGGTCAATGAAATGCGCCCTGGGCTTGATGAAATAGCTAATGTTGACAAGGTAATCTGCCCTCCCTTTATTTCTCTAGCTAAGGTAAGGGAGCTAATTAAAGGCAGCTCAATAAAATTGGGGGCCCAAAACTTATATTTTGAGGAAAAGGGAGCCTATACCGGGGAGATTTCACCACTAATGCTCGCCGCCCTGTGTGAATTTGTTATTATAGGACACTCTGAGCGCCGGCAGTATTTTAGGGAGACGGGAGAGATTGTCAATAAAAAGGTTCAGGCAGCGCTAAGAGCTAAACTGAAGCCCATTCTGTGTATCGGGGAAAGATTAGAGGAAAATGAGGCGGGCAGAACAGAGGAGGTAGTAGCCGAGCAGCTAAGGTCATCCTTAGCTGGGATAGATTTTCTTGGTG
This sequence comes from Dehalococcoidia bacterium, assembly GCA_004376105.1. GTDB lineage: Bacteria > Chloroflexota > Dehalococcoidia > Dehalococcoidales > E44-bin46 > SOKA01. The sequence goes on from SOKA01000045.1 coordinate 6,931, forward strand.
GCTTGATTATAGCCTATGAACCAATTTGGGCTATTGGTACGGGCAAGGCAGCTACAGGTAGGCAGGCAAATGAGACCATCGGTTTTATCCGCCAAAACATCGCCAAATTATATAATGAAGACATTGCTCAAGAGATGCGTATTCTCTATGGCGGCAGTGTCACCGCTGACAATGCTGCTGAGTTTATAAACCAACCTGAGATAGATGGCGCCCTAGTCGGTGGGGCCAGCCTGAAAGCAACCCAATTTTTGAGTATTGTGACACAAACCTCGGAGATTAAACAGGCGAGATGAATCATCTAGTGGCTATAGTTGGTCCTACCGCTGTAGGCAAGAGCCGGCTGGCTATCCATCTAGCTCAGACTTTTAATGGCGAGATAGTAGGCGCTGATAGCCGACAGGTATACCGTTATATGGATATTGGCACGGCTAAACCTAGCCCGGAGGAGCTATCTCTTATTCCCCACCATCTGGTAAATATAGTTAATCCTGATGAGGATTTTAGCCTAGCTCAATATCAACAGCTAGCCTACAGGGCTATCGAGGACATTCAGCGGCGCAACAAATTAGCCCTATTAATAGGTGGTAGTGGACAGTATGTATGGTCAGTATTGGAAGGCTGGGGAATACCACCAGTTCCCCCTAATCTGGAATTTAGACATAGCTTGGAGGAGAAGGCAGCCAAGGTTGGCAAGGACAAGCTTTATCAGGAGCTAATGAAGGTTGACCCAATCGCAGCGCAGAGGATTGACCGGCATAATGTGCGGCGTGTTATACGGGCGCTTGAGGTGCATAGAGGCACAGAGACTCCCCTTCCCCAGCTTCAGCATAAGAAGTCACCACTTTTTAATGCCCTCACAATAGGTTTAACGACAGACAGGGGAGAGCTATATCGTAGAATTGACCTAAGGGTTGACCAGATGGTAGGGCAAGGCTTGGTAGCTGAAGTAGAAAAGCTGGTGAATATGGGTTATGACCTTAATCTACCAGCTATGTCTGGCATAGGCTACAAGCAAATTGGTATGTTTCTTAAAGGTGAGCTAACCTTAGCCGCTGCCATAGAGCAAATCAAGTTTGAAACCCACCGATTTGTCAGGCATCAATATACCTGGTTTCAGTTGAAAGACGGCAGGATTAAGTGGTTTGATATACAAAGCAAAACGGATTCAGAAATCACAACATTATTGGCTAAATCCATAGTGGGGGAATAAAGGAGATAGGGTTCAACGTGAATTTTACCAAGCTGCAAGCTACTGGAAATGATTTTATACTGGTGGAAACCAGGGATATGCAGCGTAATTGGTCACAGGTAGCAATGGCTGTATGTGACCGTCACTTCGGTGTTGGCGCTGACGGCTTGTTGCTGTTATTGCCGTCAGATATTGCTGATTTTCGAATGCGTATCTTTAACCCCGATGGCTCTGAAGCTGAAGCCTGTGGTAATGGATTAAGGTGCTTGGCTAAATATGTGGTAAATATGGACTTGGCTAATACTGGAGCTCAGGAAATATTAGTAGAAACGATAGCTGGTATAAGAAAAGCCAAGATTAATAGGGTAGCAGGCAAGCTGGCTAAAATCCAGGTCAGTATGGGGACACCAAAACTTGGAGCTAAAGACATCCCAGTAGTAGAAGAGGGTGATAAGGGATTAGTTTACATAAAATCAATGCTAAGCTACACTGTTACTGTAGAGGATAGAGAGCTACTCCTGAACTTCGTCTCTATAGGGAATCCACATGCCATTTATTTTTGTCAAGCCCCGGTATCCGATTTTCCATTGCTCCAGATAGGGTCAAAAGTGGAGCAGCTATCAATATTTCCTAACCGAATAAATTTTGAGGTAGCCAATGTAGTGAACCGACAGCGGATAGAAGCTCGTGTTTGGGAAAGAGGAACAGGGGAGACCCTAGCTTGTGGCAGTGGCGCCTGCGCTGTGGCTGTTGCCGCCCAACTACATGGTTATGCTGATAACAAAGTGGATATAAAACTACCAGGAGGTATACTAGGTGTGGAGTGGGATAGGGCAGGGGAGGTATTCCTTAGCGGCCCAGCCGAAATAGTATTTACTGGAGAATGGCCAGAAGAGGTGTAGACGAAATGAGATTGGCAAAACGAATAGAAAACTTACCATCTTATCTTTTCGCAGAAATTAGTAAGAAGATTGCTGACAAAAGAGCTAAAGGTGAGGATATAGTTAGCTTTGCTATAGGTGACCCTGACATTTCTACACCACCCAATATAATTGAGAGGCTGTGTCAGGCAGCTCAAGACCCGGCTAATCACCGCTATCCAGAGACTGGCGGTTTACCTCAATTGCGCCAGGCTATAGCTAAATGGTACAAGAAGCGCTTTGATGCTTCTCTTGATGCTGATAAAGAGGTGTTACCCCTTATTGGTGCCAAAGAGGGCATCGCCCATATTGCCTTATGCTTTATTGACTATAATGATATTGCCCTGGTACCTGACCCAGCCTATCCCCCTTATTCAATGGGCACCATCCTAGCCGGTGGCAAACCTTATTATATGCCACTTACTGAGGAGAATAATTTTCTCCCTGATTTGGATGCTATTCCAGCTCATGTCCTTAAGCAGGCTAAACTTTTATGGATAAACTATCCTAATAACCCTACCGGTGCTGTGGCTGACCTCGATTTTTTCAACAAGGTGGTTAAATTTGCTCAGCAGCACAGCCTTGTTGTCTGTCATGACGGACCATACACCGAGGTTGCCTTCGACGGTTATCAGCCAGTTAGCTTTATCCAGGCAGATGGAGCTAAAGAAATAGGTGTGGAGTTTCATTCTCTGTCCAAGAGCTACAATATGACTGGATGGCGAATAGGAATGGTAGTCGGTAATGCCACAATGGTAGATGCCCTGAAGAGGGTTAAGTCGAATTTAGATTCGGGGATTCCACAGGCTATTCAATATGCCGCTATTGAGGCTTTAACCGGACCCCAGGATTGCATTCAGGAGCACAATGCTATTTACCAGAAACGCCGTGACCTAGTTATTGATATGTTAAATAGTATCGGGCTTGAAGCTAAAGCGCCAAAGGCAGGGCTATATATTTGGGCTAAAGTCCCTGAAGGCTATACCTCTGTGGACTTTGCTAACGACCTATTAGAGCAGGTTGGGGTAGTAGTGACTCCTGGGATAGGTTATGGCAAGAATGGCGAAGGTTATGTACGGTTGTCGCTAACTGTCCCTGATGCGGGATTAGTCAAGGGTTTGTCGCGGTTAGCCGGATGGCACGGGCGTAAAAATAGGTTTAAGTTGAAGAGTAACTTGACATAAAGTATGGAGGGCTATTATTACTAGAAGAACAACTCTTACTCAAACACCTCCAGAACGGGCATTCCTAGTAGCGGTAGTAGCCAAAGGAAATACCGATAGATGGCTAGTGGAGGATTCAATAGAGGAGCTGGCTCAATTAGCTGGCACGGCTGGGGTTGAGGTAGTGGGGAAACTCACTCAGCGGTTACTCGTACCCTCGAAAACACATTATCTAGGCAAAGGCAAGCTAGACGAATTACTGTCTCTAAAGAGTAGCACCAACTATAATGTAGTAATTTTTGATGATGAGCTTTCGCCACTACAGCAACGAAACCTAGAGGAGGTTCTACAGGTAAAGATAATTGACCGCTCCGCCTTGATTCTAGATATTTTTGCCAAGCGGGCCCGAACCCGTGAAGGTCAATTACAGGTAGAACTGGCTCAGCATCAATACCTTTTGCCTCGCCTTGCCGGGCAGTGGAGTCACTTAGAAAGGCTTGGCGGTGGTATTGGCACTAGGGGCCCCGGGGAGTCACAACTTGAGACTGATAGGCGCCTTATTCGCCAGAAAATACATCATTTGAAAGCACAGCTTGAGGAAATAAGGAAACACCGCGCGCTATACCGCCAACACCGGAGAAAAAGCAGTATCCCTATAGTAGCCTTAGTAGGCTACACTAATGGTGGTAAAAGCACCTTGCTAAATGCTCTCAGTCAGGCTGATGTCTTTGTAGAAGACAAGCTCTTTGCTACTTTAGACCCAACTACCAGGCGCCTAACCCTGCCTGATAAGAGTATAGTCTTAATAACCGACACCGTTGGCTTTATCAGGAAGTTACCGCCTACTATCGTAACTGCGTTTAGGGCAACCCTCGAGGAGTTAACCGAAGCCAGTGTGCTCCTTCATGTAGTTGATTTAACTTGTCATAATGCTGCAGAGCAATGCCAAACAGTAGAGGATATTCTTACCAACCTCAACCTGGCGGATAAACCCAGGATTACAGCTCTAAATAAAATTGATTTGTTACTCGACCGTGATAAGACCTGGGATGAGCAAGCAGCCATAAATTATCTTTCTGACCAGTGCCACGCAGGCAACACAAATACAGTGCTAATCTCAGCCACTAAAAAGTGGGGATTAACTAAACTTTTGGAGTTAATCAACCACACCCTGACTAAAAAAATAGCTCAACCGGTCTGACTAAAGCCCCACAGCTAAAAATGACGCTCTGTAATCAAAATCTAGGCACCTAAAAATTCTTTTGAATGGTTTTATACCTTCTGAAGCAGTAAGTGAAAATTTGCCCCTCATTTTTGCTTTTCTTTTTCCCTTTTCGCCCCGGACAAGAATATTCACCACCTCAGTTTTGCCGAGGGGGTATCCAGATAAAGGGATAGGTTATAACTTAACATAACATTGTTATTTCCCAAAATCTGGAGCAAACGTATTGATAGTATCAAGAAACAGCGTGGCAGTGTATGTTACGACTGGGCCACCACCCATTAGATTAGTGACGCACGCTGTCTCTATAAGCTCCTGGCGAGTAGCCCCAGCTTTAAGAGCCTCATAAACATGGTGAACAATACAATAGTCACAGCGAACAGCTAGACCAACAGCAGTCGCAATTAGCTCCTTGGTTTTTACGTCTAGCGCTCCCGGCTTCATAGCCACTTTACTTAATTCTATAAATGCTGGCATGCACTCAGGATGCGCTTTTCTCCACTCACTGGCTCCGCTACGAAAATCATTCAATATTTCCCTCGGATCCGTAGCCATTTACTTTGCCTCCTTATATCTCTTTATTATATTTAATGTTTGGATTTTACAGACGAAGCCCAGCGTAGTCAATGAGAGGAGTTGGTGGTCTTATGCGGGCTATTATGTAAAACTATTCATTACAACCACTGATTGGGACGCACTATATATGTTATGTCAGATTAAATCATTCTTTGTATCTAGCTCTGGGCTGGCTACTC
>SOKA01000078.1 GCA_004376105.1 Dehalococcoidia bacterium
CCCCAGATGCGGGCATACTTCAGCTTGGCTCGGAAATCTTTGTGAACTGATGCCGCTGCATCCTCTAGCGTGCTCCCCTTTTCAAGGATTATCGGGTCGGTAAAGTCTGGCTTTCGGCCCGGAGCCTTAGTATACACCCGAATAATATCAAGCATTTGATAGATTTCACGCTTCAACTCTTCTAAACCAACACCTTCTTTGGCTGAGACAGCAATAATTGGCAATTGCCTCTCGTATTTGTTCTTTAAGGCTAGGTAGTTTTCACTGGCATTTGCCAGGTCTAGCTTATTGCCGACGATTAGTGCCTTAACCTTATTCTCCCGAACTACTATCTTCCTACTCTCTAGCTCGATAAAGATAGCCTCTACCTGAGCTAAGGGAGCATTACTTAGGTCGACTACTACCAGTAGAGCGTCAGCCCGTCTAATCATATGAGGTAGCCACCACTCAATAGGCTGTTCGGTTAGGGGTGGGGTATCAATTAGCTGTATTTGTATATTCTCAAATTCCATCATTCCCGGGGTGGCAATGTGTGTAGTAAAGGGATATTCAGCCACGGTCGGAGAGGCATTGGTAACACTGGAAACAAGCTGAGATTTGCCAGCGTTGGGCAGACCGATTACTACTACCTGGGCTGCTCCCTCCTTGTCTATAAGCATTGATGCCCTCTGGGTAGCTGCTTTCTTCTCAGATGCCTGGGTTAGCTTGGCAATCCTTCTCCTCAGTTCAGCACGGAGGTGGTCAGTCCCCTTGTGTTTGGGCATAATAGCCAGCATCTCTTCCAGGGCTATTATCTTATCTGCGGCGTTTTTAGCCAATCGGAATTTCTTTTCCGCCTCAAGGTATTGTGGTGGTAAATTAGCCGGCATTACCTAACCCAAATACTCCTTTACTCTTTTAGCCAAGCTTTGATTCATCCCTTTGGCGGCGGCTAACTCCTCTTCAGAAGCCTTTCTGATACCCTGAACTGAACCAAACTGCTTCAGTAGGGCACGCTTACGCTTAGGTCCGATACCAGGGATAGTATCAAGAGCTGAGGTAAAGGTCTCCCTTTTGTGTATTTTCCGATAATAACCCAGAGCGAAGCGGTGTGCCTCGTCCCTGAGGCGCTGTAGTAATTGAAGCCCGGGGGAACTGCGGGGCAGAATAATAGGCTCTGTCTGCTGCGGAATGAAAAGTTCCTCGTTTTCCTTGGCTAGACTAGCGGTAGACATAGAGTCCACCCCGGATTCGTCTATTGCTGACAAGGCAGCATTGAGCTGTCCCTTGCCACCATCAACGAGGATTAGGTCAGGTAGGATTGCCCAGCTATTTGCGGCCGAGGCATCACTACTCCGCTTAAATCGCCGCTTGAGCACCTCGTGGAGCATAGCATAATCATCAGCCCCCGACACCGTTTTGATTTTAAAGCGTCGATAATGAGAAGGCTTCGGTTTTCCTTCCTCAAAGACGACCATGCTACCTACTGCCGCTGTTCCCTGTATGTTGGAAATGTCATAGCCTTCCATACGAGACGGGAGACGGGGCAGGTGGAGTTCTCTTTTAATTTCGGCTAACGCCGCCTCCAGTACTTTTGGCGCAGCTAGCTGTTTAATTTTAAGCTGTTCTAAACCCCGCTGAGCATTCTCGGCGACAATCTTAACCAGTTGTCTTTTACTACCCCGGCAGGGCACTTGAATATGAACCTTAGCTCCCTTTTTGCTTTGAAGCCAGTTTTCAATAATAGCCGTATCTTCTACTGGATATTGGAGTAGTAATAATGAGGGTATGTAAGGGTTGGAGCTGTAAAACTGCTTAATAAAGCTAGTCATAATTTGATGTGGCTCTTCAGAGCGGGTGCCGGCCAAGACAAAGCTTTCTCTACCAATCAGCTTACCGCCACGAATAAAGAAGACCTGGACATAGGCCTGGTCTTTATCACCAGCGAAGGCAATAACATCCTGCTCACCTCTTACTGTAGTAGCAATTCTTTGCCCCTCAATAACCCTGTTTATGGCTTGGATTTGGTCTCTGAGCCAAGCAGCTTGCTCAAAATCCAAAGCTTCAGCCGCCTTGTTCATCTTGCTCTCAAGCTCCCGAGCGATTACCTCCTGCCTCCCTTCAAGGAAAAGGATTACCTGCTTTATTACCTCAGCGTATTCCTCCTTGCCCACGGCACCGATGCAGGGTCCAAGACAACGGTTGATGTAATAATCAAGGCAAGGTCGGGAATCGGTGCCGGTGATAGTCCTAGAACAAGAGCGGAAGGGGAAGATTCCCTTTATTACCTTCAGCGTTTGGCGCACTGACTTAGCGCTGGCAAATGGCCCGAAGTAACGCCCCCCATTCTCTTCCAGACGCCGGGTAATATGCACTCTGGGCCAATCCTCATTGAGCTCTATCTTGAGGTAAGGGAAGGTTTTATCGTCTTTGAGTCGGACATTATACCGAGGATGATGCCTTTTTATCAGGTTTAACTCAAGGATAAGAGCCTCTTGCTCTGAACTGGTAACAAAGAAATCGAGCTCATTAACTCGGGCTACCATCCGTTGCAATTTTAGCGATAGCTTTTGTCCAGCGCCAAAATATGACCTTACCCGATGACGAAGGTTAGCTCCCTTACCTACATATAGAATATTCCCCGCGGCATCTCTCATAAGATAGACGCCAGGACTGGTTGGCAGTTGCTTTAATTGCTCGGCTATAAGATTATTTATCAACCCTACTCTCCATTTATAAGAGAGGCTCCACCTCTCGTCGACTCTCTATCTATTCCAGCACCACACCAGTTCCATAGGCCAGCACCTCGGCTGCATTCTGCATTATCATCGAGGTAGCAAGCCTCATACTGACTATAGCATTAGCCCCCTTCTCCTTGGCATCCTCTACCATCCGCTGGATAGCTTGCTCCCGAGCATCAGACATCATCTTGGTGTAGTCGGTTATTTCGCCCCCGACTAGACTCTTTAACCCAGCCTTAATATCCCTGCCCACGTGCCTTGCCCGGATAGTGTTGCCCTTGACCAAACCCACAGTTTTAACAACTGTCTTTCCCTCCACATGGTCTGAAGTGGTAATAATCATTTTTCTACCTCCCTAGGTTTTCTCGTTTTACTCCTAGCCACTCTGTCCCTAATAACCTTAATAACAAGTATCAACACCCCTGCCCCAATGACGCCAACTGCTATCCTGATAGCTAAGTGAACATCACTGTTAATGAAAAAACTTCTACACCCGTAGCCAAGTAAGACAAGTATAATAGTGCCAATTAAGATAATACCCAAATCTTGCCTCATAAGTTTATCGTCAAAGGTTATCGCTTATATTTCCATATCGTCCCCTTAGGGGTATC
>SOKA01000016.1 GCA_004376105.1 Dehalococcoidia bacterium
ATGCCTGATTCAGTACTAATCCCGGCCCCGGTGAAGACTACGACCCTTTTAGCCTTCACAATTAGGTCAGCTACTCTATCAGCCAGGGTATCTAGGTTCTGTTCCACCAGTTGAATTAGCCTCACTTTGTAGTTTATATTAGATGATAACTCTCACCAAGTATGTTTATCAAGGTTAGAAAAGCAATATGCAGTTATTTGGTACATCTGGGATAAGAAGAGTCGCTGATAAGGAGCTAATCCAGCTAGCACTGAAGGTTGGTTTGGCTGTAGGCAAAGGGCGAGGCGCGAGTGCATCAGCTATATGATAGTGCCCTTAGGCTAATCAAGGATTGTATGGAGGAAAGTAAGGTAGGGTGAAGGCAGTTATTTTAGCCGCTGGGGAAGGGAGCCGAATGCGCCCCCTGACCTACACTAGACCTAAGGTTATGCTACCTATAGCCAATAAGCCTATTCTGGAGCATCTGCTCATTGAAGCCAGGGAGGCTGGTATTAGGGAATTTATCTTTATTGTTGGCTATCACGATGAGCAGGTGCGCCATTACTTTGGGGGTGGTGACAGGTGGGGGGTAAGTATGAATTATTGTACCCAGAGGCGGCAATTGGGCACGGCTGATGCCCTTAGAATGGTTGAGAGCTTAGTTGACGGGAACTTCCTGGTAATAAACGGGGATACTATTGTTACCCATGACGATATTAGAAGGATAGCTAGTAGGGATAATATCACTTTAAGCGTTATTGGAGTGGAGGATACTACTAAAGATTTAGGAGTAGTTGAGTTAAGCCAGGGCAAGGTAATCCACATTTACGAGAAGGCAGGAAAGCCTCCTTCCCATATGGCCAATGCTGGTCTATATCTATTCACTCCAGACATATTTGATGCCATATCTCAGACTTCAAAATCACCACGGGGGGAGTATGAGATAACCGATTCTTTGCAGTTAATGATAGATAACGGGCATCATATTTCTTATCAGGAGATTAGCTACTGGCTAGACCTTAGCTATCCCTGGGATTTATTGCCAGCCAATGAATCTTTACTGTCAGGGATTGAGGCGCAGAATCTGGGTGAGGTAGAAGACAATGTGGTAATGAAGGGCATGGTTTCTATTGGTAAGAATACAGTAGTAAGGTCAGGTTCCTATATAGTTGGTCCGGTAATAATTGGGCAGGATTGTGACATCGGCCCAAACTGTTATATTCGCCCTTACACCTCTATCGGTGATAATTGTCATATTGGCAGTGCCGTGGAGGTTAAGAACTCCATAGTTATGAAAGGGAGTAAAATCCCCCACCATAACTATGTGGGCGATAGCGTTATTGGTGAAGGGTGCAACTTTGGCTCTGGCACCAAGATTGCCAATCTCAGGCTGGATAAGAAAGATATATGGGCAGCCGGTATAAATACCAAAAGGCGCAAGCTGGGGGCTATAATAGGGGATAGGGTAGAAATCGGGATTAACGCCTGTATTAATGTCGGTAGTATAATCGGTAATAATACCCATATCGGACCAGGGGCTATGGTCAGTGGGGTTATCTCGCCAGATTCAAGAATATTTTAGGAGGTGAGCCACGAAGCAAGCGTTAATACTGGCAGCGGGCGAAGGGCAGAGGCTCAGACCGTTTACCGTTAACAAGCCAAAGGTGATGATTTCCATAGCCGGTAAACCGATACTGCATCATGTGGTTGAATCGTTAGCGCAAAACGGTATCCGTAACATCGTGCTCGTAGTCGGCTACGAGAGGGAGCAAGTATTTGATTATATGGGTTCAGGGGGGCAGTTTGGTATTGACATAACCTATGTAACCCAAAAAAAGCAATTGGGCACAGCTCATGCCCTAGCCCAGGCTAAGGCAGCAGTTGAGGATGAATTTCTGGTTCTACCCGGAGACAATCTAATTGAAGCCGATACTATTGCCCAGTTTGTAGCTGTGAAACCTCAGGCGGTGTTGGTGAAGAGGGTAGATAACCCAGTTAGATACGGAGTGGTAACCATAGACAATGGCGTAGTGAAGGATATTATAGAGAAGCCTAAACAGCCGAAAGGCAATATAATTAATACCGGCATTTATGCCTTTAATAGAGAAATTTTTAGCTTTATTGAGCCTGAGTTGGATATTCCTGATGCCCTGAACAATATGATAGCTCAGGGCAAGTATCTTAATGCTCACCAAACAGATGGCACCTGGCTTGATGTAGTCTATCCATGGGATATATTAAGCCTTAATGATATAGTTATTCGTCAAATTCAAGCTAACTTGGGGGGCACTATTGAGACAGGTGTTTCATTGAAAGGAACGGTCTTGGTGGGGAAAGACACGGTGATACGGTCAAATTCCTACATAATTGGCCCGGTAGTTATCGGGGGTAATTGTGACATAGGCCCCAATGTGTGCCTCCTACCAGCTACCAGTATAGGCGACAATGTAGTTATTTCATCATTTACTGAGGTAAAGAACAGTGTTATTGGCAGTGATGTTAATATTGGACCTGGGTGTATTATCCAGGATTCAGTTATTGATAAGGGTTGTGTCATAAGAGGGCAGTTTACTGCCTGCAGTGGTGAGGCTGAGGTCAAGGTTGATGGTGAACACTACTCGGTGAATGTGGGGGCTATGCTGGGCGAGGGCTGCAATATAGGCAATAGTGTAGTTGCTCAGCCTGGGGTTATTGTAGGTAACTATACTCAGATTCAAGCACTGAAACTAGTTAGTGGTAGGCTGCCTGATAGAAGTCTGGTATTTTAACTATGTGTGGCATTATCGGTTATATTGGAGATAAGCAGGCTCAGCCCATTTTGCTCAACTGCTTAAGGCGGCTGGAGTATAGGGGCTATGACTCCTGTGGCATAGCTGTAACCGCCGGTAGTATTGAGGTGTATAAGGATGCAGTTAGGGTAGAAGAACTAACCAGAGTGATGCCAAAGCTTGATGGGATGGCAGGCATTGGTCATACCAGATGGGCGACTCATGGTGAGCCGTCTCAGGTAAATGCTCACCCCCACCTTGATTGCTCGGGCAATATTGCTGTGGTGCACAATGGAGTAATAAGTAATTTCCAGTTATTAAAACAACAGCTAACCGGCGAGGGGCATAATTTTATTTCTCAGACAGATACCGAGGTAATACCGCACCTGATTGAGAAATATTATGATGGCAATTTAGAAAAAGCAGTGGAAACCGCTCTGCGTGATATAGAGGGCTCTTATGCCCTCATAGTATTGATGGCAGGTGAGCCTAAATTAGTAGCTGCCAGGAAAGACAGCCCACTGATTATTGGCATAGGCGACAGGGAGAACATTATTGCCTCAGATGTGCCAGCGATACTGGATTATACCGATAGAGTTATATATTTAGAAGACGGTGATATTGGAATTATTACCAAAGATGGTATAAGGGTTAGAAGACATGGCACCAAGGTTAATAGGAAAGAGCACAAGATTTCGTGGAGTGTAGACGACGCACAGAAGGCAGGCTATGAGCACTTCATGCTTAAGGAGATTCATGAGCAGCCCAAGGTAATACGGGATACCCTTGGGGAATATATTCAAGCAGCCGAGCCGGTAGTCGATTTAGCCGTGATGCGAGGGGATATAGAGTCCGTACTCATATTAGCCTGTGGCACTTCCTATCATGCCGCCCTGGTAGGGAAATATATTATGGAGGAGCTGCTCAGAATCCCGGTTAGGGCTGAGCTAGCCTCTGAGTTCAACTATTGTGCTCAGACTCTGGCCAGAACCGGAGCCATTGCCATTACCCAGTCTGGTGAGACAGCCGATATGCTTAAAGCTATGAAAAAGTTAAAAGATATGGGGTGTCTGGTGTTGGCCATTACTAATGTGGTGGGCAGTAGCGCCAGTCGAATTGCCAACCAGACTATTTATACTAGGGCAGGCCCCGAGATAAGTGTGGCGGCGACCAAGAGCTTTATGGCTCAGCTCATGGTGTTATATTGGCTAATGATGTCATATTCTAAGGTTGATGCTAGAAGATTGACTGACCTGATTATGGGGTTAAGGCAACTACCAGAAAAAGTCCAGCAGGTATTGGATAACGAGGATAAAATTATGGAGGGCACCAAGCATCTATCAGGTTATGAGAATGTATTCTTTATTGGTAGAGGTATAAACTTTCCTATAGCCCTGGAAGGGGCACTCAAGCTAAAGGAGATTTCCTATATTCATGCTGAAGGCTGTGCTGCTGGAGAGCTAAAGCATGGTCCCTTTGCTTTGTTGAGCGAAAATACACCGGTTATTGCCATTGTAGCTCAGGATAATACCTATGAGGCTATGCTGACCAATATTAGGGAGGTCAAAGCTAGAGGGTCGCCCCTGATAGCACTGGCTGAGGAGGGGGATGGGGCTATAGGGCAATTGGCCGATTCAGTCATTACCGTTCCTAAGGTTGATGCCATATTTTCACCGGTGGTTAATACAGTAGCCCTACAGCTACTTGCTTACTATACTGCCAAACACAGGGGTTGTCCCATAGATACCCCAAGGAACCTAGCTAAAAGCGTAACCGTGGAGTAGGAAAGAGCGGTCACACTACTTCAAGCCTTGATGCTGCTCTATCAGCTATGATATAATTACCTGCCTTACCTCTGAGGGGACTAGATGAAACAAGACTTAGAATGGGAGCCCAGGTTAGTTGGTTTCCTATGTAAGTGGTGTAGCTATGCCGGTGCTGATTTAGCCGGAACCAGCCGCAAGAAGTATCCCGCCAACATAAGGGTGATAAGGGTCCCGTGTTCGGGAAGAGTGGATCCTCTCTTTATCCTTAAGGCTCTGCGCCTAGGTTTTGATGGTGTGCTAGTTTCTGGCTGCCACCCTGGTGATTGTCACTATCAAACGGGAAATTACTATGCCCGAAGAAGGATAGCCATCACTAAGAAGTTCCTCGAATATATAGGCATTGACCCAGAGCGGATTCAGGCTAGTTGGGTTTCAGCTTCTGAAGGAGGAAAATTTGCTGAGGTAGTTACTGCGGTGGCAAAAGGGTTAAAGGAAGTTGGACCTAATAAATTGTTTGCCGATGAAAGACGGGAACATAGAACAAAAACTACAAAGTGAGGCTAAAGCCCTGCTAGAGTCGGGCAAGGTTGACTATATAATTGGCTTTGAAGCCGGCAGTCTAAAATTTACCACTACCCCATTAATAACCAACAATATAGCCGATATTGACCGCTTGGTAATTAACCCATTTATAGTGAATAATCTCAGTGTATACCTGACCGAAGTCAAGGGACGGGTTGGTATTGTAGTCAAGGGATGCGATAGTCGCTCCATTGTCACCCTGATACAGGACAAGCAAGTAGCCAGAGAGGATGTAGTAATTCTGGGTGTCCCTTGCCCGGGAATCATTGACCTGAGCAAGGTGGAACGGTTAGTGGGTAAGGATAGGGATGAGCTGGATGATATTACCCGGGATGGGGATAGAGTGGTGATAACGGTTGACGGGAATGAGACAGAATTCCCTACCGCAGAAGTCCTTTTTGATAATTGCCTTGGCTGTGAATTCCCCACCCCTAAAGAATATGATGTCCTTCTTGATGAGTTCAGTCCCTTGGTTGCTGGTAAGGCAGCTAGTCAAGAGAGTTTGGAAAAGCTAAAAGGGATGACCCCGGAACAGAGATGGGAGTTCTGGAAAAACGAATTTAGCCGTTGCATCAGGTGCTATGCCTGCCGGAATATCTGCCCGGCTTGTTTTTGTGAGCGGTGCTTTGTCGAGGAGTCTGAGCCACAGTGGATATCCCCAGTGCCCCGGTGGCAAGATAATCTTATGTTTCAGATAATCAGAAACATTCATGTAGCTGGAAGGTGTACTGACTGCGGTGAATGTGAGCGGGCTTGCCCGGTGAACATCCCGCTAAGAAGCCTGACTAAAGAAATGTATGACATCGTGGATGACCTCTTTGGCTTCAAGGCGGGAATGGATAAGGAGGCAGCACCACTACTAACTGCCTACGCACTTGAAGAGGCTGAAGATTTCATCAGGTAGAAAAGATAAATGGCGAGCAGCAATAAGAAAATAAATAAAAAGGATATAGGCAAACTCCTCAATGAGTGGAGCCAGGAGTTTACTGTATTCGTCCCTTCACGAGAAACTGGCACAGCCACAATGGCTAAGTGGGATGGTAAAGATACTAGCTTCCTGGATTGGTATAGGAATACCGTTGTTTCGCCCAAGGCTAATATCTTACCTCCTATGGAAGAGATGTTCCACTTCCAAAAAGACAAGGAAGGCTACCACATAGAACTACCACCGTTAGACGGACACAAGCAACTAATTTTTGGCATTCGCCCCTGTGATGCCAACGCCCTGGCCATATTAGATATGACCTTTAACGACTCATACGAAGACCCTTACTATCTTTCTAAAAGAAATAACACGATACTAATCGGACTGGGGTGCACTAACCCCTATGATAGTTGCTTCTGCACTTCCTTGGGTAGCAGTCCGACCGATGCTACCAATGTTGACCTTATGCTTACTGATATTGGTGATGAGTTCTTAATTGAAGCCATTACTGATAAAGGTAAGGAGCTAATGGCTAACATCAGCCTAGCCGAAGAGGCGACTGAAGCCGATGAAGCCAAAGCCAAAGAAGCCAGGGAGGCAGCCTACAACAAAGTAACCAGACAGCTAGATATCAAGAACATTGATGAGAAGCTGTTAGCCAGCTTTGACAATCAGGACTACTGGGAGAAGATAGCTGCCAAGTGCATCAGTTGTGGCATCTGCACTCTCCTTTGCCCTACTTGTTACTGCTTTGATATTAATGATGAGCTGTTAAAAGGGCAGGGGGCCCGGTTCAGAAGCTTGGATAGTTGTTCCTTCCCTGTATATACCAAGATGCCAATGGAGAACCCAAGGTTGGAGAAGTGGCGAAGAGTCAGAAATAAGGTTTGCCACAAATACGAATTCTATCCGATGAACTTTGACGTTATCGCCTGCACCGGCTGTGGAAGGTGTATCCGCCTATGCCCGGTAAACTGGGATATTACCCAGACTCTGGACATCGTGCCCGCCAAGGCCTAGCTTAAATGGAGAAGCGAAAATGACAGTCACCGATATTAGCCAGGGGAAAAGATTTCTTGCCCAAGGAAATGTCTACCTGCCACACATAGCTGTAATAGAGAAAGTAATCGACGAAACCCCCGGTGTAAGAACCTTCCATTTCAATTTCAAGGATGAGAAGCTACGGGCAGAGTTTACCTTTGAGTCAGGGCAATTCGGTGAATACTCTGTCTTTGGTGTAGGCGAAGCCCCCTTCTGTATTTCCTCCAGCCCAACCAGACGCGACCACCTAGAGTTTGCTGTACAGCAGGTAGGGCGGGTAACCAATGCCCTGCATCGACTTGGCGTTGGTGCTGAGATAGGTTTCAGAGGACCCTACGGTAATAGCTTTCCCATGAATTTCCTGGAAGAGAAGAACCTCATTTTTGTTGCCGGTGGCATTGGCTTAGCCCCCCTACGGTCTCTAATCTGGAATGTCCTGGATAACCGGAACAAATACAAAAAAATAGATATTATCTACGGAGCTCGTAGTCCATCCGACCTGTGCTTCAAGTATGACCTAGATAGCTGGAACAAAGACAAAACGGTAGATATGGTAACTACCGTTGATAAAGGCGATGAGAGCTGGACAGGGAGAGAGGGGTTCGTTCCCCAGGTACTGGAGCAGGTGGCTCCCCCAGCCCAAAATGCAGTAGCTATCGTCTGCGGTCCACCGATTATGATACGATTTACCTTCCCCGTTTTGGGGAAATTGGGCTTCACCCCAGAGCAGATGATAACTACCCTGGAAAAAAGGATGAAGTGCGGTATAGGTAAGTGTGGGCGATGTAATGTTGGTAATCTCTATGTCTGCCGTGATGGGCCGGTATTCACCTATGCCCAGATTAAGAAATTCATCTCCACCGAGTATTAACGGGAAGGCTATACCAGCATGCCCTCCATTTCAGCCAAGATTTGCTCATTATTGAAGTGATTAAGGCTTATAGCATCACTGAAGCAGCCGCTGACGCAGGCGCCACAACCTTTACATAGGGCTTCGTTGACCCGACACACCTCTTTCTCCTCATCAAAGGAGATGGCACTGTAAGGACAAACAAGGTAACAAATCTGGCAGCCAGAGCAGATTCTTTCATCAATAACTGCTGTAGCTGCCTCAATCTCAACCCTTCCCTTACTAATCATAGCCAGAACCCGGGCAGCCGCCGCTGAAGCCTGAGCTACGGTATCAGGAATATCCTTGGGGCCCTGACAGCAACCAGCGATAAAGACGCCGTCAGTGGTAGTAGCCACCGGGTCTAGCTTGGGGTGTTTTTCCAGGAAAAAGCCATCAGCGCTTCGGCTAACGTTGAACAACCGGCCAACAGCCTCGGCATCTGGTTGCGGCTCCATAGCCACGCAAAGGATAACCATGTCTACTGGCACCCTTATTATGGCGCCCAGCAAGGTATCCTCAGCTACGACAACTAGCTTCCCCTTCTCCTCCTCATTTATAGCTTGGTCAGTGATTTCGCCCACCTTCCCCCGTATAAAATTAACACCTTCCACTGAAAGACGCTCATAGAATTCCTCATAGCCCTTGCCAAAGCTACGCATATCTATATAGAATTGATATACCTCAGCATTACCAATTTTCTCCTTTACCAGGTGGGCATACTTAAGGGCATACATACAGCACACCCGAGAGCAATACTCATGATAGTTTTTATCCCGGCTACCTACGCAGTGGACAATAGCAATGCTCTGGGGGGTGGAACCACCTTTAAGCACTATATTGCCCTCTGTTGGCCCCGATGAATTGACCAGCCTTTCAAACTCAAGGCTGGAGATAACATTATCCAGCCGCTTATAGCCATACTGATAAATGGGGGTGGAATCAAACACATTAAAACCAGTGGCTAAAATTATAGCGCCTACCTCTACCTCAACAACTTTATCTTCCTGTTCAAAATTAATAGCCTTCGGTTCACAGACCTTCTCGCAGGCGCGGCAGGTGCCCTTTAGAAAATAGACACAGTGTTCCCGGTCAATAACTGGTATATTAGGTACTGCCTGCTCAAATGGAATATAAATAGCCTTCCGTTTACCTATTCCAACATCAAACTCACTGTCAACCTTCCAGGGACACTTTTCTTGACATAAGCCACAGCTGGTGCACTTATCGGCATCAACATACCTCGCCTTTTTTCTGATTTTAACCTTGAAATTGCCGATAAAGCCTGAAATCTCTTCTACCTCACTATAGGTCATTAGCTCAATATAGGGGTGGGAACCTACCTGTGTCATCTTCGGAGTAAGAATACAGGCTGAGCAATCCAGAGTGGGGAATGTTTTATCGAGCTGAATCATATGCCCGCCAATACTGGGGGTTCTCTCCACCAGATAGACCTTATGTTCAGAATCGGCAATCTCTAGGGCGGCCTGAATACCAGCAATACCTCCGCCTACTATCAGGGTATTGGGATTAAATGGGACCTCCCTAGTTACTAGGGGTTGGTGGTAATAAACCCGCTTTACTGCCGCGCTTACCAATGCCTTGGCTTTCTCTGTAGCCTGCTGCTTATCCTCAGTCACCCACGAGCAGTGCTCACGGATATTAGCCATCTCAAACAAATACGGATTTAGTCCTGCCTCCTGACAAACGCGACGGAAGGTAGCCTCATGCATCTGCGGTGAGCAGGCAGCAACAACTACCCGATTAAGCCCAAAATCCCTAATATCATTCCTAATAACTTCCTGGCCCGGGTCAGAACACATGAAAATATAGTCACGAGCCACTACCACAGAATCCAAGCCCCGGGCAAACTCGACAACTTCCTCTACATCAACCGTGCCAGCAATGTTGCTGCCACAATGACAGATATATACACCAATTCTAGGTTCCACCTTAACTCTATCCTCACCAAAGCCTACGAAGAGTAGCGCTCCCTTTTAATAGGTCATACTAATATCCCCTCGACCTCAGCCATGATCTGCTCGGTGGTGAAGTGCTTACCGGAAATGGCACCGCTCGGGCAAGCCGCCACGCACACACCACAGCCCTTACACAGGGCTTCATTAATCAGCGAGACCTTTTTCTCCTCATCAAAGGAGATAGCCTTAAACGGGCAAAGAAGCTCACAAATTCGGCAGCCAGAGCAAAGCTCCTCATCAATAGCAGCGATGGCAGCTTCAATCTCAACGCTCCCCCAGCTAATCATAGCCAGAGCTCGGGCGGCGGCAGCTGAAGCCTGAGCTACGGTAGCCGGTATATCCTTGGGCCCCTGACTGCAACCAACCACGAATATCCCGTCAGTCGTAGTAGCCACCGGGTCAAGCTTGGGGTGCCTCTCCAGGAAGAAGCCATCGGCACTGCGGCTGATATTAAATAATCGGGCAACAGTCTCGGCATCTGAGCGCGGTTCTAAAGCTGTACTCAGGACAACCATGTCTACTGGCACCCTTATTATGGCGCCCAGCAAGGTATCTTCAGCTACGACCACCAGCTTTCCTCGCTCCTCATCACTTATGGCACGGTCGGTAACTTCGCCTACCTTGCCTCGTATGAAGTTAACCCCTTCATTGGAGACACGCTCATAGAATTCCTCAAACCCCTTGCTAAAGCAGCGCATGTCTATATAGAACTGGTATACTTCAGCATCACCAACTTTTTCCTTTATCAGGTGAGAATACTTGAGGGAATACATACAGCACACCTGAGAGCAATACTCATGATAGTTCTTATCCCGGCTACCTACGCAGTGAATGATGGCTACGCTCTTGGGTTGTGAGCCATCCTTGAGCATGATTTTGCCCCAGGTGGGACCAGAGGCATTACACATCCTCTCAAGCTGAAGGGCAGTAATAACATTATCATAACGCCCGTAACCGTACTGGGTTATAACCGAGGGGTCAAAGGCATCATAACCAGTGGCTAAAATTATAGCGCCTACCTCCACTTCAACTATTTCATCTTCCTGCTCAAAATCAATAGCCTTCGCCGAGCAGAATTCCTCACAGATTTTGCATCTGTTTGTGGCAAAATGGACACATTTTTCACGGTCTATTACCGGAACATTAGGCACTGCCTGGGGGAAGGGAACATAAACAGGCGCCCTTGATTGCAAGCCCACGTCAAATTCAGAAAAGATTGGCATTGGTTTTCTCGCTGTAATATCCTCAAGTTTAATCGCTCCCGTGGGGCAAACAAAAGCGCAGGCTCCGCAAGCTAAGCACACGTCCAAGTTTATGTCGAGCGTTCCCTGAAATGGGGTCTCTACTTTACGGTCAACCCCGCGGCTAACAAAATTAATGGCACTGACCCCTATCCGTTCCTCGCAAATCCGGGCACATAAGCCGCAGAGAATGCACTTTTCATCTTCCTTTCCCAATTTGAATCTCGGTTTTTCAACCCCATACTCTCGAGCTAAATCTTGGATTACCTTCACATTTGGACATCGGGCCAACAATAACTCACTGATTATTTTGCGTATTTCAATAACATCAGGAGATTTGGTATTTACCACCAGACCTTCTTCGGCAGGATAGTTACAGGAGGTAACTATCCTGCTCCTCCCCCTACTCACTAGCTCAACAGAGCACATACGGCAAGCACCAAAGGGAGAAAGGGCTGGGTGATAACAAAGTGTAGGTATGTCAATGCCCACACTTTTTGCCGTTTCCAGAACGGTCATTCCTTCTTCAGCCTTGACCTCTCTGCCATCTATCTCTAAAGTGATTTCACTCATTTTTAACCTCCTATTTCTTCCTCCTTGCTAAAGCTCTTTCCTCCTCTGGTGGTGGTGCTGGCACTGGCTCACCTGAAATTTTTCTAACCGCTCCAAAGCGAAGTGGGCAAACGTCAAAGCAAGTATCGCACTTAGTACACTTAGCTTGGTCGATAACGTGGATTTGGTTTTTAGCACCAATTATCGCCTCTGCAGGGCACTCCCTGAGGCAAATCATACAGGCTTGGCACTTACTAGGCTCAATATAATATGAAACTAACTCCTTACATACCAGGGCTGGACACCTTTTC
>SOKA01000013.1 GCA_004376105.1 Dehalococcoidia bacterium
TTTAATTACCTTCTAAATGCTCCATGCATGAATAACATGGAGTGGCAGGAGGATACTCATCGGGAATTACTCCAACACCTGGAGTGGCTCAGCAATGCCGAGGTGGATGGTGTCACTGTGGCTATCCCATACTTGCTAGAGCTTGTAAAGTGTCAGTTTCCTCATCTTAGAGTAGAGGTATCAACCATAGCTCATGTAAACAGCGTAGCCCGGGCTAAGTTAGTTGAATCTCTGGGAGTTGACTCCATTATGCTGGACTCCAACATAAACCGAGATTTCAAACTACTCAAGGCTATTAGAAATGCGGTAAAGTGTGAACTCGGTGTGCTGACAAACACTAGTTGTCTCTATCAGTGTCCTTACGAGTACTATCATAACACTACCCTGGGGCATGCCAGTCAAAACTACAACCCGCTTAATGGTTTCTATATGGACTACTGCGTACTTCACTGTGCTTTGAGCAGTATCAGTGATACCTCCCAATTTATTAAATCTCGTTGGATAAGGCCTGAAGACATACATATTTATCAAGAAATGGGCATTGATTTTTTCAAAATCGGTGGTAGAGCAATGCCTACGAAGTGGATTATAAATGCTGCTGCGGTATACTCATCACTTCATTACCAAGGAAACCTGTACGATATTTTAAATAACTTTAGCCCGAAGACCAATAAAGCAAAGTCAAATCTATCCAGCACACAAATCACTACGATAGCCTCGCCACCAAAGGTCTACATTGACAACCAGGCTCTAGAAGGTTTTATTGATTTCTTTAAGAAACAGGATTGCCTATCCGGGTGCAGTCAGTGCCATTATTGCCAAGAAATAGCTGACAAGGTGGTCAAATTCGACCGCTCTAAAGCAGATAAATACATATCTGTGCTCAAAAAGTTCCTAGATGACCTAACTAGCAGCAGGATATTCCGCCCCTGTATCCGCACCATTGAGCAGCTGACATAAATAAGATAGAATACAATGGAGTGGAGTTTGGAGTTAGCCCCCCTTTACCGATGTGAAGCTTCGGTTTTCTTTGGCTAACATATAATTAGGGGCGTCCGAGCTATCCCTTTCAATTAGCATTGTGCTATAATCTTGGCATAAAGTAGTTTGTCATAATCGCAAAAAGTTTACCTAGCTGTGAATAAGGTAGCAATAGTTAAACAAAGGCTTATTGAGCTGTTGACGCAGGCAGCAAGCGAAGCCCAGCAATTGGGTAAGCTGCCTTCAGTTGCCCTGCCTGAGGTGGCTGTAGAGCACCCCCAGAACCCTGAACATGGAGATTATGCCTCAAGTTTTCCCCTGAAGTTAGCCCGGGCAACTGGTGTTAACCCATTAGCTATAGCCGAGAATATGGTAGGGCTTATAGTTTCCAGTCCCGAGATTGATACTATTACTGTAGCACCACCAGGGTTCATTAACTTTACCCTTAAGAGTGATTGGTTGACTAGGCAGGTTGATTCAATCTTGGTGGCTGGTGATTCTTATGGCAGCGTCGACCTCGGACGGGGCAGCCGGGTGCAGTTAGAGTTTGTTAGTGTCAATCCCACAGGGCCACTTCATGTAGGGCATGGTCGTGGTGCTATTCTGGGTGACGCTTTAGCTAACGTGCTTACTGCTACTGGCTATAAGGTGGAGAAAGAATATTATATTAATGATGCCGGTAGTCAGATAGACGCCTTTTATCGTTCACTCTATGCTCGTTATCAGCAGTGTTTGGGTATTGATGCTGAGGTGCCCACCGGTGGTTACCTTGGTGGCTATGTAACTGACCTGGCTAAGGAGATTATTGCTGAGACGGGAGACAGGTTTCTGGCTCTGCCCGAGCCAGAAGCAGTGTTGCAATTAGGGCAACTCGGGTTAGACAGGATGATAAAGCTAATCAGGAGTGACCTTGAGTTATTAGGAGTGACTTTTGATGTCTGGTTCAGTGAGCGGAGTCTTTATGATAAAGGGCAATACCAGACAGCAGTGTCGCTTCTACGCCAGGGAGGCTATATAGCTGAAAAGGAAGGAGCTATCTGGTTTGTATCTACTGCTCTGGGTGAGGATAAAGACAATGTAGTGGTGCGTGGTGATGGTTCGCCTACCTATTTTGCCTCTGATATTGCTTATCACTACGACAAGTTTTTGGTGCGCAAGTTTGATAAGGTAATTAATATTTGGGGAGCTGACCATCAGGGTCATGTATCTCGAATGAAAGCAGTGGTTGGTGCCCTCGGTATTGCCCCGGAGCGGCTGAAGGTGATAATTTCTCAGCTGGTTACCCTGCGTCGCGGTGATGAGTTGGTTCGTATCTCCAAACGCAGCGGTGACATCATTACCTTGCGTGAGGTAGTGGAAGAGGTGGGAACCGATGCCTGCCGCTTTTTCTTTTTATCCCGCTCGGCTGATAGTCAAATGGACTTCGACTTGGAGTTAGCCAAAAAACAATCGGTAGATAACCCTGTTTACTATGTTCAATATGCCCATGCTCGTATTGCCAGTATCCTTCGTCTAGCTCAGCAAAGGGGAATTGACTACGGGGATGGGGATGTTTCTTTGCTGACTACTGAGCCTGAGCTGACTTTAATAAGGAAGATGCTACTTTTACCTGAGATAGTTGAAATAGTAGCCCATACTCTGGAACCTCACCATCTTGCCTATTATGCTCAGGATTTGGCAACTGTATTTCATAGCTTTTACACGCAGTGCCGTGTCGTTTCTCGGGATGATGAGATATTAACCAAAGCCCGTCTCAAGCTAGTGGCAGCAGCCAAGCTGGTGCTAGCTAAGACCCTTAACCTTATGGGGATGACAGCCCCAGAGAAGATGTAAGGGGAAATTATTGCAATTTTTAATTGAGGAAGCTTAGATGAAGCGTCGTGTTTTTTCTGGGGCTCGTCCTACAGGGAGACAGCACCTAGGAAACTATCTCGGGGCCATACAGAATTATGTGAACCTCCAGGATGAGTATGCTTGTATCTATTGTATAGTTGATGTCCATGCCCTGACCTCGCTGGAGGACACCAGTTCGCTGCAAAAGAATATCCATGAGATGATGCTTGACTGGCTGGCGGCTGGTCTTGACCCCAGGAAAAGCATTCTTTTTGTTCAGTCTCACGTCCCTGAGGTTATGGAATTACATACTCTACTTAGTATGGTTACTCCATTGAGCTGGCTGCTGCGGGTGCCTACCTTTAAAGAGA
>SOKA01000088.1 GCA_004376105.1 Dehalococcoidia bacterium
CTACTACCAGCGACTGGACGAAGGTGCTTGATTTATTCGCTGGTAGCGGAGCCTTGGGCATTGAGGCTTTAAGCCGTGGCGCAGACTGGGTTGACTTTGTTGAGCATGAGCCACGATGTTGTGATATAATTAAGCAAAACTTAGAAAAGACAAGGCTGGCAGCACAGGCTCATATTTATTGCTGCAGTGTAGCCAAAGCACTTTGCTTCCTTGATAAGGAGTATAGCATTATACTAATGGACCCGCCCTATTCTAACTCGTCTATAGGCAACCTAGTAACACGACTGGCAACCTCTAAACTGGTGGGGACAAACTCAATTGTAGTGGTAACACATTCCCCACACCTTCCCTTAGATTCAACCTATGCTACATTAAATCTCATTAAAGAGCGCCGCCACGGGGATAGTTGCATTGCAATATACCAAAAGGAGAGCAAGCCTTGACCATTGCTATCTACCCAGGCAGCTTCGATCCAATAACCAACGGCCACCTTGATATTATTACCAGAGCAGCCAAGCTCTTTGAAAAGCTAATTATCGGGGTCTATGATACCCCGGACAAACGTCTTCTCTTCACTACTGAAGAAAGGGCAGAACTGGCAAGGCAAGCAACAGCCACTCTGCCCAATGTTGAGGTAAGAGTTTTTACCGGGCTGACTGTTGAGTTTGCTAAGAAGGTAAAGGCACAAGCTATAGTGCGCGGGCTGAGAATGAGCGCCGACTTTGAGAGGGAATTCGATTTGGCAATGATGAACAAAAAGTTGTCCCCCGAGATAGAATTAGTTTGTCTAATGTCAGACCTGAAATATCAGTTCCTTAGCTCCAGCCTGCTCAAGGAAGCAGCCAGCCTGGGCGCTATCGTTGATGACCTTGTCCCTAAACACGTGGCTGTAGCTCTAAGAAAGAAGGTTCATAGCAAAATGTAGACACTGTTCACAAACACGGAGCATTACACCAAAACAAACTAATTCCCTAAGGGAATAAAGTGAGGAGGGATACATGGCATACAAAATTACGGACGAGTGTATTAGCTGTGGAGCCTGTGAACCTGAATGCCTAAATGAGGCAATTAGCGAGGGGGAGACAATCTATGTGATTGACCCTGATAAGTGCACCGAGTGTGTTGGCAGTCATGAATCACCCCAGTGTGCCGAGGTTTGCCCAATAGATAATTGCTGCATACCTGACCCAGACCATGTGGAAAGTCGGGAGCAATTGCTTGACAAGTGGCGTAGGTTACACCCGGGCGAGGAGCCTGCCCCAGAAACCTATTAGGGCTGTATAACCAGCTATTGAAAGAAAGCGCGTATTGCATCAAACTCCTCAGGAAGCAGAGCCAGCACCCTAGGGAAGCGGTCTAATAAAATAGGAACTATGGTTGATTCAGCAATAGCTCCCGTCATACCCAGAAATTTGACCCACATAGCTAAAAAGGCACCACAAAATATAGCTCCTAGCACAAAACCTAAAATACCGCCACCAAGACGATTGGCCCAACCCAGCATTATCGCCGAAGCTGCCCGCTTCAGCAAGCGGGCAAGCACAGTAGCAATTACCATCACCCCAATAAATATGATGGCAAAGGCAGCAACTTTAGCCAAGCCAGCCTGGGGAATGAATGCTAGCTGCTCGGAAAAGGGAGTATAGTAACGCCCGGCCAGGACTATACCAACTATTAAGCCAGCTAGGGTTAATACCGCCTTTATAATTCCCTTCTTCAGCCCAATGAAGGTAGCAATACCTATAGCTACCATTATAACTATATCAAGCCAATTCATAGCGATTGTTTATCTACCTCACCCCCTTAATCCCCCTCTCCTTCAAAGGAGAGGGGGAAGTATTGGTTTTGAAGGGGCTTTGCCCCTTCAATCTACCCTATTTGGGTCATCCATAGTGGAGAGCATCAATGGGATTTAGTCTGGCTGCCCTCAGCGCCGGGTATATCCCAGAAACAAGACCAATAAAAACGGAGACCGATATAGCCAAAATTATAATATCTGGCGATACCACAGACGGTATCGCCTGCCCGCCGATATCTATTCGAGAAATAAGGCGTGACATAACCCAGCCACCAGCTATGCCTATGCCACCCCCAGTTAGGCTAAGTATCGCCGCTTCCATCAGGAATTGGCCTAAAATGTCCCTCCGTTTAGCTCCTACCGCCTTACGAATGCCTATCTCCCTAGTGCGCTCGGTTACCGAAACCAGCATAATGTTCATAATACCTATACCAGCAACGAGTAGGGAAATACCAGCAATAGCCCCCAGAAATATGGTAAATACCCCGATTACCTGCTGCAGCATACCGATTATCTGCTCCTGACTGATGACGGCAAAATCATTCTCCTCATCAGGGGCTAACCGATGGCGCTTCCTCAAAACATCCTCAATATCGTAAATGGCGCCATCAATCGCCTCGGCACTGGCTACCTGAACCACAATTGACTGAACAGCATCTCCACCCCCAGCCGTGCGCTGGGTAAATAGTCGGGTCTGAAAGGTGGTTATTGGTACCACAACCAGCTCGTCCTGGCTAACTCCCATAAACGCCCCACCCTTAGCCTCCAGAACCCCGATAACAGTAAACCGACGCTCCTTTATCTTAACCTTTTGTCCTAAAGGGTCGTCCGAACCAAACAGGTCTTCAGCCACTTTATCCCCAAGCACCGCTACCGTATCTCTATGGGACACATTCCTCTCGGAAATGAATTGACCCGAGGCTAGAGAATAATTTAACGCACCCTGATATTCGGGAGTAGTACCAGTTATTGATGTAACGGCACTTTCGTTACCAGCTATCACTTCAGCATAGTTAGTACTTATCGGGGCTACGGCTACTGCCGAAGGAACATAAGCGGGATTAGCCAGAGCCTCAGCATCATCCAAACTAAGGGTAGGAGCACCCATACCTATCCCAGCTACCCCTGCACCCGGCGAACTAGGGATAACATAGATAGCATTGGTACCCATCTGTTCAAAGGTAGAGGTAACCATGGCTTGGGCGCCTCTACCTACCGACATCAGTCCTATTACTGCCCCCACCCCGATTATCATGCCCAGCATGGTTAATGAGGAACGCAGTTTATTAGTCGACAGTGATTTTAGAGCAGTAACCAAAAAGTCTATAAGCTTCACTGGCTGATAATCTCCCCGTCATGAAGGCGAATGATGCGCTGGGTTTGAGAGGCTATATCTGCCTCATGGGTAACTATGATTACGGTTATGCCCTCTTGATTAAGCTGCCGAAAAATAGATATAATCTCATTAGTGGTCTTACTATCAAGATTGCCAGTAGGCTCATCAGCCAGAATGAGGGCTGGATTATTGACCAGTGCCCGGGCGATGGCTACCCGCTGCTGCTCACCACCTGATAACTCGGTGGGTTTATGCTCAGCCCTCGCCCCCAACCCTACCCTCTCCAGTGCTTCCATAGCCCCCTTGTGCCTGTGACCACTACCGCCATAGATAAGGGGAAGCTCTACATTAGATAAGGCAGTGACACGGGATAAAAGGTTATACTCCTGGAAGACAAAACCAAACTTCCTATTTCTCATCCCAGCTAGCTGGTTATCACTAAGCTGACTAACGTCAGCCCCGTCAAAGATGTATTTACCCGAAGTAGGTCTATCCAGGCAGCCTATTATATTTAGCAGGGTTGATTTACCTGAGCCCGAGGCACCGATAATAGCCACCATCTCTCCCTTAGTGATAGACAGAGTTATCCCCCTCAGGGCATTGACTTCTACCTCCCCCATGCGGTAAACCTTGGTAATACCTTCTAGCTCAATCATAATCCTCTTCCATTGTGGTTAGTCTAGTTGGGCTTCATCTTTCTGGAGTAGGGCCTGGGTGCGGCCCTGGCATAAATGGAATAACCCCTGGTCTGCCTGCTGGTTCAGGTGATGGCTGGACTCCAGCCCCCATTTCTAACACTACCGTCTCTCCTTCACTAAGCCCGCCTACAATCTCGGTCTGAAAACCGTCGCTTATACCGATAACTACCGGCCTCGCTTCAATCTGTTCATCAACCATAACCAAAACTATTGGATTGCCCTGCCTATCCTGCTTAATAGCCCGGTCGGGCACCAGCAAAACACTACTTCGCTCATTAATTATAATATCAGCCGTAGCACTCATACCAACTTTTAGGTTGGAGTCCTGTGGAACATCAAAGTCAATTTTAACATTATATAGGACTACGCCAGCCTCTACTGTCGGCACCGGAGAAACGGAGATAACCCTACCCTCAAGCTGGACATCGGGCAAGGCATCAATTTCAACAATGGCTCTTTGTTCCCGGCCTATGCCGGGAATATCTATCTCATCTAAATCCACATTTAGTTCCATACTGGTAAGGTCAATTAAACGAACTATCACAGTACCAGCGGCGGCAGAAGAATAGAAAGTATCTCCCACCTTAGCACCAACATCAGCTACTACTCCATCCCACGGAGCCGTGATAGTTTCTATGTCTAGCTGCCTTTGGGCTTCATCCACAGCTTGCTTAGCCGCATCTACCTCCATTTCCATTAGTTTTATCTCATCCTCATCGGAAGGAGCTAACATTGCCACTAACTCGTCTTCAAGAGCTTCTAAATCTGCTTGAGCTTGATATACTTCTCTTCGCCAATACACACTTTCCACAGCATCTCCTTCCCGTTGAGCTTGTGCCCGCATGTCTTCAGCAAAATCAACATAATCCTCAGCTTCATCTATTTCGTCTTCTTTCTCCTCAATTTCTTCATCAGTATATATTTTAGTTTTATCTAGATTGTATTCCGCTGTCGCCAGAGCTACCTGTGCCCGGGTCAAAGCCAGCTCCAGAGCCTCAGTATCAAGCGGGGCTAACACAGCTAACAACTGACCTTCACTGACCTCATCACCCACCTCAACCCATATCTTGTTTACCTTACCGCTGCTACTCTCAAAGGTTAGATTCTCCTCATTAGCCACCGCTATATTACCAGCGCCACTAACGCTAACGGTTAAATTGCCCCGCACCACCTCAACCAGTTGGCTGGTACTCTCTTCTTCATCACCTCCACCTCTAAATGGCATACAAGCCACAGCGCCAGCTAAAGTCAGGCACAATAGTAAAATAACTACAATTTTCCAGCTTTTCACCTAACTATTCCCCTTTCTCTCCCTTGGCTGCTTTTGACTTATAATCCTTCACTAGCTTCTCGAAGTGGGCCAGCCGTTCACTCATCCTGCTTAACACCTGCTCCATAGCACCGGCTTTAATTAATACTAATCCTTGGTCACGAAAGGCTTTGAAAGCCAGGAGTGTAGCTCCAGTATCTATACCTAGCTCCTTGCGGGCACTAGCCGGTATAACCACCTGTCCCCTGGGACCAACCGTCATTGAGCCAAAGAATTTATGCTCGCCCCAGACATGTTTGATGTCCATCATGCCTCCTTACCAAATAGTAATAAATATCTAACTATTCCCAATTATATTACTTTTAAGAAAAATTGTAAATAACTAGGAAATAAATCTACTACGGGGGTAGGAAGAAAAAAATTGAGGGCTACTACTCACCTAACCTTTTGGTTTTATCATAGGCAGCCTCAACTGCCTGCTTAACTAGCTCGGTGAACTTTCCTTTTTCCAACTGAAGCAGAGCCTCAGCGGTGGTGCCACCGGGGGAGGTGACCATTCTTCGTAGCTCCAAAGGCTCCTTGCCCGACTTCTGAAGAAAGTGCCCCGAACCCAGTAATGTCTGCAATACTAGCTCCTGCGCCATATCACGAGGCAGACCAATATGCACTGCCGCCTCAACCAGCGACTCTACAAAAAGAAAAATATAAGCCGGACCGCTACCACTCACTGCCGTCGCCATATCAATATACTTCTCATCATCAACGTAAATCTCCTTGCCCATAGCACCGAGAACAGAGCCTGCCCACCCCTTTTGCTGCTCGGTTACCTCAGCAGTAGCTGTCCACACACTTATGCCCTCACCAATCTGGGCTGGTGTATTAGGCATAGCCCGAACTACACAATTGTGGTTTAGTCCGAGACACAAAGTGTTAATTCTGGCCCCGGCAATGATGGATAATACCAGTTGAGCTGACTTAAGCTGACCATTAAGCTCAGCCATTACTCCAGCTAGATTCTGAGGTTTAATCGCCAGAACCACTACATCGCCTCTATTTATAGCCTGACGATTATCACTCGTCACCGCCACGCCATATTTCTGCTCAAGATGCTGACGGCGAGTTTCATCAATATCGCTAACCGAGATAGCCTGCGGCGAGCTCAGTCCCTTATCCAAAATAGCTGACAACATCGCCTCCCCCATAACCCCACCGCCAATGAATGCAATCTTCATTTTGCCTCACCTTCAACGGACTACAAAATTTACCAGTCTGCCCGGGACATATATTATTTTGACAACCTCTTTGCTCGCCAAGTAAGCCTTCACCCGCTGCCTTTCTAATGCAAGCTGCCTGGCTTCAGCCTCAGTGATAGATACCGGAACAGCAATGCGGTCACGCAGCTTGCCATTGACCTGAATCACCAAGGTAATCTCCTCATCCTTAGTCAGCTCCTCATCCCACCGGGGCCAGCTTTGATTATGAATGCTATAGTCGTGCCCTATCCTCTGCCACAACTCCTCTGCCAGATGAGGGGCTGTTGGCGCTAGAAGCAAGAGTAGGCTATCTATAGACCCTCTCCAAGCCGAATCAATAACAACCCCCGTTTCTCTTACCTTAGCTAAGTAGTTGGTGAACTCCATGAGTGCCGCTATCATAGTATTAAATCGCAGCTTTTCTAGGTCATTAGTTACCTTCCTGATAGTCTGGTGAGTAATACGAGATAGCTCCCGTTCTGCCTTCTGCCTGATAGCGGAACTAACCGCCTCACTGCAGCTATATCCCTTCAGCACCAAGTTCCATACTCGGTTAAGCCAGCGGCTTATGCCACTAATGCCGCTATCATCCCACCCTCCACCCTGCTCCCAGGGTGCGACAAACATAAGGTAGGCACGTACAGCATCAGCCCCCAACTCAGAAACATACTCATCGGGAATAATTACATTGCCCCGCGACTTACTCATCTTCTGACGCCCAACAATAATAACCCCCTGATTAAACAAGCGGCTGAACGGCTCACCAAAGTCAACCAGCCCCATATCCCGAAGCGCCTTAATAAAGAAGCGGGCATAGAATAGATGCATAACAGCATGCTCGGCACCACCGGTATACAGGTCTACTGGTAGCCAATACTTTAGCTCATCAGCACCAAAAGGAGCAGTATCACAATGGGGGCTGGCATAACGCAAAAAATACCACGAGGAGCACATAAAGGTATCCATAGTATCAGTTTCCCGCTTAGCTGGGGATGAGCACTGCGGGCAGGTAGTATTGACAAACTGCTCACAATACTTCAAAGGGGATTCACCGGTAGGCTTAAACTCAGCATTCTCAGGCAATAATACCGGTAGGTCCTGCTCGGGGACAGGGACAACACCACAGTTAGGGCAATAAATTATAGGTATTGGTGCTCCCCAGTAACGCTGGCGGGAAATAAGCCAATCGCGAAGCCGATAGGTTATAGCTCGCTTCCCCCAGCCCTTCTCTTCTAGAAAATCAGAAACAGCTTCCATACCCTGCTGGCTGGGGAGCCCGTTAAACTGCCCTGAGTTCACCATAGTGCCTGGTTCAGTATATGCCGTCTCCAACTCCCCTCCCTGCCACCCCGGCGGAGCTATTACCACCTTTATGGGCAAGTCATACTTTTTGGCAAAAGCAAAATCACGCTCATCATGAGCCGGCACCCCCATTACTGCCCCAGTGCCATAGCTCATCAACACATAGTCAGCAATCCAGATAGGCACTGATTCAGCATTAAGCCTATTTACGGCATAAGCCCCAATAAACACCCCGTCCTTTTCCCTCTCTGTCGATTGCCGCTCAATCTCACTCCGCCGTCGCACCCGAGCAATGTAGTCATCAACCTCAGCCTTTTTCTCCGGCGAGGTTAGCCTAACTACCAGCGGGTGCTCTGGAGCCAGAACCATAAAGGTAACCCCAAAGATAGTATCAGGGCGGGTAGTAAATACCCGAATCTCCTTTTCCTCTACCCCAAGGTAGTCAAGGGCAAAGGAAAGCTCAGTGCCTACGCTCTTACCCACCCAGTTCCTCTGCATTGTCTTTATCCGCTCTGGCCAGTCAATGCCATTATGCTGCATAAGCTCATCGGCATACTTGGTGATATGGAAGAACCACTGCTCCAGATCTCGCCTAATAACCGCTGCCCCACAGCGCTCACAGAAGCCTCCAGCCACCACCTGTTCATTAGCCAGCACTGTCTGACAGCGAGGGCACCAGTTAACTGGGGCTTTGCCCCGATAAGCTAGACCCGCCTGATACAGCTTCAAAAAGAACCACTGTGTCCACTTATAATACTCAGGCTGGCAGGTGTTCACTTCACGGTTCCAGTCATAGATAGCACCAATGCTCCTTAGCTGATGACGCATATTGTCTATGTTTTGCATCGTCCAGGTGAAAGGGTGAATACCCCGGCTGATAGCTGCATTCTCGGCAGGTAGCCCAAAGGCATCAAACCCCATAGGGTGAAGCACGTTATAGCCCTGCATCCGCTTAAACCGGGCATGAGCATCAGACGGAGCCAGGGCATACCAGTGCCCGATATGAAGGTCGCCAGAGGTATAGGGGAACATAGTCAACGCATACCACTTGGGCTTGGTATTGTCCTCAGTAACCTCATACAGCCTATCCTCAGCCCACTTCTGCTGCCACTTTTTTTCTATTTCCTGAGGGTTATATTTAACTACCATTTACCTTCCCCGCCTAAATAAAAGCCCTCCGCCCCAAAATGACGACAGCGAAGAGCAGCCTTATCAATAAATCCATTGGTGGAGCTGGGGGGATTCGAACCCCCTACCTTTTGACTGCCAGTCAAACGTTCTCCCGATTGAACTACAGCCCCTTTCACTATTTAATTTAGCAAAAAATGCAAGGTAATGCAAGCCCAGACCGACGCTCCTTCAGACTGCCTTTCATAAACGAACCCCACCACTGGCAATTGCTCATCGCTGGTAGATAGGTTACAATATTAAGCAAAAATTCGCGGAGATGCAATAATGAAACTTAATGGTCTGTCCAAAATAGCCATCATTATCCTCGCTCTGGGCACACTCCTCTCAGCATCGTGCACTAGCCAAGCACCGGCACCAAAGCCCAAAACCTACTCAACACCACCACCGATGACAATTGATGTCAACAAGCAATACACAGCCACCATCGAAACCGAGAAAGGAAATATAGTTCTGGAGTTATTCGCCAGTGATGTCCCAATAACAGTCAACAACTTCGTCTTCCTCGCCGGTGAGGGATTCTACGATGGCACCACATTCCATCGGGTGATACCAGGCTTTATGGCTCAAGGGGGAGACCCTACTGGAACGGGAACAGGTAATCCTGGTTACTATTTTGCTGATGAATTTACTGAGCACACCCATGTTGCTGGCGCTCTGTCTATGGCCAATGCTGGACCCAATACCAATACCAATGGTTGCCAGTTTTTCATTACCTATACTCCACAGCATTCCCTTGATGGCAAACACGCTGTCTTCGGCCAGCTAATAGAGGGAATGGATGTCCTCGAAAAACTTACTCCCAGAGACCCGCTGACCCAGAAACCAGATTTTGAAGGGGATAAGATAATACGGATAACCATTGAGGAAAGCTAACCCGAACGTGAGATGAATTCATAAAATAAATGAGCCCGGCTTAGTTTTTCTTTGATAGCACCGTCATATACTGAAGGCCGAGGGCCAAAACAAGCTTACTTTCAATATGAGAAAGAGAAATACCTTCAATAAGTTGTTGAATCCTTTTAGGAGTTAATCTATGTAGATGTATTTTTCTGGCCATAAAAGGATTTTTGTATTGTCCTAGAGCGGCTACTATAGCTTGAATCCCTCTGATCGGTTCCCAAGGATAAACAATAACAGCTATTCCTCCAGACTTCAAAACTCTGGCTATTTCCGAAAAGAACTGCTTTAAATTTGGCACATGTTCAATAGTATGTAGTGAATAGATTTTATCAAAACTGTTGGCTTCGAAATTTAGGTTGGTAATATCACCGTATCTTACCTTCTGGGTAACAGCCTCTTTCAAGGAACTTTCGCTTATATCAACCCCTATCACACCCTCAGTATAATTCTCTAATTCTCTAACATAGAAACCTCGACTACAGCCTAGGTCTAGAATTTCTTCTCCCTTTTTGGGTTTGAGATACTTTAAAAGGACTCTAAAAAGGGCGGGGTTGAAATTATGTATCATCTTATAGGTACCCACCCTTGGCAGAAGAGTCTCCGCATGAGGCATGTCAGTAAAGGAGGACACACCTTTGTTTCCAACTCTATTCTTGGTAGTCATTCCATTCACGGTATCCCCACATTTTCAGGCATCGACTCAATTTCCTCTCCCAACCATGAGCAATTGCAACACCGTCTCTAGTTTGTGCTGACCCCTCTCCTACATACGGCACCGAGCTCGATTAAGTGACACTTCTTCATTTTTAAGATTTGCAAACCGCTATACTTCAACTCGGCGCTAAATTCCTCTTCGGAAATGGCTGTCTCATCAGGGTAGATCCACAGATGCAGCCTCTCAAGAGTCCCTCTCCATAATCTATAGGCTAGACTTGGAGTAGGAACTAAGATTATGGTAATCCCGTCTGCGGTTAGAAGGTCTCTATGTAAACGAATCAGCTTTCTCTTTTGCTCAAGGGGGTAATGCTCCAGAAGTCCTTGGGAGTGAACTATATCATATTTCTCACCTAAATCAAGGTTAAATAAATCTCGTAGCAGGAATTCCTTTTCGCAATTAAGGCAAGAGAGCCTTTTTTGGGCAGCATCCAATACATTAGGATTGAAATCCACAAGGGTTACTTTATCAACCTGAAACAATTTAGTCATTTGTAAGGTATTATAGGCTGTGCCACAGCCCAGCTCAATTATTTTAATAGGCTCTTTGAAACGAATTCCGCGTAACAGATCCCAATAAGCTTTCCAAATGACCCATAAAAATCTCTGACTAATTCGGGCACGCTTATGATATCTATTCCAATCAGTAACGAGCCTCATATAAACACCTGGGTTGCTGAGCCTCCTTAAACTATCTCTAACCAGCGAAGGAAAGTTCCCAAGCCCAGATAACCAAAATAGGCAATGCCTATACTCTTAACTGTCTGGCCTGCCCAGCACGCAAGGAAGAATTTCCACGCACGGAAACGGAGTGTCCCCATACCAATAGCCATAGGAACAAAAAAGGGGTTGATTGCCGCTGACATTAAAAAAACAACTAACGAACCTCTCCGCCGGGCTATAGCCATGATTTGAGGTATTCGTGCCCGCCTTAGCAGTCGAGATATTAGGAAAGGGGGAGCATCACTAGAAGAATTGGTATCAAAAGCAAAAACGTTACTCCATGGGAAAAATCTGCGCCCGCCACGACCGGTTAAATAAAGAAGTGTTCCACCTATACC